>PBNY01000082.1 GCA_002723385.1 Oceanospirillaceae bacterium | reverse complement strand
TTCTTTACCTACCGTACTTGGAGACGCAGTCTGACCGTGGGTACGAGATAGGATAGATTGTTCCGCATGTTCGATAGCCAATTCTTCGATAGCAGCTAGAACCGCTTTCATCTCAGGAATGATGGCTTCAGCTAGTGCTTCGTTTAGCATCAATGCGTGAGAAAGGTTGTTGATGTCTTCGGAAGTACAGGCGAAGTGAACGAACTCGTTGGCGGCGTTCAGCTCGGCGTTGTCGGCGAACTGTTCCTTGATGAAGTATTCAACCGCTTTGACGTCGTGGTTGGTGGTGGCTTCGATGTCTTTAACGCGCTGGGCGTGCTCTTCACCGAAGTTGGCAACGATGCCGTCCAGCAGAGCGTTGGCTTCGTCGGACAGGGCTGGCAGCTCGCTGATCGCTTCCATGGATGCCAGACGCTGCAACCAGCGAACTTCTACCTCAACCCGGGCCTTGATCAGACCGAATTCGGAAAATACCGAACGCAGTGCCTTGGTTTTGCTGCCGTAACGGCCATCGATTGGAGAAATTGCGCTGAGTGCAGACAGATCCATAGATGTTTCCTGCTGAAAGTTGATTTTGGTGAACCTGGGCCGATTACTGGCGTTGGCGAACGCTGTGGCGGGTTCTGAAAAGGAGGCGGATTCTAGCCGAATTGGCGCTAAAACTCACGGATTCCGTTGATCGATTGATAAGGCTGTCGTTGCCGGAAGTGGGGCTGAAGCATGAACGCAGGAAAAGAGAGGAGTTCACCCCGGCAGGAAGCCGGGGCGAGCGATCAGACAGATCCGAACGAATTACTGATTACGGCCTGGCAGGACATCTTTCAGTTTGTCGCGCATGGTCAGCAGCGCTTCTTCGGTTTCTTCCCAGCTGATACAGCCGTCGGTTACCGACAGACCGTATTCCAGATCGTCCAGGTTCGCAGGGATGTTCTGACGGCCATGCTTCAGGTTGGATTCAACCATCAGGCCGATGATGGACTGGTTGCCTTCCAGAATCTGGTTGGTGACGTTCTCCAGAACCAGAGGCTGCAGAGCCGGGTTCTTGCTGGAGTTTTCATGGCTGCAGTCAATCATGATGTTCTGGGCCAGATCAGCCTTGTCCAGAGCCTGTTCTGCCAGAGATACGTTTACAGAGTCGTAGTTAGGCTTGCCGCCACCGCCACGCAGTACCACGTGACCGTATGGGTTGCCCTGGGTGCTGACGATGGACACGTTACCGTTCTGGTTGATGCCCAGGAAGCGGTGCGGGTTGGCAACGGATTTCAGCGCGTTGGTAGCCACGGTCAGGCTGCCATCGGTGCCGTTCTTGAAGCCGACAGCGGAAGACAGACCGGACGCCATTTCACGGTGCGTCTGGGATTCGGTGGTACGGGCGCCAATGGCGGACCAGGCAATCAGATCCTGCAGGTACTGAGGTGAGATTGGGTCGAGTGCTTCGGTGGACAGTGGCAGACCTTTTTCGGCCAGATCCAGCAGCAAACGACGGGAGATGTGCAGGCCTTCTTCCACCTTGAAGGTGTCGTTCAGGTACGGATCGTTGATCAGGCCTTTCCAGCCGACGGTAGTACGTGGCTTCTCAAAGTAAACACGCATCACCAGATACAGGGTGTCGCTGACTTTTTCGGACAGTTCACGCAGGCGCTCGGCGTAGTCGTGAGCCGCTTCCACGTCGTGGATGGAACATGGGCCAACCACAACAAAAATTCGATGATCCTTGCGATCCAGAATATCGCGGATGACCTGACGGCCTTGCTGAACGCTGGCAACCGCCGCATCCGTGATAGGCATTTCGTCTTTCAGTTGGTCGGGAGTGATCAGAGTGTTGATCGACTCAATATTTAAATCTTCAACGCGATTATCAGACATGATGATCCTATAGGGTTTTCTGTAGCCTTTCGGCTGAACTCTCAAAAAGCATGCGGTTGCAGGCCGCTATCCCAAGCGGGGATACTGGCCCGCTATGATTGGCCGGGATTATGACAAATGATCAATGCAACTGCACCCGACAAGCGTCAATACGGCAGTGGAAGCGGCTTGCTACCGCACATGGGGCTACCAATGTGGTACTTGCCCGATTGGCGGGGAGGGTTGCTTGGCGCGGATGCGCAGTCGGGAACCGCACTTTGGGATTACAGCCAGGTGTTCGATTCGGTGGAGGGAAATACCACTTTTTACGGGTTACCGGATGCCTCGCGTCTGTCAAACTGGTGGCAGCAGGTGCCGGACGATTTTCGTTTCTGTTTCAAGCTGCCGAGAGACATTACCCATGTTGGTGATCCGGTTGCCGCGATTCAGAGTCGTGCCGGAAAGGAGTTTGAGGACTTCTTGCGCGCAATTGCAGATCTTGGCGGACACAAACTGGGTGTGCTCATGGTTCAGTTGCCGGAGCGTGTGGCTGTGACATCGGAAGACATGCTCTGGCGCCTGTTTGATGCTGTGTTGTCCATGACAGAGCACTGCCTGGGCAGTCGTTGGAGTGGCAGCCTTGCGGTGGAATGTCGCCATCGCTCGTTTTTTATGAAAGACGAAGCGGAGACGGACTTTTTACGTGGCCTGGCGGACCGGAAGATGGATCGGGTAATTTTTGATTCCCGAGGTCTGCAAATGGATCGGACGAAAACAGAGCCGGTTCTGGACGCTCAGCGAAAGAAACCGAATATGCCAGTGCATGCGGTGGCGACGGGTCGTCATCCGGTGGTGCGTTTTATAGGCCATTCAGACTGGCAGCAGAACATTCAAGGATTGCAGCAGTGGCATCGCAAGCTGACGCAATGGCAGCAGGAAGGGCGACAACCGTTTGTATTCTGGCACACCGTCGGTAACCAGGATGTGCCGGGTTTTCATCGCTGGATTATGGAAACTTTCTGGCAACGGGAAGTGGTCTGGCCGGGCGAGAACGCATCGGGTCAGACCCTGGAGCTGTGGTAGCGTCTAAATCACCCGGTCATTAAAACAGCGAATACTTGATGCCGAGACCAAACAACATGCTGGCCAGCGCATTGCGCAAAATCGTTTCTGGAATGTGACGGGCTAACTTGCTGGCGACATGAATGGCAGGGATAGAGCCAATCAACAGCGCGCCGAGCAATGAAAAGTCGACATTGCCCAGGTAGGTATGAATAGCCCCGGCGGCCAGGGTGAGCGGTACGGCATGAGCGATATCTGTGCCGACCACATGAGTGGAACGCAACGCCGGGTACAGAATCATCAACAGTGCTGTGCCAATGGCGCCTGCTCCGACCGAAGACAAGGTCACCAGAACACCCAGAATGACACCGGACAGGGTTGTAATGATAGCGATGCTTTTGGTGGATTCTCCCAGCAAGCTGGAGGACCAGCGCTGAAGCCAGGGACGAAAAATGATTGCGCAGGCCGTGAACAGCAGCATCGCCCCTAACACAGTGGTCAAAAGGTACCCATATTGCTCTGAGGACTCAAAGAAGTGGCTCAGTGCGATGCCGGTTATAAGACTGGCCGTTATACTGCCGACAGCGAGGTATTTGAGAATCGTCCAGTTAACGTGACCCTGCTTGTGATGGGTCCAGGCGCCCGAAGCCTTGGTGAGTCCGGCGTACATCAAGTCGGTACCAATGGCGATGTTGGGTGGAAAACCAAACAGCAGCAGCAGTGGCGTCATCAATGCGCCGCCGCCGATGCCGGTGAGGCCGACGATAAAGCCGACAGATGCCCCGGCGATGATGTATAACAGAAAGTCCATATAAACGGGCCGACTTATTCTAGGGAAGTAGGAATTGGGTTGTACTCTAGAGGTAGTCTTCTATAATTAAAAAGAATATTTATTTATATTTTTATAACGTTCTGTATCCGTTTCGGAGGGATTATGAAGCTACAGCAACTGAAGTACATCTGGGAGGTTGCCCACCACGACCTCAATGTGTCAGCGACTGCCCAGGCCTTGTTTACTTCTCAGCCAGGGATCAGCAAACAGATTCGGATGCTGGAAGAAGAACTGGGGGTAGAGATCTTTTCCCGTAGCGGAAAACACCTGACCCGGATTACCCCGGCCGGTGAAGCCATTCTCTCCATCACGGGTGAAATTTTGCGCCAGGTCGATAGCGTCAAGCGTGTCGCCCAGGAATTCAGCGACGAAGCCCGCGGCGACCTTGCTATTGCAACAACTCATACCCAGGCCCGGTACGCCTTGCCTCCGGTGATCCGCAAATTTATGGATCGCTATCCTGAAGTGACCTTGCACATGAATCAGGGAACACCAACCCAGATTGCCGAAATGGCGGCCAATGGCAGCGTTGATTTCGCCATCGCCACAGAGGGCATGGAGCACTTCAACGATCTGATCATGATGCCGTGCTACCGCTGGAATCGCAGCATTCTGGTGCCGAAAGGCCATGCTCTGGCCGATCATCCCAAGCCGACGCTGGAGCAGATTGCGGCTTACCCGATTGTGACCTATGTCTTTGGCTTTACCGGGCGTTCAAAGCTGGACGACGCGTTCAAGTCCCGAAATCTGACCCCGAGGGTGGCATTCACTGCCGCGGACGCCGATGTGATCAAAACCTACGTTCGGCTGGGAGTTTGCGTTGGTATTATTGCCAGCATGGCGGTGGACAAGGAGCTGGATAGCGATCTGGTCGCCATTGATGCCAGTCATCTGTTCGCATCCAGTGTGACCAAAATCGGTTTCCGTAAAGGCACTTTCCTGCGCGGTTACATGTATGACTTTGTTACCCAGTTTGCTCCACACCTGACGCGTCCCGTGGTGGACAAGGTGCTTCAGACTCCGTCTCGTGCAGATGTTGATGCCATGTTTGAAGGCTTCAAGTTACCGGTATTGTGATCCAAACCGACAAAAAAGCCCTGCCAGTTGGCAGGGCTTTTTTGTGCAGACTTGTCAGCCAATGTGCCTGGCGACGTTCAGCCTTTGGAAATGATGTTCCCGGAGTGCAGGCCGCATTCCTTGTGAGTCGCTTCTTCCCACCACCAGCGGCCTTCGCGTTCATGCTGATGTGGCAGGGTTGGGCGGGTGCAAGGCTCACAGCCGATGCTGACGAAACCACGCTCGTGCAATTCGTTGTACGGCACATCAAACATTTTGATGTATTCCCATACTTGCTGTGACGTCCAGTCGGCCAATGGGTTGAACTTGACCAGATCGCCGTTGGTGCCCTTGAAGGCGGAATCCAGTTCGACCAGGTCAATGTTGCTGCGCGTGCCAGGGCTTTGATCTTTTCGCTGCCCGGTGATCCAGGCGTCGAGTGTCGACAGCTTGTTGCGGAGGGGAGCAATTTTTCGAATACCACAGCACTCGTTGTGGCCATCTTCATAAAAGCTGAACAAGCCTTTCTCGGTAACAAACGCTTGCAGAGCAACCTGATCCGGCGTCTGGACCTGGATCTTGATGCCGTAGTGTTTGCGGACTTTCTCTATAAACTGGTAAGTCTCCGTGTGCAGGCGACCGGTATCCAGTGTGAAAATTTCTACGTCTTTGCGAATCTTGGTTGCCATATCCACCAGCACCACGTCTTCTGCGCCGCTGAAAGACACAGCGATGCGATCGTATTGCTCAAGCGCATGGCGAATCAGGTCTTTGGGACGTTTGCCCTCGTATTCCTGATTAAGTTGAGTGAAGTCAGTCATAAGGTAACCACGGTTTATATAGATTTTGCCGGAATGCTAGCACGCCTTTAATAGTTCAAAAAATAATAAAAATGAATACATGCAGGATTTTTGGTTATAAAAGATGGGCCTGGTCTGCTCTGGAGTGAGGCGGTTCTTAAATGTCGCAGGATAATGCTTCTGAAGTGATTGTCACCATGAAGCAGACTGGCTAGAGTAGCCGCCACATCAAATGCGGGTGAATGGGGCCACAGGCCGCATAAACCGGGCAGTGACAATCACAAAGCACCATTGAAACAGCGGAGTCATCATGGAAATTGCATGTCTAGACCTCGAAGGCGTTCTGATCCCGGAAATCTGGATCGAATTTGCCAACAAAACCGGAATCGAAGAGCTGAAGGCAACGACTCGTGATATTCCAGATTACGACGTATTGATGAAGCAGCGTCTGCGTCTGCTGAACGACAACGGCTACAAGCTGCAGGATATCCAGGAAGTGATCGCCACACTGGCGCCACTGGAAGGTGCGCGTGAGTTTATCGACTGGCTGCGTGAACGCTTTCAGGTGATCATCCTTTCCGACACGTTCTACGAATTCTCTCAGCCGCTGATGCGTCAGCTGGGCTTCCCGACGCTGTTCTGTCACCGTTTGGTCACGGACGAAGAAGGCAACGTAACCGACTACAAACTGCGTCAGGCCGATCCTAAGCGTCAGTCTATTCGTGCGTTGCAGACCATCTACTACCGCACCATCGCGGCGGGCGATTCCTACAACGACACCACCATGCTGGCTGAAGCGGATGCAGGCATTCTGTTCCACGCGCCACAAAACGTGATCGAAGAGTTCCCTCAGTTCCCGGCGGTACACACCTTCGAAGATCTGAAAAAAGAATTCATCAAAGCCAGTAACCGTGAGCTGACTCTGTAAGCTCAGCGCCTGGCAAATAGAAACGACAAAAAAGCCATCGACGCTTGTTTAACCGCAAGTTCGATGGCTTTTTTATTGGTGAATACTCTCGTCTGGCTGGCGCGCCGCTATCCACCAGCACTCTCGACTCCGGCCTTGTTACGCAGCCAGCGTGAGCAACCATCAACCACCACCGTCAGTGCCACCGTGACCAGAATCAGGAAAAAGGCGCGGTCATAACGGATTTCCTCGAACGCTGAATCAATGTAGAAGCCCAGCGTGGTGATGCCGAGCACACCCATAATGGCGCTTTCTCTCAGCATCACTTCCCAGCGATAGAACAGCCACGCCAGTAACGACGGCAGTTGTCGGGGTGTTTCCAGATAGGCGTAACGGGCGATGCCGGCTGGGTCATCGAGTCGATGGCGTTGGTCAGCGTCGCTGTTTCGCGCAACCAGATAGCCAATCAGGCCGCTGTTGTGAATCGCCAGTGCCAATACTGCCGGTAAGCCGGATGGGCCGAACAGCAGCATAAATACAAACGCCAACATCATTTCCGGTGTTGATCGCATCACCAGCAGTAAAAAATGCCCGATTCTGGCGTTCAGTCTTCCAGCGACGACTTTGCTTGCCATGGGATACACGACCAGAGTGATCACCAGTGTCAGAAACAGCGCCAGTTGGGTGAGCAATACCGTTTGAACCAGTCCCGGCCAGGCTTGTTCCTGCCACATGCGACTCGCCCAGTTAACGGTACCAGCCAGATCACCGTTGAGTAGCGGTGTTGGCCAAATGTCCCGACTGACAAATTGCCACAAATAACCGGAGTTACTGAAGCCGATGGTTTCTGGCAGCAGCCAGACGGCGGCAATCAGATAGACAGGAATCAGCCGAGGCTGTAACCAGTAACGCAGGGTGCCGATCAGAATCAGAAAGGCCCAGAGAAGCGCCCCGGCCTGTCCGTAGAGGCCTTGTTTGAAGGCGGTTTCCAGATGAAAACCAAGCGTTGGCAGGCCGATAAATCCAAGGATGGCGCTGGATCTCAGTGCGCATTCGAAGCGATAGCGGGTGTAACTCAGCAGTGCTGGTAACGCCTGCGGAATACGGGTGTAGCTCCACAAGGCGAGCTGGCTGGTAAAGCCGGGTTTTAACGAGATGGAGCGCGCCGGGGTTTTATCCTGAAGGGCCAGGGTTTCGGCAAAGACCTTGGCAAATACACCCGTGTAGGGAATCAGGATCGCCAGCAGGCCGGTGGTGGCGCTGAGGCCGAACACCTGCATCAATAGCAGGCCCCAGAACAGCTCATGCACCGAGCGAACGGCGGCACAGAACCAGCGTACGACCCGACAATGGAATACCAGCGCCAGAACCATGCCCAGGGGGGCCGACAAGGTAACGGCCAGCAAGGCAAACGCCAGGGTCTGACCCAGTGATTCCAGCAGGATGGTCGGCTCATCCCAATAGGGCAGTAATAAACCGGTGGCGAGTCGTTTCAATTCTGGCCAGGGTTCGGATTGCACCATGGCCAGGTCGGCCCAGGGCAAGGCGATGGCGGCCAGAATGGCCAGCAAGGCAATCACGCCCGTCAAGCGTCGAGCGGTGGACTGAACAGTAAACGGATGGGCCGGATTCAGAGCGGGCAGCATGGGGCAGTCAGCTTGTCAGGCACTAGCGCTGAATTTTCCCGGTCACGCAGGCTTCCGGGCTGGATACGACGGATGACTTTTCAGGCAACACAAGAGCAGTCCTGTCGGCCGGAACGTCAGTGATGTAGTTGCTGTTGAGATCGGCTAATGTCAGTTGACGGGTGGGCTGATCCAGTTCGATGCTCCCGGCTTTCATCACGACCACGCGATCAAACAGCGCCAAAGCCAGCACCGGGCTGTGAAGACAGACCACCGCCGTTGCGTGCTGCGACAGCACGTGTTGCATCAGAGTCTCGGCCTGAATTGGGTCGAGCGCAGATACTGGCTCATCGCCGAGAAAGATATCTTTTTTACGAAACAGCGCTCGCCCGAGGGCCACCCGCTGGCGTTGACCGCCGGACAATCGATCCACCGACTTCCATAATTCCGTGCCCAGTCCCAGTTGAGTTGCGATTGCCTCAATGGCCGTTCGAGCGCGTTTCAAAGGCCGAACAAGATTCCAGAGTGATGCCGGGGTCGAATGGCGATCCAGACCGCCCATAAAGATATTGTGATAGGCCGACAGGATATCCACCAGACCGTTGTCCTGCGGGCAGAGAGCGCAACGGTCAGCGCGTTGTTGGTAGAGCAGGTTCAGCAGGCTGGACTTTCCGGCTCCGGAAGGCCCGAGCAAAGCCACCTTTTCGCCATCATGGATGGTCAGATGAATGTGCTGCAGCACCTGAGCCTGTCCGTATGACAGGCTCGCATTGGTCAACTGAAAGGCTGGCTGGTGGTTCGCAGACACTGGCTTAATCGATCAGGCCAATGGCTTTGGCGGTGTCCTTGATCGGGGCGTAGTCCTGATTGCTGGCAGGAACGAACGATTCACGCGGGAAGCTGGCCAGCAGCTCCTTGTCCGACATGCCCAGCAGCGCTTTGCGAATGCGATCCTTGAAACCGTTGCCGAAACGCTGGTCTACATCGCCACGCACGGTCCACTGATAGTCCGGGTATGTTGGCGTTGTCCAGATCACCTTGACCTTGTCTGTGTCGATTTTGCCCTCAGCCAATTGAGTGTCCCAGACGCTGTAGTTCACGGCACCCAACTGCCACGCACCGGACTGAACCTGAGCAATGGTGCGGCTGTGGTCACCGGAGAAACCAACGCGGCTGAATACATCGGCTGGAGCAGCCTTGAACTGTTCGCGCAGATAGAATTCCGGCATCAAACGGCCCGAGGTTGAGCCTTTGGAGCCGAAGGTGAAGGTCTTGCCTTTCAACTGGTCAGCGATATCCGCCAGAGACTTGGCGGCATCGACGTTGGCGCTGTGATGCGCGATCAGATAAGTCTTGAAAAATTGGTCTTCCTTGCCCTGAGCCAATGCTTCCGAGCCGGGAACGAGACGACGCGCCTGAACGCCAGACAATCCGCCGAACCAGGCCAGTTGAACCTGATTGTTGCGGAATGCGGTGATCGCCGCCGCGTAAGACTTCACCGGAATATACTTCACCTCAACGCCCAGCTCTTTTGACAGGTAGTCGGCGACCTTGCCAAAACGCTGCTGCAAGCGGGTTTCATCCTGATCCGGGATGGCGGTGAAAACAAAAGTGTCTGCCTGGACGGAGGCAGCAACAACCGCCATCAACGTAGCGGCGAACATGCGTTGAATGAAATTCATGGTCAGTCCTGAACGGTAAATCACAGTGGTGGCACCCGTCAGAGCAGGTGCTTGGGGGGAGGGAGTGTACACCAAAGTGACTGTTCAGGCGGAAGTCGCTGATCGTCAAACTGGGCAGAAAAAACGGATCCGCCCGGCTAAACGGTTGGCTTTTTATCCAGCCACGGCAACGCCACGATCATCAGCAGGACGGCGCAAATAATCGGGAATGTCATCAGGTTGAGCTCATGCCAGCCGGAGATGTTCAGCCAGTGACCGGCACCCAGCGATGCGATGGCAACCGAGCTGAAGACCAGCAAATCGTTCAGTGATTGCACCTTGGCCTTTTCAGATGGGCGATAGGCTCGTGTCAGCAAAGTAGTCGCGCCGATGAAGCCGAAATTCCATCCCAGACCCAGCAGAATCAACGAACCCCAAAAGTGGACGATTTCCAGCCCGGACATCGCCGCCACCCCGGATGTAAACAGCAGCATCAGCCCCAGAGCGGTAATGGTGGTGTCGCCAAACCGGGAGATGAGTTTGCCGGTAAAAAAGCTGGGCGCGAACATCGCCAGAATATGCCATTGGATGCCGAGTGTTGCGTCGCTGGAACTGTGTCCGTGGTGCACCATTGCCAGCGGCGCGGCGGTCATGATGAAAGACATCAGTGCATACGACACCGTTGCGGCCAATACCGCGACGATGAAGGTCGGGGTGCGGGCAATTTCTGACAGCTTGCGCGGTTCCTCATCGTGCTGTTCGGTTTCTGAATGAGGCACTCGCAAGGCGAGCAGTAGCGGGATGGACAAGGCCGCCAACACGCCCTGTCCGATAAAACTGCCGGCGAACGGTGCATTTCCCCAGGCATCTTTACTCCAGATCACCAGCTGCGGCCCAATGATCGCCGCCGCCAGTCCACCGATCATAATCAGCGAAATGGCATTGGCCTTGTTGTTATCGTCCACCAGATCCGATGCGGCGAAGCGATAATTCTGAACGCAGGCACCGTAAAAGCCCGCCAGCGCCGTCCCGGCGCAAAACAGCCAGAACGACTGCTGAACAATGGCCATGGTCGACAGCGCCGCTGCCAGAATACAGAGCAGAGAACCGGTGATATACGTCATCTTGCGACCCATCTGACGCATCAGCAGTGCAACCGGAATCATCGAAAGTGCCACGCCAATGCCGTACACGCTGACCGGTAGCGTAGCCAGTGTCGGATCCGGTGTTAATTGCTGGCCGATCAAACCACCCAGCGCGATCACAATGGGGGCCGAAGAACCGCCCAGTGACTGGGCTGAAACCAGAAGTCCCAGATTGCGGCGAGTAGGGGTATCGAGAGATGACAGAGACACGATTCAGTCCTTGGTAAATGACGCCGCGAGTGTAACGACAGAATCGCGATAGTCGATAAGTGGATCAGTCTGTTGCCGGTATGGCATTGTGTTCGCAACGTGCGACAAATTCTGCGATCAGCTGGCCAGAAATAGATACCCGCGTGGGGGTGTCCGGAAGGTCGGTGTAATGAAACCAGCGTGCGTCCGAGATCTCGGTCTCGTCAATTTTGATGTCACCGGAGTGATAGCTGACGATGTAACCAACCATCAACTGTCCCGGAAAAGGCCAGCTCTGGCTGCCGAAGTATTCCAGGTTATCAACCTTCAGATTGACCTCTTCCCTGATTTCGCGATGCAACGCCTGTTCGAGCGATTCACCGGCTTCTACAAATCCGGCCAACGTACTGTAAAACGATTGAGCGTAGCGAGTGTGGTGAGCCAGCAAACAGTATTCCCCGCGCGTGATTAACACGATGATGCAAGGCGATATACGAGGAAAATACAGAGCGTTGCACGACTCACAGTGTTGAGCGGGTTCCGAAGGATGGATTTTGGTCGGGTTTCCGCAATGGCCACAATATCGGTGTTCTTTGGCCCAGTTACTGAGCTGCAAGGCGCGTGAAAGGGCATCAAAATCCATGCCCTGCAGATTCCGGAATAACGCTCTTGGCGGCATCCATTCCAGCTGATGCAGGGCAATGGGCAGTTGCTCCGGCGTCTCCAGCGTCAATACATAGGCAGTGTGAGAGCCGTTCACCACGCCAATCCGCAGACGTGAATCCAGTGCAGTACCCTCCAGATATGACTCGTCCAGCCATGCCATCAGACGCTCGGGATGGCACAGAACGTTGCCATCGCAGAGCAGCAGATACAGCGCGGGAAACGCGGCGTTTTCAGCAGATTCGGCCTCCAGGGCCAGTGTGTCGATTGTCAGCATGGTCGGAATTCTGTCTCGGGCGAAGGGTTACCCTAACGCGTAACTGAGTCTGCTGTCACCACAGCGGTGGGATAAATACACAGCTGGGTTAGCCGACCCGAGACCTGCCCCCTTGTTGCCCTAACTCCCAATGGACGACCCACTTAATACTCATGTGACTGTGGTTACACTGCTGATGAATGAATCAGGTTACAGTTGCGTCTCGGAACCGATTCTGGCGAACGCCAGTTGTAAAAGGAGTAACCGGTGTGATTGAAGTCGTATCCAGTAAGAACCTGAATGAAGTATTGCCGCTCATTCGTGCCTATCAGGCGTTCTATCAAGTAGCTGATATTGACGATGAACGCAATCGCGCGTTTTTCTCACAGTTTGGGGAGAACAGTGAGCAGGGGTGTCAGTTTCTCTATCGGTACGGGGAGCGAGTAGTGGGCTTTGCAACGGTCTACTTCAGCTTTACGTCCACCATTGCTGCCAAAGTGGCGGTCTTGAACGACCTGTACACTGAGCCGGATTGCCGTGGTCAGGGTGTGGGCAAGCAGTTGATTGAATTCTGCCGTCAATATGCCGCCGAAAAAGGCGCAGCCCGCCTGCAATGGGTGACCGCACCTGATAATACCCAGGCGCAGGCACTGTATGACTCGCTTGATACCCGCAAGAGTAGCTGGTTGTTCTATACCTGTACGGTGTAGTTGCTGCTGAATGAACTGGCATTCGTGACTGGCCGGGCTTCCGGGTTCCAATATGCGGGCATTGCGTATTCTTGAATGAGCGTGTGAGAGTCAGGTCAGTATTTATTGTCAGGGCGTGGCGGTGTTGTCGTGACGATTGTCAGGTTATGTAACAGGCTGTCAATTCATGAAAACAACTTCCGCCAGAATATGCCATATGTCATGGCGGTGGCGTAGCGATTGTCCTTTGTCGAGGAATCGGGTTGTTCGACTTTCTCGAGGATTGTAGTGTTCTGGCATTCTTGATGGATGTTTGACAGGGACAAGTAGTTGCCATAGGGAGAGTCATGCGCGGTCGAGTTGTACATATTGATATTGCCAAGGGTATATCCATCGTTCTGGTGGCTATGTTTCACAGCAATCTGAAGTTTTCTGTTCCCGAATTGATCGAGCCCATGTCGCTGTTCCGCATGCCATTATTTCTGGTCTTGAGCGGGGTGTTCTTTTCCTGTTCATTGCCGCCAAAACAGTTCTTTTTCAAAAAAGCCGATTCGCTGCTCAAACCGTATTTCTTTGTACTGACTGCGGCGCTTTTGTTTTATATGGCCGTCGATGGTGATGTGACCTTGTGGAAGTTAAAGGGCATTTTTTATGGTAATGGAGATACTATTCAATGGGACTGGGTGCCACTATGGTTTTTGACTCACCTGTTTGCTCTGTATGTCTTTGTCTACTTTCTTTATTCTCACTTCCACTTTGACCGGTTGGAGAAGGGGAAGCAGTTAACCGTACTGCTGGTGTTTATGTCAGTCGGCACCTTGACTCTGGACGTTTTCTGGTACGTCGAAGTGAGTGTGTTTGGGAGGTCTCTGAGCCTTCCCGGTTTGCCATTTTCAATAGATATTATATTGATATCAGCCACCTATTTTATTTTGGGAGCCATGCTCAGAGAGCGAATAGCCAGATTTTCTCCCAATACCCTGATGCTTGTCTTGGCTACCGTCGTGTTTGTTGCAATCACGTTGTTCACGGATGCCCATACTGACCTGAACAAGCGTGTCTACGATTCTCCGCTATATGCCTTTTTTGGAGCAGCTGCTGGAATATATGGCGTGCTGACGTTGTCGTGGTATTGCGCAAAGATCAAATGGCTGGGTGATGTGTTTCTGGCGTTAGGTCAGGCAAGTCTTTTTATTATGATTTTTCACGTATTCACAGGCTATTGGATCTACTCGATATTGACCGAAGGTACGACGGATAAAATCAATCTTTTTGTTATGGCGGTAATCGCCTGCCTGTTGAGCATCGTAATTCCCTTGCTCATCAAACGTATTGTTGAGCGCAGTGCGCTGCTATCGCTGGCATTTTTCCCGTTCAGATCCAATCATCTGCTTCGACATGCACTGCGTGTGCATCGACGGTCAAAAGTCGATGCAAGTCAGTGACAAGCAGCTCGCCTACAGGGCTGTACCAGAGAGCAGGTCATCCGCACTTAAGTGGGGGCCATTCTCAGCAGGGACAATTAACTGGTCGAGGTCACCCCCTAATGACACGGCTGCTTGATGTTGCGTTTCAGCAGCAGGTAATTGACGGGCCAGGCGGCTATAAAACCCGCCGGGATTGCCAGCATGTAGCCAATCCAGAACGACCACTCCAGAATCGACCCGGCGGTCATACCACCCGCGTGGTAGTCGGTCAGGTTCATCACAATTTCCATGACGGTCATGGAAATCACTTCACCGAGCCAGATGATTTTCAGTGCTTCCTTCCAGCGTTTGCCTTGTCGAACCAGTGGCCACAGGCCCAGTGTGAAGCCAACCAGAAACGCCAGTGAGGTGGCCAGTGCAACGGTGGCCATCACACCCAGCCCGAATGTGACGCCAATGGCCAGTCCGATGAATTCACCGATGGCACAGCCCGTCAGGCAATGAGTGGTGGCCTGGGTGGTCAGGCGAGGAAGTGATGTGTGGGTCTGGCAGCTCGAACGGCTGTGGCAGGACGGTGTGCTGGTGGGCAGGGATTCTGTGTTCATAATTGTGCTCCGAGTTCAAAAAAGCCGGGTAAAAGAATGCGGAGTGGAGCCTGAACCTTGCCATCGTGGTAAGGTCAAGGGCCTGTTGGAACGGCGCAAGGTGCGCTTTGGGAAACGATATGAACATCAGTCAGGCGGCGGACGCATCGGGACTCAGTGCCAAAATGATTCGCCACTACGAGAAAATCGGGCTGCTTCAGGGTATTCATCGCAGTGCATCCGGCTATCGGCTGTATTCCGGGGAAGATCTGCACCGGTTGCGATTTATTCATCAGGCCCGGCGGCTTGGGTTTTCACTGGAGCAAATCCGGGAGTTACTCAGCCTCTGGGGCGATCATCGGCGCAGCAGTCGGGAGGTGAAAGCACTGGCGATGCAGCATCTTGAGGATCTGGATACGCGCATCCAGGAGCTGCAAGCCATGCGTCAGATGATCTCGACACTGGCTGATACCTGCCATGGCGATGACCGGCCAGACTGCCCGATACTGGACAACCTTGCTGCTTCCTCAACGGATAAAAACACATCTTGAATTGTAAAGGGAGTTTATCGTTTTGATCGAAACCGCATCTTGTCAGGCAATCATTTCCTTCTGATCGGTCTTGTAAAAGCATCTCGGGCGGTTAGGGCCTGGCTTCTGTAGACACAGTCTTCGGCATGATCGTTGATCAAGCCCATCGCTTGCATAAAGGCGTAGACCGTTGTTGGCCCGACGAACTTCCAGCCTTTCTTTTTCAAGGCTTTGGCCAGAGCCACGGATTCGCTTGAAGTAGAGGCCGATTGAGGTTTGCCCATGCTTTCCTGACTTGGCTCAAAGCTCCAGAAATAGGCAGCGAGGGAGCCTTCTTCCTGAATCAGCTCGATTGCACGTTTGGCATTATTGATGACGGCCTCAATTTTTCCCCGATGCCTGACGATCCCTTTGTCTTGCAGCAGCCGTTCAATATCTGTCTGATCAAATTCCGCCACCGTGTAAAAATCAAAATTTGAAAAGGCGGCGCGGAAGTTCTCGCGTTTGGCCAGAATCGTGCGCCAGCTCAGCCCCGACTGAAAACTCTCAAGGCACAGTTTTTCAAATAGCCTGATGTCATCGTCAACCGGGTAGCCCCATTCGTTATCGTGGTATTCAAAGAACTCAGGTGCGGCTGAACACCAGCCACAGCGCGGTTTGCCATCAGGGCCTGCGACAGTGGTACTCATTGCGAATTTCCTGAGTCGGAGAGCAGAAAGTTCAGTCTGGCATCGGTTTTCCGAGGCTCTATCTTCAGTATTTCTGCGGTGACGATGTTTTCAACCACAAACGGATCTTCCTGAACGCGCTGATCAATCGCCTCTTTTGAGATGCCATGAGCGATAACCGATCCGCCGAGTCCAGGCTTGAGGCTTCCAGCCATCAGGAAAACGTTATCTTC
The DNA here is from genome assembly GCA_002723385.1 of Oceanospirillaceae bacterium. Lineage (GTDB taxonomy): Bacteria > Pseudomonadota > Gammaproteobacteria > Pseudomonadales > Oceanobacteraceae > Oceanobacter. The sequence continues at coordinate 15,488 of PBNY01000082.1, read as the reverse complement.
GAAGCCACGTCTGAGCCATGCGTTATGGCCGTCCATGAAATCAGCGGCTTTGCCTTTGTTGTCTGAAAATCGCAAAAGAACGATGAACATTAGAGTTTCTCCTGTTGAGTCTGCGTTTGGGTTGCAATGGCGCTTAACCAGTCCTGAATGCGGGCAGCTTCATGGTTGATGAATTCATCATCCTGAAAAGCACTGTAAAGCGTGGCGACTCCCTGACTGAGTGACAGCAGGTGCATGGCCAGTTCATCGGCGTGCTTGTGATGGCCGAGTTGTTCAAATTGGCGGCTCAGCCAGATTCTGAATAGCGTGAACAGTTTGTTGGCGTGTTCTCTGGAGGAGTGATTCAGCTTGGTCAGCTCCATACTGAGCGTGCCCACCGGGCAGCCATGCTGTTTTATTTTTGCCTGATTCATAACCAGTATGTTGATAAAGCTGCGAATGCGATCAAGAGGGGTAGCGCCCTCTATTTCCCAGTGTTCCAGCATGGCATGTGTGCGTGTCAGCCGATAGTTGATGACCGCATCCAGAATTTCGTCTTTTGTCTTGAAGTGGTAATAAAAATTGCCGCGAGAAATCCCCAGTGCCTCCGCAATTTGCGCAAAGGAAGTGTGTTCAAACCCTTGCTGGTAGAACAGCTGGTCGGCTTCTTCAACGATGCGGTCTCTTGTGCGTTTGTTGCTCATCAAAAAATCTCTTAATCACAGCGAACAAATTTAGGTCGTGCGTCCTACTTTAAATTATTCTAGGATGGTTGTCCTAGAATGGCAATGTGTGATTTCAATCGGCTGGTTGCGATGTTGGCGATGAGCGTCTCCATATGGGGCGAAAAAGATCAGAGAGGTTAAAAGTGATTTGTGGTGTTCTGATTCAGAGGGAATTGGCGCAGGAACGGAAGACTGGCTCAGATGCAGGAAGCGGGAACAGGTGCAGTTATTATGGTGTTACGTACCCACGCGGGAGCATGGGCACGAGCAGAATGGACGCAAAAGGCAAGAGAAAAGCGTACAACCTCTGGCGCGCTCACCCCAATCTGGATTCGATATCCTTAACGTCTTCCATCACCACAAAGGTACTGGTGTTGGTGACGTGGGGGAGTGACGAGATCTTTTCTCCCAATACTGTCCGGTACGATTCCATATCCGAGGTGCGGATTTTCAGCAGGTAGTCGAAGTTGGCGGCGGTCATATGGCATTGCTCCACTTCGGGAATTTGCCGTACCGCTTCGTTAAAGGCATTGAGCGCCTGGGTTCGGGTGTCTGAGAGTGTCACCTGAACAAACGCCACGTAGTTAACGTTGAGTTTTTTCAGATCCACCAGCGCGATGTAGCCGAGAATGTAGCCTTGTTCTTCCAGGCGCTTCATTCGTATCTGGCAGGGTGTTTTGGACAGGCCCACCCGTGAAGACAGTTCTGTGACGGTGATTCGGCCATTTTTCTGGAGTTCACGGATGATGGCCAGGTCAAATTTATCAAGTTTATCCATTATGACTGCTTTGGTTCTTATTGTTGGTTTATTAATCCTATTGTGGTTTTAAAAATAAAACCATCGCAATGTCAGGTTTGGATAATTAGGAAAATTGTCGCTGCATGCTTCCCTAGACTGTTGACTCTGGTCAATAAAAATGAGTCGTCACCCGTCTTGGTGGCACAGGAGCGAGAGCATGTCCAAATCATCCGCAGGTTCCGAGTCCGACAGTGACACGGTTATTTCCACACTAAGGGATCGTCTTCAAAGTCACACCACCCCGGAGCTGGCCGAGCGAGCGGCTGATCTGGTGGATGCGCTGTTGGGCCTGTCGCCTCACTTGCAGGCTCCGGCTGACGGAAGATCACCCGGTGCGGAGCCGCCAGCCTATCCGGGTGCGGATTTTGAGAATCATCACCAATGGTACGGCACGTTTGAGAACTTGCTGCTTCAGTATAGCGAACAAACGGGCCAACAAGCCCTGATACGATTTCGACACGCGTTTCCTCCAGCCTATACCGAGCGTTTTTCCTGCCAGCAGGCTCTGGACGATATCCGGTTTCTGGAATCCCTGAGTGCCGATCACCCACTGTGTATGGGTTTTTACACCACGGACGAAGCGTTATCGGGTGCCGAGCTGGCCGACGGGGATTGCCTGACGTTCAAGCTCTACAGCAATGCCCGGCAACCGGTGCTGTCGGAAGTGATTCCGGTGCTGGAGAACCTTGGACTGCGTGTTTTGAGTGAACATCCTCATCAGCTGCGGGCTTCTAACCAGCAGGTGTTTTGGGTCAGTGACTTTCGGGTGCAAACCGGGCTTTTGAACAGTGAGCTGTCTCTGGATACGAAACGTCTGGTGGAAGAGACTTTTGTCCGGGTCTGGTCTGGAGAGGCCGAGAATGATCGGTTTAACCGCCTCGGTGTGGCAGGCAGTCTGAACTGGCGAGATGTGACCTTGCTGCGGGCCTGTGCCAGGTATATGAAACAGCTCAAGTTCGGCTTCAGTCAGAACTTTCTTGCGGATGTGCTGGCGCGTAACCTGTCGATTACTCAGGCGCTGGTGGCCTTGTTCCATACCCGGTTTGATCCGGATTATGTTGCCGAAGATGGCTCGTTGGCGTCGCTGGAGCAGCATCTGGATACCGTGCTGGAACAGGTCGAGACGCTGGATGATGACCGGATTTTGCGCCGCTTCCGTGAAGTGATCAGTGCGATTGTGCGCACCAATGCCTATCAATACTCGGAGGACGGAGAGTCGAGGGAAGGATTCAAGTCCTACTGGTCGTTCAAGCTCCGTCCTGATGCCATTTCCGGGATTCCCCAGCCAGTCCCGGCTCATGAAATTTTTGTCTATTCTCCGGCCATGGAGGGGGTTCATCTCCGTACTGGCAAAGTGGCGCGTGGCGGATTGCGCTGGTCTGACCGTCAGGAAGATTACCGCACCGAGGTACTCGGTCTGGTAAAAGCCCAGCAAGTGAAAAACTCGGTGATTGTGCCCGCCGGTGCCAAAGGCTGTTTCGTCTGCAAGCAGTTGCCGGTGAATGGTGGTCGGGAAGCCGTGCAGGCGGAAGGTGTTCGCTGCTATCAGATGTTTATTCGTGGCCTGCTGGATGTCACTGACAACCTTGTCAACGGCGAACTGGTGCATCCGCCGCGTACCCGGCTGCACGACGAGCGCGACGAATACCTGGTGGTCGCCGCTGACAAAGGCACAGCGACCTTCTCGGACATCGCCAATCGCATTGCAGCGGAATACAACTTCTGGCTGGGGGATGCCTTCGCTTCCGGTGGCAGTGAAGGTTACGACCACAAGGGTATCGGCATTACCGCCCGTGGAGCCTGGGAATCGGTGAAACGTCACTTCCGTGAGCAAGGTACCGACGTTGAACATGATCCGGTCAGCGTTTTGGGCATTGGCGACATGAGTGGCGATGTCTTTGGCAATGGCCTGCTGTTGTCGCAATCCCTGCGTCTGGTCGCGGCATTCAACCATCAACATATCTTTATTGATCCGAATCCTGATCCACTGGTGTCCTGGGCGGAGCGCAAGCGCCTGTTCGAATTGCCTCGTTCCAGTTGGGCTGACTACCGTAAAGAGACGCTTTCTGCCGGTGGTGAGGTTTTCTCTCGCAGCGCCAAATGGTTGCGACTCACGCCGGAAATACAGCAACGGTTTGGTATTGAAGCCAGCCGAATGTCCCCTGGAGAGCTGATTCAGGTTCTGTTGCAGTCTGAGGTGGACTTGATCTGGAACGGCGGCATCGGTACCTGGGTCAAGGCGCAAGCGGAATCTCATGCGGACGTCGGCGACAAGGCCAACGACGGCTGGCGCGCTGATGGTCAGCAATTGCGAGCCCGTGTGATTGGGGAGGGCGGTAATCTGGGCATTACCCAGGCTGGTCGGGTTGCGTTCAGCCTTGCCGGAGGGCGATGCAACACCGATTTCGTCGACAATGCCGGTTGTGTGGATTGTTCCGACCATGAGGTCAACATCAAGATTTTGCTGAATCCGTTGGTAGCGGGCGGTGAAATCACCATGGAAGAGCGCAATCAGTTGCTGCGGGATATGACGGACGATGTAGCGCGTCTGGTGTTGAAGAATAACTACCGTCAGGCTCAGGCCATCAGTTTGGCGCGGCAGTTCAGCCTCCAGAATCTGCAAGATTATCTCGGATTGATGCGGGATATGGCCGAACGCGGCTTGTTGAATACCCGGCTGGAGCATTTGCCGGATCTGAAGGAAATGACCCGACGTCAGGACGATGGTGGCGGCTTTACCCGTCCGGAACTGTCGGTGCTGATCTGCTACGTCAGAATGGAGTTGAAGCAGGCACTGGCCGCCAGCTGGGTGACGGATCAACCGGAATTCCAGATTGAAATGGATGCGGTGTTCCCGGATCGCCTGTGCGAGCAATACGGTCAGCTGATGCCGTCTCATCCGCTGCGGCGTGAAATTATCGCTACCCAAATCGCCAATGACCTGGTCAATCGGGCTGGTATGACGCTGGTGCATCAGGCCAATCAGAATACCGGCGCAGATGCCAGTCAGGTAGCGGCAGCCTGGTTGATCGTTCAGCGCCTTTTCAATCTGAATCACTACTGGTCTGAAATTGAAGCGCTCGACGGTAAGGTGACCTGGGCCACCCAGGCTGAGATGATCGGCAGTCTGAAGCAGATGATAGATCGTGCTATCCCGTGGGTGCTGCGGCATTTTCCGGGTGGCTTGCCAGCATCCGATGGCGAGCCGGTGGTTGAAGGAAAAATCGACGCTTTTGTGGGCCACTATCAATCGTTGTTAGCCGAGACCATGGCGTCTGAAGGCAGTCTGGCACGGTTGGTACCCGAGAGCCGTTGGCAGGATGACTACTCTCGCTGGACGGATGCAGGGGTTCCATCAAGGTTGGCGCTGTTCTGTTCGGCCAGCGAAAGTCTATACTGGCTGCTGGATGTGATCGGAATCGGGCAGCAAACCGACACTGGGCTAGCCGAAGCAGCCAGCGTGTATTTCGGGCTTGGCTCACGATTGCAATTGACCTGGCTGGATCAGCAACTGCGCCGTTTCAGCAGCTCGGATCGCTGGCAGCGTCTGGCGGTCAAGGGTTATCGGCAGGAGTTGGACAGCAAACTCAGACAGCTGGCCTGCAAGATGCTCATGGCCAATTCAGCGGCCATGACGTCGCAGCAAAACGCTGTGGATGGGCCTGAGACGGCTGCAGGCACCCCGTGTCTTGAAACTACAGACATTGACCTGACAGACTCTGGCTGGTTGAACCAGCTGGCGCTGAAACGCTGGCAGTCAACGCTGGCGGACATTCAGGGTTCTGCCCGTCACGACAGTGCAGCTTACTCGGTTGCCCTGACGGTGTTGGGAGATCTGGCCGGATAAACCGGCGTCGTTTTCCTTTTCGGTCATTTGTCGGTCGTTTAGTGCTGGCTCTGAAGCCGCTGATTCTGAAATCGCCTCGTTTTGGGGCAGGTGTCGAATCAGCGGTTTTTTCGTTTTTCGGGTTCTGGTCATGGGCGAGGGTGGTGCGGTTTTCGAGAAATCCTGCTCGTGCCCCTCAGGGTGATATGGGTCAAAATCATCCAATTGTGGAACAGTGGTTTCAATGGCTGTTGGATTGTTGCTTTTTGGCTTGTTATTTGTGTTTTTTTGCCCTGAAATGAAGCAATATCCTGATATTGCACCATAATTACGATGTGGTGAAACTTTCTGTTTTGTACTTCTGTTTGGCCTTATTTCTCGATGTTTGAGGGTATTTAAGGTTATTAGTCCAAAATAATCCGCTGTTTGTGAAAAAAGACCTGCTGCCATGCTTTAGTCTGTTTTACATGAATTCCGGATCACCCATCCGGTGTTTATCAATCCATTTTGGGTCTCGATGCTGCTTATCGGATTGGTGCAGAGCCATCTGGCCACGTGTTACTGGTAGCGGCGCTGTATTCGGACTGTGAGTCCCCAGGGCGCAAGCCTTCGCAGTCTGAATATTTTTTCGCAGAATAAAATAACGAGGAAGAATATGGTTACCCTGACTTTTATATTGTATCTGGCGCTGATGCTTGGCATCGGTATTGTGGCGTATCGCCGTACGCAGGATCTGTCTGACTACGTTCTGGGCGGAAGAAACCTCGGCCCCTTGCCCAGTGCCTTGAGTGCCGGTGCATCGGACATGAGTGGCTGGCTGTTGCTGGGTTTGCCCGGTTACGCAATGAGCGATGGCTACGGAGCTTTCTGGCTGGCGGGGGGCTTGCTGGTCGGTACCTGGCTGAACTGGCTGTTGGTCGCACAACGTCTGCGTGTCTACTCCCAGAAGGCCGACAACTCTCTGACCTTGCCCGCCTTTTTTGAGAATCGTTTCGAAGATTCCAGTCACAGCCTCCGCGTTATCTCTGCATTCTTTATTCTTGTCTTCTTCCTCTTCTACACCAGTTCCGGTCTGGTTGCCGGTGGCAAGCTGTTTGAAACCGTGTTCGGCTTCGATTATGAGCTGGCGGTGTTGATTGGTGCGGTCGCCGTTATTTCTTACACCCTGTTCGGTGGCTTTCTGGCGGTATCCTGGACGGACGTGGTGCAAGGCTTGTTGATGGTCGGTGCGCTGATTCTGGTGCCTGTGATCGCCTTGTCCGACCTGGGTGGTCTGGATGCCACGTTTGCGGCCATCGAGAGCAAGAACCCGGAGTTGTTGGACATGTTCACCAATCCCGACGGCAGTAGCATCACCATTATTGGCACCCTGTCGCTGCTGGGCTGGGGTCTGGGTTACTTCGGCCAGCCACACATTCTGGCGCGTTTCAAGGGCATCAAGAACAAGGATGCGGTACCAAGTGCCCGTCGTATTGCGGTTGTCTGGTCTGCAGCTTCCATGCTCGGTTCGATCCTGATTGGTCTGTTCGCCATTGCTTACCTGAAGACGGGACTGGGCGACAGCGAAACCGTATTCATGGTGATGGTTGATGCTCTGTTCCATCCCGTGGTTGCAGGTGTTCTGCTGGCGGCGATTCTGGCGGCAGTGATGAGTACTGCGGATTCCCAGTTGCTGGTGGCCTCTTCGTCTCTGGCTGAAGACTTCTATAAGGCGTTGTTCAACAAAACGGCGACCCCTGAGCATTTGGTCATGATCGGTCGAGTGGCTGTGATCGGTATTGCCATCGTCGCAACCTTGCTGGCGCTGGATGAAGATTCCGGTGTGTTGTCTCTGGTCTCCTACGCCTGGGCGGGCTTCGGTGCGGCATTTGGCCCGGCGCTGATTCTGAGCCTGTACTGGAAGCGCATGAATCGTATGGGTGCGCTGGCGGCTATCGTTATGGGTGGTCTGACCGTCGTGATCTGGAAGCAGCTGGAAGGCGGCGTGTTTGATCTCTACGAAATCATTCCGGGCATCGTGCTGGCGACCATCGCAGCCATCGTTGGCTCGCTGGCAACTCCAGCGCCACAAGAGTCGATCCAGAAGCAGTTTGATGAAGTGATCGATGAAGTGAAAAGCTGAATGCGCTGGCCGTCAGTGAGTTCGCTCACCTGGTAGCTGGATCGAAAAGCCCGGTAGAAGAATCTGCCGGGCTTTTTTCGTTTCTGGATGGCGAATTCAGGGCTGTTGTTCTGGTTTTTGTTTTTGGTCTTATTCTCTTAATTTGGATTGAAATTGGATCTTAAGGTTAAAAAACTAAAATTATTAAGTTTTTATTTCGTTTTTTGAGATTGTTTTTAGACAATAAATTTTTTCATGCTGGATAGAATGTATTTCACTTTCGTGAATTAAGCACCCGGATCCAGACCGCCGTAAAAAAGCATAAGAGCGGTGGAAGGTCTGGCCATGACAGGAGATGCCTATGTCCAGCATTAACGAAATCCGCAACACCATTCAACGTCACTATCTGGCGGATGAAACGGTTGTGTTGCAACGATTGATGTCCGATTCCGGCCTGAGCAATGCCAAACGTCAACAGATCTCAAGTCGTGCCACCGAACTGGTGTCCCGAGTGCGCTCAGAAAGCAGCCCGACCATGATGGAGAACTTCCTCGCCGAGTACGGCTTGTCGACTCGTGAAGGTGTGGCGCTGATGTGTCTGGCGGAAGCACTGCTGCGTGTGCCAGATGCGCTGACCATCGACGCCCTGATTGAAGACAAGGTAGCTTACGGCGAATGGCGTGAGCATCTGGGTTCTTCTGCCTCATCACTGGTGAACAGCTCGACCTGGGCCTTGATGTTAACCGGCAAAATGATTGGTCCGACCGGTGACCAGGGCATTACCACCACTTTGCGGGGGTTGGTCAAGCGTCTGGGCGAACCGGTGGTTCGTGTGGCCGTGGGTCAGGCGATGAAAGAGCTGGGTCGTCAGTTTGTACTGGGCCGCAATATCAACGAAGCCGCCAAGCGTGCGACCAAACTGGAAAGCAAGGGTTACACCTATTCCTACGACATGCTGGGCGAAGCGGCGCGCACCGATGAAGACGCACTGGCCTATCTGAAAGCCTACGGTGATGCCATTGCCTCTCTGACGCCGCTGTGTACTCACGACCGTATTGCCGATAATCCGGGGATTTCCGTCAAACTGTCGGCGCTTCATCCGCGTTATGAATTCGCCAAGCGTGAGCGTGTGATGGAGGAGCTGGTTGAGCGTACCCGCCAGCTTGCACGTCAGGCGGCCAGGGCCAATATGGGCTTCAACATCGATGCCGAAGAAGCGGATCGTCTCGACCTGTCGCTGGATGTGATTGAAGCCGTATTGTCCGATCCTGAACTGGCCGGCTGGGATGGCTTTGGGGTTGTCGTACAGGCGTTCGGTCAGCGCGCATCCTTTGTTCTCGACTGGCTGTATGAGCAAGCACAGCGTCTGGATCGCCGCATCATGGTCCGACTGGTGAAAGGCGCGTACTGGGACGCTGAAATCAAACGCGCCCAAACGCTCGGTCTGGATGGCTTCCCGGTGTACACCCGTAAGGTGCATTCCGACGTGTCTTACCTCTGTTGTGCCGAGAAGCTGCTGTCCCGAACCGATCGCATCTATCCGCAGTTTGCTACCCACAACGCCCATTCTGTTGCCTCCGTGTTGACCATGGCATCGGGCATGGATCGCAATCTGTTTGAATTCCAGCGCCTCCACGGCATGGGCGAATCCCTGCACGAGCAGGTGCGCGCCGATGAAGGCACTCGCTGTCGCATCTACGCACCGGTGGGCGAACATCAGGACTTGCTGGCGTATCTGGTACGCCGCCTGCTGGAAAACGGTGCCAACAGCTCTTTTGTGAATCAGATTGTCGACACCAGCATTGCGCCGGAAGTGATCGCGCAAGATCCGTTTGAACAGCTTGAAAAAGCCGGTGGTGCCAAGCCAAGCCGTGTTATTGCGCGCCCGGAAAACCTCTATGGTGAAGGCCGCCGCAACGCCAAAGGCTGGGACATTACCGATCCGCTGGTAGTGGCCGATCTGGATCGCCAGCGCGCCGCTTTCCGCAATACCGAGTGGAACTGCAAGCCGATGATTGCCGGTGCTGGCGAAGCAGGCAGCCGTGGCAAGAGCTGGCAGGGTGACTGGCGCTTGCCTGTGACCAATCCGGCGAACCCGAACGAGCGTGTCGGCGAAGTCGTCACGGCATCCGAAGCGGATATCGAACAGGCCATTCGCAGCGCTCGCAGTGGTTTCCTGAAATGGTCTGGCATGCCGGTTGAACAACGTGCCGAGATTGTTGCGCGCGTCGGTGATCTGTACGAAGAACACGCCGCCGAGCTGTTCGCTCTGGCCACCCGTGAAGCGGGTAAAACCCTGCTCGACGGAGTTGGCGAAGTGCGCGAAGCAGTGGATTTTGCCCGTTACTACGCTCAGCAGGCGAGCAAGGTGTTGCTGAGTGAAGCGGGCAGTGACCTGCGTCCACGTGGTGTGATCGCCTGTATTTCGCCGTGGAACTTCCCGCTGGCGATTTTCACCGGTCAGATTCTGGCGGCGGTGGCTGCGGGTAATACCGTGCTGGCCAAACCGGCGGATCAAACCCCATTGATCGCTGCCCGTGCGGTCGAGCTGATGCATGAAGCCGGTGTGCCATTGGACGTGGTGCAACTGTTGCCGGGTAGCGGCGTCAAGGTGGGTGCGGCATTGACGGCCAGCAGCCGAATTGATGGCGTGTGCTTCACCGGTTCGACCGCCACCGCAACGCACATCAACCGTAATATGGCCAAACACATGGCCGCTGATGCACCGCTGATTGCCGAAACCGGCGGTCTGAACGCCATGATGGTGGATTCCACCGCCTTGCCGGAGCAAGTGGTGAACGATGTGTTGGCATCGGCGTTCCAGAGTGCCGGTCAGCGTTGTTCCGCCCTGCGCGTGCTGTACGTGCAGGAAGACATTGCCGACAACCTGCTGCACATGCTGTTCGGTGCCATGGATGAGCTGCAACTGGCCAATCCGTGGGATCTGCATACCGACGTTGGCCCGGTGATCGATCAGGCGGCGCGAAAGAAAATTCAGGATTACTGCGAATCCTTCCGTAAGCGCGGTCAGGTATTGAAAGCATTGGACACCCCGGCGGGTGACCTGGCCAAAGGCCTGTACGTCGCGCCGACCGTGATCAAGGTCAGTGGCATTGAGGAAATGGACGAAGAAATCTTCGGCCCGGTACTGCATGTGGCGACTTTCCGAGCTGATGAAGTTGATGACGTGGTTGATCAGATCAACGACAAGGGTTTTGGCCTGACCTTCGGTCTGCACACCCGAATGGATACTCGCATCGAGCAGGTCACCAGCCGCATTCGTGTCGGCAATGCCTACGTCAACCGCAACCAGATTGGAGCCATTGTCGGTTCGCAGCCATTTGGTGGTGAAGGTTTGTCGGGCACTGGCCCAAAAGCGGGTGGCCCGGCGTACCTGAAGCGCTTCCTGAGCGGGCGCTCGGCGCAATCCGTACAGGTGGCCAATGCCCAGCTGGTGGATAGCAGCGGTCTGCAAGCCGTGCTGAATCAGCAAAACAGCGCGCACAGCCTGGTGACTGAGCCAGGCAAGCTGGCGGCCATGTTCCGTCAACTGGGCGTCACCATGCCCGCAGCCATTGCCGCGACCGAAGAAATGCCTGGGCCAACCGGTGAGCTGAATCGCCTGTCGATTTGTCCTCGTGGCCTGATTTTGTGCCTTGGACCGGACACCGCAACCGCACTGGTACAGGCCGCTTACGCACTGCACGCCGGGAATAGCGTGGTGGTGGTGGCGCCGGATGCCGTGTCCACCGCCACGCGTATGGATCTGACTGGTCTGCCGCTGACCTGCATTGATGGCCAGCTGGAGCCATCCGCTCTGACCGAAGCCAACGGCTTTAAAGCCGTGGTCAGCAATGCCGATCCGGGCAACCTGAGCCGCTACCGTCTGGCGCTGGCCGAACGCACTGGCGAGCTGTTGCCGTTGGTGACGGAATATCTGGACATCGAGCGATACCAGATTGAACGCCACCTGTGTATCGACACCACAGCAGCTGGTGGTAACGCCAGCCTGATTGCGGCGGCGGAGTAAGCCGCAGCCTGACGAGTCTGTTTTGCTACTGGGCCTGTGAATGTATTCGCAGGCCCGTCCTCTCCTTGATCCTTCCGTTTACTCTCCTGCTGTTCACTCTCTTACAGGGTGGATTTTGACGGGGCAATGCCCGCCCCGTCCTTTTTCGTTGTTTCCAACCAGTGCTGAATTATCCCGCCTGCGTCACAAGAGACCTGGCTGGTTGATATAACTGTTGCCGCAGAATGACGGAGCTGAAATCACTCATGCTGTTTTGTATGAAATAATCTCCCACACATTATTGGACTCTGCGATTGGCGCTGTGGTGACTGTTTTGAAATACGTAACTCCCTTCTCATTGACGTTGTTGACCCTGTTTGGCTGTGCAGCACACGCCAGCGATTCCTCTGGTTCGTCGGCGGCTTACTCCGGCCAGCAAACCCGTTTCATTAAGTCATTGTCTCCAGAAGAGATTCAGGGGCTGAAGGCTGGTATGGGAATGGGGTTGGCCAAATCAGCGGAGCTGAATCATTACCCGGGGCCAAAGCATGTACTGGAGCTGGCTGAGCCACTTGAGCTCAGCCCGGATCAGATTGCTTCGACACAACAGTTGTTTGCCGTAATGAAGCAAGAAGCCCAATCTTTGGGGGTGTTGATCATCCAGCAGGAAAAAGAACTGGACGAGTTGTTCGCTTCTGGGCAGATCACTGAAGCGAACCTGGCTCAGCAGTTGGGCAAGATTGCACAGTCACGAGGACGTTTGCGTGGCGTTCATTTGAAAGCGCATCTGTCCATGAAGCAGTTGCTGTCAGATCACCAGGTCACTCAATACGACAGGTTGCGAGGCTACTCGTCGGATTCCTCTCCGGATGGAAGCGGGGCTGATCACCATGGTGGGCGGCATCATCACCACATGCATCACTGAGCTATTCGCGCAAATTGGCCAGGCGGTCGATAGGCCACATTTCGAGTGGAGAAGCGTGAGGTGTTTTCTGGTCTGTTATTGCAGACATTACGGACAAATAATCACTTCTCCTGATTTTGGTGTCTGGATAGAGGATTGGTCTGAATTCGAATTTTAATGAGGTGATACTTCTTTTCATGGCGGGTTTTTAAGGGGAATTCATTTTCAGGGTTTTGTTAGCCTTTTTCAGGTGTTGCGGCGGAGCGTTAGGGGACGGCGCTGTGTACGTAGCAACCGAATCTGACGAATAAAAAAGCACTTTCCCTGGAGAAGTCATGAATTACACCAAGCTTGTATTTGCTACCTCTGCCCTTGCGTTGTCCGTTTCAAGTGCCCAGGCCGCGCCATCCATCAACTGGTACGGTTTTGTTGACATCGGTCTGGAGAAATACACCGAGACCGGCGTTAACGGTGGTTCTGATATCTTTCAAGGAGCAGACACGCCAAACGGCAACTCTAACGAAAAGCAGCTTGCTCTGAGCAACAACGTCCAGTCCCGCATCGGTCTGAAAGGTGAAGAAGCCCTGGAAGATGGGTGGAAAGGCAGCTATCGCATGGAATTCCGTGCCAATGTTCTGGATGACGGTGGTCAGGCATTGCGCACCCGTCTGGGCTGGTTGGCTGTGTCCAAGGGCGAACATTCATTCAAGGTTGGCGCTCAATGGTCCCCGCTGTTTGGTTACAGCGCCTGGAATACGCATCGCAGTGAGTCTCACGGTTACGGCTCTTACTACTACACCACAGATCAATTGCTGGGTTCCCAGGCTTATGGTTACCGCAACGACAGCGTGATCTCCTACACCTACGGCAGCGGTCCTTACACGGCCAGCCCGTTCACAACGACTGTTGCTCTGCACGTTGCGGATGACGACCGTGGCAGCGACGCTGGCCTGTCGACAGTGGCATCACCGCCGTGACTGTCGGCGCTGCGGCAACCTTCGGTAACCTGACGATTAATGGCGTATTGCTGAAGAGCATGGTGAAAGAGTCTGACGTAGCCAAGGCGGAAAACGTTGATCTGGCGGCACCGTCTCTGGTGGGTTTTGGTGGCAAGTTCCAGGCGTCTGACGTACTGGACTTCGGCTTCGCCTACCGCCAGATCGATCGTGATACCGACAAGGACAGCGTACGTTCTGCCGTTGAAACATCGGTTCAGTATCAGATTAACGACAAGGTCAACCTGCACGTTGGCGCAGCCACTGGTGAAGACGAAGACGACACCCAGCGCCAGCTAGACAGCAACATGTACGGTCAGCTGTTGTATCAAGTTACGGACAGCCGCCACGTTCGTTTCGAGTTCGAGCGCGTTGACTACGGCAAGTCTGAAGTAGCCGGTACCAAGAAAGATCTGGGTAACGCCAATATCTACCTGTTCTCCATGCGTCAGAGCTTCTGATGCAGACCCCCGAATCGGTTTTTTGCTAGGGCCGATGTCTGACCGCTTTCAGCCTGCGGTCGGATTCCTTCGCGGTTTGCCCGTCTTCTCAGGAAGGCGGGCTTTTTTATGTATCAATTTAAATTCGCAGTAAACTTGGCACTCCTCAGCTGAGCGCGCACATCGATGAATACTGTATCCCGCCCCGTGAATCGTCACGATGCCTATCATGCCCATATCTACTTTGACCAGAAAACTCGCGATCAGGCCTGGGAACTGAGGCAGCTGGTAGCTGAGCAGTTTCAACTCAATGTCGGTCGCTTTCACGAAAAGACGGTAGGGCCGCACCCGCACTGGAGCTGTCAGGTGGTGTTCGGAACCCGCGACTTCGAACAATTTATACCCTGGCTGGATGCCCATCGTCATGGCCTGACCATTCTGGTGCACGGCGTCACGGGAGATGATCTCCGGGATCACACCGAGAATGCGTATTGGTTGGGTGAGCCTGCAGAACTGAACTTGAGTCAGTTTTTGTGATTTGACGTATGGTAGGCGCGGGCGTTTGTTATGTGCCGTAGTGGTATCTCAGTTGAGCAATGAGAATCGCATCATCCTGATATTTGTAGACAATGCGGTGCTCGTCGTTAATGCGTCGAGACCAATACCCGGATAAACCATGCTTTAGAGGTTCTGGCTTTCCCAGTCCCTCATACGGTGTCCTCTGGATGTCTTTGATGAGCAAATTGATTCGTTTTATCAATTTTTTATCGGTAGATTGCCAGTACAGGTACTGCTCCCATGCTTTTGAAGAGAAGGTTAACTTCATTCAAACAGCTCTTTTTCTATGCCATTTCCTGACTCAAGCTCCGCGATAGACTCCAGAAGCTCACGTGCATTGGCCGGAGACCGTAGCAGGTAAGTGGTCTCTTGCATGGCGTTGTAGTCTTCCAGTGAAATCATCACTACCGGAGCTTCGCTCTTGCGTGTGATGATGACAGGAGCGTGATCGTTGCAAACGCTCGCCATGGTGCTGGCCAGGTTGGCTCTGGCGGCTGTATAGCTGATGGCATCCATAAGTGCTCCAAAATTTAGCTGTACGTTAAAGTGTACAGGGTAGCACAAGGTGAAGACATTCACAGAGCAGGATTTATCGATGTTCGGTGCATGAGTATTTTAGTCAAAGTCATAAGTCGCTAATTTGCCAGCGTCTTTCTCTGCCTTTGCAATCATGGCTTGTTTGACAAACTCATAAGGAAAGTTAGACCCGAAGACCGTCAATAAGCTGCCGCAAGTGTAGCAACTTACTCCAGCCCATCACTCCGGGCGAGTCGATAAAAACTCACGCACTTTGGCACCTGCACAACCTGCTCTTCACTCCTGTATGTGATGATAGGGTTCTCGTTTTTCCGACACTTGATAGCGTCGTCATGGATGGTAGGCGAAAGAACTGCCTGATTTACGTACCATGTGAGCCAGAAAAGCACGCAAGCGTGTTTGTTCGGTGACAGACTGTTCTCTGATGGAGAATTTACGTGAGGAGGTCAGATGCTTAGGTCACTTTCGCAATAAACTGGATTGCTGGAAAAATGCACATACGTAGAATTAGTCTGTTACAGGGCTGAGTATAGATGATCGAAAAATTCGTAAAAAACTACGCTATATTGCTCGCGCTAAGCGTGCTGGGCAATTATGTGTTGGCTTTTGGGTATC
>PBNY01000081.1 GCA_002723385.1 Oceanospirillaceae bacterium | reverse complement strand
GGCTTCACAGGCTTGTTCATCAAAACGTGCCCCAACTCACGGATGTGCTGCTTCAACTCGTTGGTGTAATTGGCGGTAATCATGACCACCGGAGCCGGGTGCTGGCGGCGGCCATTGATCTCAGCCACCACATCTACTCCATTCTCGTCGTTGTCCAGATGATAATCCGCCAGAATCAGATCCAATGACTCTGCGAGGCTCTCGCGGTGCTCGAAAACCTCCTCATAGCTTTTGGCCGTGATGACAGTGAATCCCCAACCGCTGAGAAGCACGTTCATTGCTTCGCATATGGCCGCCTCATTATCGATCACCAGCGCAGTCAAACCACGGAACTGCCGATTCCCCAGTGCAGAGACGCCTGGCGATGTTGCCCGACGAACGTTCAGACTGTTTCCGTAAGGGACACATACCGAGAAGCAGGAGCCTTTGCCGAGAGAAGATTTGACCTTGATCTGATGCCCAAGGATACCCGACATCTTTTCAACAATGGCCAATCCCAGCCCCAGCCCCTTATCTGCCGCTGTATCCGCGTGAATACCGCGGTTAAACTCCTGGAAGATTTCTTCCAACTTGTCATCCTGAATCCCGACACCGGTATCCAGAACCTGAATTTCGAGCCCATCCAGACGACGGCGACAGCCCAGTACAATCTTCCCGGTTCGGGTGTAACGGACAGCATTCGACAGAAAATTGCGCAGAATTCGTGCGAGAAGCTGAGAGTCTGTGAGAATCACGGCAGAACAGGGCAGAAACTGGAACTCCAGCCCTTCTTCAGCCGCCAAGGTCCGGTATTCATTGGCCAGATTGCTCAGCAGCTCTCCGACGCTGAACGCGGTGACGTCCGGCTTTACCACACCAGCATCCAGCTTGGAAATATCAACCAGTGCGGCCAACAGGGTTTCTACGTCTTCCAGAGAGTAGCTCAGAGAGGTCACCAGCTGCCGCGTTCGGTGATCCAGAGGGTGCTCCAGTAATGAGGCACTGAACAAGCGCGCGGCGTTCATTGGCTGCAACAGGTCGTGACTGGCTGCAGCCAGGAATTTGGTCTTGCTGTAGTTGGCCTGTTCGGCTTCCCTTTTGGCTTCCAACAAGCGCGCTTCTATGACCCGTCGCTCATCAATTTCCTGACGCAGCTGCTGATTGACTTCGGTTAATTCAGAAGTGCGATCCTGAACACGTTGCTCCAGATGTTGATAGGCCTGAGCCAATGCCTCGGAAGTGCGACGAATTTCAGAAATATCCTGAACCAGAACGTAAAATCCGAGCACTTCTCCTTCATCATCCATCTCGGGTACGTAGTTTTTCAGCACATGCCGGATAGTACCATCTGACGCTGGATCGGTAATTTCAAAGGTGACGCGCTCACCTTGCATCGCAAGGTTGATGTATGGGCGCAGACGCTCCATTTGTTCCGCACACACAACCGTATCAAGGTGGCGTCCAATGATGTCGTCACGGGAATATCCGTACCAGGATTCATAGGCGCGATTGGAAAATGCCAACCTCATATCCTGATCCACGAACGCAATCAGAGCGGGGACTGCGTCCGTGATCAAGCGAATGCGCTGCTCGCTTTCTGCCAACGCCTTGACCGCCTTGCTGCTGGCGGTGATATCGGTATAGGTGTTCACAAACTCCCCACCCGCTACCGGATGGGTACGAATTTCGATCACGGTACCGTCAACGAGAATCTGTTCCTTCTGCAAGATGGGCTGCCCCGATGCATCACAGGAGTCCGGGTTCAGGTTATCGACTTCTGTCATTTCCATGACTTTGCCAAAGCTGAAACCGGCCTCCAGTTGCACACGGGTCAGTCCCGTCAGTTCTGAAAAACGTCGATTCCAGGCTTCGATCCGATGGCTGGTGTTAACCAGCACCACGCCCTGGGACAGGTTGTCGAGGGTATTCTGCAGCGTCCGGGACTTCACGGCCAATGCCCGTTCGCGCAGCGCACGCTCATTTTCAATCAGGGAACTGATGTCTTTATAGAGCACAACCAGACCACCATCACGCGTCGCTCGCTCACTGACATGAACCCACGCACCACTGCGCATGTGAAAAATCTTGCCGTCTCCAGGCAGAGCAAACCGGGTATGGGTGGAATCACCGTAATAGCGATCAATCAGGCGATGTTGCTGTGATAGCTTGTGTATTTCCTGCTGATGCATGCCAGGGCGAATCTGAATACCAGCAGCGCGCCAAAACTGATTAAAACGACTGTTGGCCATCAACAATCGACGGCGCGAATCGTACAAGACAAAGGCATCAGAAATACTTTCAATCGCTTCCCTGAGAAGCTCGTGAGCGTGCTGCGCCTCGGCTGTCGCACGGAGTAGTTCCTGATTGGTCGACTTTAGGCGATGCATGGTGTCGTTAAGAGCCTGGGTGCGCTCCCGCACCTGTTCAGCCAGAAACGCTGAATGCTTGAAATGGTCGTACGCCCCTTCATCCTGATCAGGACCTGCCTCAACCCGCTTGACCAGCGCCTGATTGATTTTTTTCAGGCGCTTGTTCTTTTGCTGCAGCTCCGCAACCTGTCGCCGCAGCCGCTCCAGCTCAGTGCTCAAAAGCCCACTCCTCCAAGAGCAACCCCCGTGAACGTCTGATTCAGATGCATGCCGTTAAATTGTTCGCCATAGGTGTTGAAGCCAATCACATTGTGACGTTTGAGGATTTCAGACGCCTGCTGACACAAACCATGGTGGGCAATCTCCAGACGTCGAAAAGTGCAGTCATACCCTAGCACCAGTTGTGGTGTACCAATACGGCAACTGATGCCATCAAACAGCTCGTTCAAGCCCTCGAGAATGCGTTCAGGCTGGGAACGAGTCAGAACGATGCCAGTATCGATGGCGCAATAAAAAGAGAGGCTGAGGTCATCATTCACTTTCTGGATGGCTCTCGGATAAAACTGGTCGCCCAACTTCACCGTGAGCGGATTGAGTGCAAATACTTCCGCTGTCAGGGCTTCAATGGGCAGGTCAAGCGCGCGCGCATATTCAACCGCTGCTGGCTCGGCATTCAGTTCAATCACCCTGCGCTCTGCCGCATCCGCCTCGGTCACCACCAGTTTCTCTTCTGTTTCAATCAGGTGGTGAATACTGAATGCCTCAAAATCACATGCAGTGTTAACCATCAGCAGAATAGCGGCGTCCGTATGAAACTTGCCGTTCTGATAGACGTGTGTTTTGCGATGATACATGTTGTCCGCTGCAGAACCACCCAGCAGCGGAATACTGCCAAGATGGGCGTTGAGCAGCTGTAAAAAACGCTCTTCCTGAACCGACAAGCCATCCAGCAAGGTCAGTGCAAATGTATGCCCCTTGACCGGAGCAACATGTTGGTCATGGCAGTTATCGAGCATCGAATGCACCAGGGCCTGAGCATCCTGAAAGCTGAAATTTGCAAGATCAGTAACGAGTGCAGCTTCAACCGTAAAATAGCTTTCGGAAAAGCCGATAACGGTTATGCCGCCAGTACTGTAACCGTCCGGGGATATTTCCCCCGCAGTAGTACAACCCACGACATCGATACCTTCAAACTGCCGCGTCAAAGCACTCGCCAAACGCTTAAGGTCGTAGTCGTTGGAACAAAAAAAGACAACCTGCGACAAGGGTTGGTCACCCATTGCTTGACGAATTTCAAGCGCAGCCGTCTCGGGAACCGGGTGACTGGATGCTGACGTCACAACGGTCTGAATTTGACTGGTTGGTGAAATGGCTAACACGGCTTCGCTCCCCGATTGCTGCATCCCTGACTCGGTGGCAGAAAACCCCGGATGAGTCAGGCGGAGAACCGGGGACATAATCCAACCCAGTTTATCCCCGGCAAAATCAAGGACAAATGCTACTATGGGACCGAGTTAGTAACGCTATCAGGCCAGAACAGTTTGTAGAAGCACAAAAAAGCCGGTTGTCTCCAACCGGCTTTTCAGGACGCATCAACAGAGTACGATCAGGCAGGACTCACGACTCTTCGCCGGACTCTGCCAACTTTGCCTCAATCACCGCCGAAGCATCACGATACTCACGCTCCAGTTTCTTCAGGCGCTTTTTCCCCAATCCGCCGAGCAGCTCAATAGCATGACGCACACGAGCTCGGCTCATGTCAGGACCGAGCATCGCCATGGTATCCAGTACCGAAATGGTCGACGAAGTACCGGCGATGGCAATAAAGAATGGGAACAGGAAATCGCGAATCTTCAGATCGAGTTGTCCAGCCAAGGCAAACAAACGCTGCTCGATTTCTGTTTTTTCCCAATGACGAATGGCTTCCAACTGCCACAAGCCGAACTGCAGGGTCTTCAGCAACAATTCTTCATCATAGGCCTTGTTCTCGAACTGGGCTGGAGCCAAAGACGGCATTCCGGACAAGAAATGACCGGCCAGTGGCACCACGTCTGAAAACGTCTCTATTCGAGGCTGGATATGCGGAATAATTGGCAAAGTGCGAGCTGGCGTCAGCCCCCATGCAGCAAATCGCTCAGCGAAGCCTTCGGGAGACAGATCACGCAACCACAAGCCATTGAGCCAACGAAGCTTGTCGACATCAAACACCGGCCCACCCAGCGAAACCCGATGAATATCAAAGTTTGCAAACATCTCATCGCGAGTAAATTGCTCGCGCTCATCAGGCATTGACCAACCCATACGACCCAAATAGTTAAGAAGCGCTTCAGGCATGAATCCCATGCGATCATAGAACAGGATGGAGGTCGGATTCTTACGCTTGCTCAGCTTGCTCTTATCGGGATTTCGCAACAGCGGCATATGACACAAAGCTGGCATATCCCAACCAAAGTATTCATAAAGCAACTTGTGCTTGGGAGCCGAATTGATCCACTCTTCGCCACGAATGACGTGGGTGATTTCCATCAGATGATCATCGACAACATTGGCCAGGTGGTAAGTCGGCATGCCATCGGACTTCAGCAAAATTTGCGCATCAACCTGAGACCAATCCAGTTCGATGGGACCACGGAGCATATCATTAACGACGCAGACACCTTCTTCAGGAACACGCATACGCACGACGTAAGGCGCGTTTTCAGCTTCACGACGCTGTTGTTCTTCAGCAGGCAGCTCAAGATCCGACGGTTTCAGCGCTGTGTGCTTGCCTTCTGCCTGACGAGAAGTCCGAAGTTCATCCAGCTCGGCAGCGGTGCGATAACATTTAAATGCGTGGCCCGAGGCCAGCAACTGCTCAACATGCTCCAGATAAATGTCCTTGCGTTCACTCTGGCGGTAAGGGCCAAACTGCCCACCGACGTCCGGACCTTCATCCCATTCGAGTCCCAACCAACGCATGCTATCGAGAATCGACTGCTCGGATTCGGCGGTGCTACGGGCCTGATCGGTGTCCTCAATACGAAGAACAAATTGGCCTTCATGCTGACGTGCAAATGCCAGATTGAACAAAGCGATATACGCCGTGCCTACATGTGGGTCGCCGGTTGGAGAAGGGGCAACCCGGGTGCGAACAGTCATACTGATTCCTGAATGTCGATCAAAGAAAGGCGGGATTATAGAGAAACGGCAAGGTCAGCGCACGGTTCATCATCTGATTCTGAAACAGATTGACCAACGTCGCTAAAACCCCGGCTACGGATGATGGCTTCAATGCGAGTTTGAACACCCGCACAGGCAACTTTGATCCCTTCCGTATCGTAGAAATCCCCTCGAACCAACGCTTGCTGTCTTAGCCAATCCAGGTATTCGTGCCGGAATGCCACCGGCGCAACAGGCGGATAGTTTTCGGAGTAATGCCAGAAACTGTCAAAGTCCGGTTTCCCGTTACCGCACACGGCCAATTTCGGATGCTCATAAACGGCTTTGCCGATGACCAACAACGGCACACCGTGGTGGATAGCGGAAAGTCCAGAGGTGCTATTAATAGTGATCATACCGGCTGAATGACGTGCCAACAGCCCCATCGAGCCGGTATCAATCAAGTGAACCCGACCAAGGACACCGTGATCTTTCGACACTTCCTGAATCAGGGATTCGAACCGATTATGGCCCCGTTCGAGAGGATGAACCTTGAACACCAGCTGAGAATCCTGGCGCGCATGCTTTGCAAATGACTGGATACTGGAAACGATCAGTCGCTGTGAATTCCATCCCTTCGCGGCTTCCTTGAGATTGCTGTCAGCAGCAACCTGCAACGGAACGATGAAGTAATTCGACGGATGATGTTCAAGCAGACGATGAATAATCGGGTTATCTGCCCCACCATGGAAGACATTTCGATAGGCATTGCGCAGCCAGTAGAACGCTTCCAGTGGCGGAAAGAAACGACGGTGGAACAACTCTCTATCCGATTTCCAGGAGAAAAATGTGCGAATAATGTAGTAGGTACCGGAGTATCGAACAAAACTGCTGAAGCTTTTATAGTCAGTTGGATTGGCTACTTCCGCATGAAGTGCCTCGGCATTTATTTCAGCCGAAGGAATGCTTCCCGCCAGAGGTGAACTGGCGTTGTTTCCGCCAGCCTCAACGGTCACAAAACCGGGACGGAGATAACCTTCTTCAAGCGACAATAAAGGTATTGCCTGCTCCCCGGTCAACTCTCGGGCAATCTTGTGGGCAGGCCGCTCTGAACCAAAACACACCACCATGTCAGGCCTGTCAGCAAGCAAAAAACGTTCAAACTCACGATTCCATCCAACCAGTGAACCGTTGAACGAGATCTGCCCTTTCAGGCGGCTGGAAAACCATCGGTCGCCGGCATTAAAAATAAAACGGGTAACCCGATATCCACCGTCCAGCAAATGGCGGTGTAGCCGGTCCATAAACGGCCCCACCGGCCCCTGAAGCAATACGATGTGTTTGATGACCTTTTCCTTGGGTACGGTAGTGCTTTGCACATCAGATCCTTTGTTGCTCATTGGGTTGATTTTCTTATCAGGATTGGACAACGCCACCCGGAGACTCCCTAGAATACGAGCCAAGCAAGATCTACAAAACAGTCAATAGAGTAATGCGATCAATTTTATGGGAAATTTGGCCATATGAATACATCCCCACAATTTATTAGCAACAAACATTCACAACAAAGTCCATTCGCAACAAAGTCAGACTGGTTCAGGTTCAGGGCGATTGAACACCTGTTAGCATCTGCTTGCACTATTTTCTATTTGTAGTAATTCAATTGACCATGCTGTTTCAACGACTTTAGCGATCGCTTTGACAATCAAGCTCATGTGTGACCCACTTCCGACATCGTTCTGATCCAAATCAACACGGCCTGAATGCCTTTGGCAAACACTAAAGCCAAACAAAACCGACAAATTCGTCATTATGGAAGCAGAGATCCTGACCGGTATACGTGATCTGCGTTCTTTGTATCCCGTCCCTCAAATGGAAGTTAATCATGCAACAGGTACTGAAAAATCACTTAATCATTCTGCTACTGGTCGTTATGGCTCCCTTGCAGGCGGCAATGGCAAGCGACGACAGGATTGATGAGCTACTCACCGTTTCCGGTTTCGATATGCAGATTCAACAGATGCCCGACGTTCTGAAAATGACCCTCAACCACGAACAGCAACTTCCCCTGAATCTCAAAAAAGCATTCATCAGTGCAATTGATACTTCGTTTGACGCTCAGAAATTCAAGAACGGCGTAACCACGAGGCTTAAAACCAATCTGTCAGAACAGGATTTGAGCACCATTCTGGCCTGGTACGAAACGCCCGAAGCCCAAAAGATAACTGCCGAAGAAAATGCTGCCAGCACACCAGAAGCCATGATGGATATGCAAATGAAAGCGCCAACCCTGATTGGCGACAAGGATCGCATGGCCTTTGCTCGCCGGGTCGACAGCCTGATGGGAGCCACAGACAGCGCCATGAGCACTCAGGAATACATCGGCATAGCCATTCTGAGCGCAATGGCCGCTACATCAGCCGATGCAGCGGGCACAGACATGGACATCATGAAGTCAATGCTCAGCAGCCAAATGGCCCAGCAGCGTCAGCTGGTGTCTGACCAGATCGCTGTTCAGACTGTTTATACCTACCGCAACATTGATGACACCACACTGGCGAACTACGAGAAAGTTCTGAACCAGCCAGCGTTCATCAACTTTTATCGTTCGGCACTGGAAGGTATGAACCGCAGTTTTGAAGGCTTTATCTCAGACTGGACCTATCAGCTGGCACAATCTGGCGCTCTCTGATTTCCCAGAAAGCGGCTATCACCAATCGAGCCGGCTTCGCACTGCAGAGCGAAGCTGGCCTGACGTTCGAGCAGGACCGACACTACATTACCGCTGGCCCGAGTATTCTCCCCCAACCTTCTGCATCCGACCCCACTGAGTCATTTGTCGATAGCTATCTTCACAGGCGTTGTTATTATCTCCATTCCGCTTCGGCAATGTTGTCGCACATAGTTTCTGCAAGGATGGTTTATGAAGGTGTTTCTGTGGCTACTCACAGGTTTGTGTGTACTGGTGGGAGTATCGGGTTACATCGGTTATCGGGTACTGGAATCCTATATTGCTGACGCTGTCGGTTTAAACACAGAGCTGCCCAAGGTCGTGGGTGTCCCTCCAAGCTATTCCCGCATCAACCATCCTTCGTACTCGGGTTTACCGCCCTGGCGAACTCCCCGACCCGATGACACCACGGAATATCCAATCGCCTGGGGCGATACTGGCCCGGCCACACCGCTATTTGCGGGCCCGAAGCAGTACCCGTTTTTGTGCCAGACCATCGAGTCCGAACTGGGGCAACCCAACATCGACAACCAGGACAAGTACGGTGTCCCTGTGTTTGCAGAACATGAGAACGGTAAACGTACTGAACAGGTGATCGGTTACAGTAAAGACTGCGGATTGCCCACGCGTCTGCACTACTTTGTTCAGGCAGAACAAACGTCGTCATCCGGCAAACCGGTCTTTAAACGTCACGATGATGTGATGCCCCCTCTTTCCGAAGACCCGGATTTACTGGTTCGTGTCGAGACCGGCACCATCAACCGCTTTATTTACGTTCTGATGATCCCAACCGGTCGCAATGACAGCCGCGACAGCCCCGACCTCAGCCGCTGGAACGGAAAAGCGGTTTACCACTTCAAAGGTGCCGTGGGCATCGGCTTCCAGCAGGGACAATCCCGCTTCCAACGCCTGCTCCGAGACATGAAACCGGCACTGGACCAAGGCTTTGCCGTGATGTACTCCACCGGTACCGAAACGGATTTTCACTACAACGCCTGGCTGCAAGAAGACACCGCATTGCGGGTAAAACGCCAGTTCAGCGCTCGTTACGATACTCCCGAATACACCATTGGATTTGGCGATTCCGGAGGTGGCCTGCAGCAATATCTCATGACACAAAACCATCCAGGCCTGATTGATGGCGGTGTCGCCATCATTGCTTATCCGGATATGGTCACACAGGTGACCTATGGGCTGGACTGCGAGTTGCTCGAATACTATTTCGACCATCTCGCTGCGGATAAAGCCTTTTGGCTGGATCCCGAAAAACGCAGCTGGATTGAGGGACTGAGCTTTACCGACAAAACCGAAAAGAATGAAATCGACTGGATTCATACCCTCACCAGCTATCTGAATTTCCGCTCACCTCCCGAGCGCAAGGGAGGAACCGAGTGCAATCGCAACTGGCGCGGCATCTCAGCCAATGCCAATAATCCGCATTTCAGCACCCAATACCCACGGTACAGCGATGAGGTCAACCGACTGAACTTCTGGAATCACTGGCAAGACAATCGCGATGTGTACGGCACCGATGCCGATGGCAGGGGTCTGGTGCCAACCAGCAATGTCGGAGTTCAGTATGGCCTGCAAGCCTGGAAAGACGGGCGAATCACAGCGGCCCAGTTCTTCGATATCAACAACAAGGTTGGCAGCTGGAAAGCACAAACCGAGATGCAGCAGGAACACTTGTGGCTGGCCAGCAATGACCCGGAGCTGCTGCGCTTTACACCGTATGGTGAACACAACATGACTCATGGTGGCAAAAGCATGAATCCGGCTCCACGTCTTCAGGGCTCAACCTCTGCCTCGAAAGGCGCATGGCATTCTGGCAATGTGTTTCAGGGTCATATCGACATCCCGATCATTGATGTCCGCCCTTACCAGGATAAAAAACCGGACATGCACCACAGTTGGTCAGCTGTTTCAACGCGCACTCGTATTATCAATCAGCAAGGCAGCAATCAATTTCAGACCATCTGGATGAGTGAGCCGGACTACCGGGCCCGCTGGGATGCGTTTGACGCTATGGTTCGATGGCTCGATGAAAAAGACGCAGGATCAGTGCAAGGCAATGAGATTCCGGAATACGCCCAGGATCGATGTATCGACAGTCGGGGCGGCGTGCTTCATCAGGGAGAGGATGTCTGGGATGGGCACTGGAATGGCAAGGCAGACGGTGCCTGCACCCAAATCATGCCGTTTTTCCAGAGCAGTCGTCAGGTAGCGGGGGACACCCCGGCAGCCGATCACCTGCTTTGCGAACTTGTCCCTGTCCGACAAGCCATTGCAACCGGGATCTACGACCCGCTGGATGTGTCCGAACACTGGGATGAGTTGACCCGAATATTCCCGAACGGGGTTTGTGATTATCGCTTCCCGGATCCGGGGGCACGTTCGCTCGCGCGACAGAAATGAGTGCCAGCATCAACAAAGACAACAATTAAGAAAAATATCTGTAAGAACATCCGAATGACAACGACTACCCAGTCATTCTAATCCTGGGAAGGGAGTGTCTTGCATGCCTTTTTTTAATAGTTTGATCACCCGCTCGGTACTGGGCGGCGTCTTGTTGCTCTTTAGTATTATCGCTATGAACGCGGGCCATCAGTGGTCGCGTGACTTGCAGGGAAGTGCATCGGTTTGGCAAACCAAACTGGAAGTGCTGACCGATGACCTGGGGAAACTCAGCCAGCTGGCTATGAATTACAAGGACAACGCGCCACGGGACTTCGTCAGCTACGAACGTGATCTCGCGGTTTTCTACGGTCAATTTCAGCGCCAGCTGGAAGCACTGGACAACGATTACCGCATGTTGAATCAGGTCTCGAACGACCTGAATGCCAACCTTCTTTTCCAGTGGTTCAATCAATCCGAATCGCCAGCCAACGCTGCGCTGGCGCTTCAGAGCAACGTCGTTCAATCCTGGAATATCTTTCGTTCCGATCTGAATGAAACCCTGGGAGACCCGGCTCAACCGCGACTGGAATGGGGTGCCGAGCAGATTCTGGCGCGAGAAGACGCGCTGTTTCAACAAGCGGCTAACCTGTCCAACCAGGTCATCACCGCCGGACAATGGATTGAAGAAAGAAACCAGAATTTTAACGACACCATGCTGGTTCTGGTGGCTGTCTACGTCCTGATCAGTTTTGCGACCTTCCTGTTATTTGTTATTCGGCCGGTCGTGCGTACCGCCAAAGCCTGTATGCAAGTCGCTGACGGTCAGTACGGACTGTCTGTTGACGTTACCGGCAGTGGCGAAACTCGCCAGTTACAGGAAGCCTTCAATGAACTGTCCGCCCGAGCGGCCCTGATGCTGGATCTGGTGGGCCAACTCAGTCGCACCGGGAATATCACGGACAAGCTCAACACCATTTTGAACCATAGCCAAAACGCACTTGGGGTGAATTGGGTCGGCTTCGTTGAGCTATCCGATGATGGCGCCTTGCTGTCGAAGTCCGTTCCTGCGGATATTGATCGCGATTGGAAACACCGTCGCGTGTCGTTGAACAAGTCACTTGGCAAGCAACTGACCAGCATTGGTCAGGATCAGTGGCTTGACATCAGCAATCTGGCCGAAATGGCGCTGAAGCATCACGATGAGCGTTTCTTGCGTGAACTGCACAAACACACGGATGCCACCCACGTTATGGGCTACGGGTTTACCTGCCCGCGCCAGCATCGCTTCGTGCTGCTGTTTACCACACGTCTGGAATCCGGTTTCAGTCAACATCAGCAAGAGCTGATGCGAGCCCTGGCCAGACTGATGGTGAACGCGGTGATTGATGGCATGGACAACGAACCTTCCAGTCCTGCTGCCACCACCCACAAGATTTCGACCGGGTCTTCAGCCTCACACGACGAGACGGTGGTCGATTTAAGTGCAGATATCGATGCCCTGCAGGCTCGAAGTTAACCGCAGCCACAGCCTGGGAACACTCACTGTCTTGCCACTACCGAACGTTTGACAGCAAGCTGAGATTGCCTCCGGCTGCTGTCAAATCGGTACAGACATGACGTTCAAGCTGATAGAGCGACGGGCGGGTTTCATCGACAAGGAAGGGAATGATGGCTCCTTCTCGAAGGGCTATGGCCATCCGGGCCGCTCTTAGCCTATCCAGCCCAACGTCACTGCTGCATGAAACCAGATCGACTGATTCAACCAGCGTCAGAGGGTGTTCTGTTCCATCCTCTTTGTCCGGTTCCCATTGCCCATGAAGCACACTCAGTGGCATGCGCTGTTGATTCAGCAAGGTGGTCACGCTGTCCGTCACGGCTTCCGTCACCGTCCACAGCACCGCATTCCCGCCATTCAGGGCCGCGAAAACCAGCTCCAACCCTGCTTTCAGGCTACGGGATACACACAGAACCTTGCCACGGGGTAAACAACGGAGTTCATTCAGCTCTCCGGTCGGGCCTGGAAGCTGCTGGGGTCTGCCCGACTGCGCCAGCACACTCACGCTAATCCGGCGATCGACCAGAGTCGCGAGTCCGGATAACTGTTCTGCCGTGACCTCATCTGGTATGGAGAGTGCGTCCAGCGCCTGCTGAATCCTTTGGCATGATGGCAGTTGATGACTGTCGTTATCCAGCGAAGTCGTTTGCTGCGGGCATGCTACTTCGTCCTTGAGGGGCACTCCAAATCGTTGCAAATACCCCGGCCCACCCGCCTTTGGGCCGGTGCCCGACAAGCCTTCGCCGCCAAATGGCTGCGAGCCGACCACCGCCCCCACCTGGTTACGGTTGATGTAGCAATTACCTACCCGAACCCGTTGTACAACGTCTCGTGTTCGTGCCGGGATACGACTGTGAATGGCGAACGTCAGTCCAAAACCCGCCTCATTAATGTTCTGAATAACCCGATCAAGATCATCGGCAGCAAATCTGGCAACGTGTAACACTGGCCCGAAGACTTCTTCAGACACCGATTCGATACCGTCTACCGCAACCAGGGCAGGGGCAACGAACCAACCTTGTGCCGGAGTGGACACACGGGCCTGATGCAACAACGCCCCCCGGTCACGAGCCGCGCTGATCCATCCAGTGACTCGATCCCACGCGGACTCATCAATTAATGGGCCCAGATCTGAGCGCAGCTGCCATGGATTACCCAATACCAACTCGTCCATGGCGCCTTTCAGGGTATCCAGAATCCGATCAGCTACCTCTTCTTGCAGATACAACACACGCAACGCCGAACAGCGTTGCCCGGTGCTCTGGAAAGCCGAGACCATCACATCGCGTACGACTTGCTCCAGCAATGCCGTTGAATCAACAACCATGGCGTTAATGCCGCCAGTTTCCGCCACCAGCGGAGTACCCGGCAACAAATGAGCCGCCAGATTCTGATGGATGCGGCGTGCTGTCTCATGAGAACCGGTAAAACACACCCCCTTTACGTCAGGCTGCTGCAACAGCCACTCCCCCACTGTTTCCCCGGCCCCAATCACCATTTGAAGGGCGTCCTCGGGTAATCCGGCCTGGTTCATCAGTGAAACCGCTTTTGCGGCAATCAGAGGCGTTTGTTCAGCGGGTTTGGCGACCACAGCATTGCCCATGACCAGCGCCGCCAACACCGGGCCGCTGAAGATGGCCAGTGGGAAATTCCATGGGGAAATGCTGGCAACGACGCCCACAGGCGCGATCGGAGGGTTTGCCGACGTGCTGGCCGCTGCCGCTTCAGTGGCGTAGTACCGGGCAAAATCAACCGCCTCCCGAATTTCGGAAACCGCATCCGGTAGAGTTTTTCCCGCTTCACGGGCCAACAACGCCAGTAACTCTGGTGTGTGTTGTTCGAGCAAATCCGCGTAACGATTCAGAACGTCACAGCGTACCGACTGTGACTCCGACGCCCATGAATGCGAAGCAGCCTTGGCGGCTCTCACGGCATCGACAACATCACTCTGTGACGACAGCGCAATAACGCCTGCGGTGCGTTTGTCCATGGATGAATCAATGACGGTGGCATCAGTGACTTCAAAGTTTTCTGCCGACGACGCCAGTCCAGACCGATATTTCCCGGCACGATCATCCCAAACATGTTGGATGAACGGATCTCGTTCGGATTCCAGCCAGTTCAGATCGTGTTCATTACCCAGATCAAACCCGCGAGAATTCCGTCGAGCGCTACCGAACAGCTCCGTCACACTCGGGACAACAGCAACTCGTTCCTTCCAGCTCTCCATCGGGTTACGGGTAACGTCATTGCCTGGATATGCCCGATTGGCCGCCTGATGAACAAACGAGGCATTGGCGCCGTTTTCGAGCATTCTTCGAACCAGATACGCCAGCAATTGTTCATACTCGCCAACCGGCGCATAGACGCGACAACGGAGTGGTGTACTTTGCCCCGTTCGCAATTCAACAGAATGCCGAACCAGATCGTATAGCGACCTTCCCATGCCATGAAGCCGCTGATATTCCCAGCCCACCAGTGGGTAGCGTAACGACAAGCCATGAATCGCTGCAATGGTGTGTGCGTTGTGTGTGGCAAACTGGGGATACAGATGATCAGCGAAGTCAAACAACTTGCCAGCGCAATACAGATACGACAGATCGGTCGCTGCCTTGGAGGTAAATACCGGATACGGCGACGCACCCAGTACTTGTGTCCGCTTGATTTCGGCATCCCAGTAGGCACCTTTAACCAAACGCACGGCCAGTTTCCTGCCGAACAAGATGGCTTGTTTATGCAGCCAATCAATCACCTGGGGCGCTCTTAACCCATAGGCCTGAACAGCAATGCCCAGCCCCTCCCAGCGCGATGAAACACAGGTACGCAACGCAGCGAGCACGCGCTCCAATACATCCAGCTGCAGTTCGAGACGGTCGGATTCTTCAGCATCGATGGTTAAGCCCAGGTGGTTCTGACTGGCCAACTGAGCCAGGGCGACAACCCTCGGCACCACTTCTTCCAGAGCTCTTTGTCGTTGTGATCGCTGGTATCTGGGAGAAAGTGCCGACAGTTTGACGGAAATGCCGGGGTTGTCGCGGAAATCATCACATCGAGTCTGCTTGCCGATGTAAATAATGGCGTCACAATAAGCCTGAAAATACCGTTCGGCATCGGCTGACGTCATGGCTGCTTCGCCGAGCATGTCGTAGGAATAGAAGTAGCCGGTTGAGAGGTCAGAATGTCGCCAGGCCGAGCGAATGTCCTCACCAATCACAAATTCACTGCCCAGTTGCTTGACTCCCTGCCGAATCAGGCGTCTGGCCAGATTGGCGCTGACCGGATGCTCGGCGTCGCCCCCCCAATTAGCGATGGTTGGAAACAAACGTCCAGCCAGCCGATACAGCGTCGAGCTGTCTCGTTCGAATAACGCAGCCAGTTTGGCGCCATCCGTTCGTCCCAAACAGTCCGCAATCAACGTCAGCTGGGTATCGGCATCCGGCGTTCTCAACACCGCCTCAGCCAATATCATCAACGCTTTGCCTTCTTCCGAATCCAGCCTTGTGTTGGCAAGAAAGCGTTCCAGAAAACTGAAGCTATCCCCGTCCCTGAGAAGATTAACCAGCCGCTCGGCAGTAGCCGATGCAATCGCCAGTTCGTCATTTTTCAGCGGGGATTGTTCGATGAACAGATCAACCAGCTTTGGCTCTTCAAGGAGTGTAAAAGGCCGACCAGAACCCGTTTGAAGGTGGTTTGCTGTACTGCCAGGGGTTGAGAAAACCATGGGCTGGATCCTGTTGAACCGTATACACAGTATAGAGAGTTGTCGTCGCTCCAGCGTTCCTGTTCCAGCTGCGATTAACACAGGGGCTTTCCCCTTCGCCGATATTCTGCAACCATGGAACCATTGATGGAGCACTCAATTAGAGGCACAGTTAGAGGCACAATATGAATCCGGCTGGAGTCCGGGCCCTCCTCACTGACATCGGCAATGCATCAACCTGAGCCAACGCAATTGGTTTTCGCATTCGCTAGACCAAAGTCTTATGCGCATTTTTGCAGAGCAAGGTCAATTGGTAAGACCAAATACTATTCTCCTAATGCCAGTCAATTCGCTGCCTCGCGCCAGCACCCTTCGAAACACGTACGTAATTCTACGTATGCAAAGATACCAAATACCCGCACCAGGTACGTAGTTAGCGCAATCGTATCCGCAGTCCTGCCAATAGTCTGACAATGTCTTCAAACGGCAACATAGAAGCTCGCGAAACGGGTCGACTTCGACTCAAAAACGACGAACCAACACAGGATAACAACAAGATGAGCAAGCTTTCCCAATTGAAGCGCTGGCTGGCTGTCGGCGTATGTGGTCTGGCAGTTGCCACAAGCGCCCAGGCTGCAGACAAGGTTTACCGTCTGAAGATGGCTGAGACCTGGCCAACCAACTTCCCGATTTTTGGTGATGCACCTCGCAACATGGCCGCCATGGCCGAAAAAATGTCGAACGGTCGTCTGAAAATTACCATCGATTCCAAGAACAAGCACAAAGCGCCTCTGGGTATCTTCGACATGGTTCGTGCCGGTCAATACGACCTGGGTCACTCCGCTTCCTACTACTGGAAGGGCAAGGTTCCAAACACCCTGTATTTCACCACCATGCCATTTGGTATGACCGCTCCGGAGCAATATTCCTGGTTCTACTACGGCGGCGGTATGGAGCTGATGCAGAAGGTTTACGACAAGTACAACCTGCTGAGCTTCCCAGGTGGTAACACCGGCAACCAGATGGGCGGCTGGTTCCAGAAAGAGATCAACTCCCTGGACGACCTGAAAGGCCTGAAAATGCGTATCCCGGGCTTCGCTGGTGAAGTTATCGCCAAGCTGGGTGCCAAGCCGACCAACATCCCGCCAGGCGAGCTGTACACCTCTCTGGAACGTCGCACCATTGATGCACTGGAATGGGTAGGTCCGTCCCTCGACCTGCGTATGGGTTTCCACAAGATTGCACCGTACTACTACACCGGTTGGCATGAGCCAGGCACAGAGCTGCAATTCCTGGTGAACAAGCGTACCTGGAAAAAGTTGCCTGCTGACCTGCAAGAAATCCTGCGTGTCGCCATGCGTACCGCGGCGTACGACATGTATGCCCAGTCTTACCACGAGTCGGCTCTGAACCTGGAAGAAATCGAGAAGAACTACAAGAATGTTCAGATCAAGTCCTTCCCGGAAGAAGTCATGACCGCCATGCGCAAAGCCAACACCGAACTGCTGGCTGAGAAAGCAGCAAAAGATCCACTGGCTAAAGAAATTCTGGATTCTCAAGCGAACTACATGAAGAAAGTACGCCGCTGGACCGAGATTTCAGACAAGGCGTACCTGAACAGTATCGCTCAGTAAGACCTTCGGCGTGCCGAACTCTGACAGGCTGGCTGTCCCACTCTCCAGCCAGCCTGTCAGAACCTCATAAGAATTTTTATCCAACGGCCGCTGATCCACTTAACTCATCAACCCGGACAAGCCGTCAACTCCGGACTGTTTGCCGGATCCGTCATCAGATTCATCCGATCTGGTGGCCTCATGCCAAAGCGGCCAACCCGCTTGCGCGAGAAAATAACTGGAGATAACCATGCTGATTCAAGCCGAACGGGCACTCAATCGCTTTTCGGATTTTCTGGGCTCCGTGTCCGCAATCCTCTTTGTTCTTATGCTGGTCAACGTTTTTATTGACGTGGTCATGCGCTATGCCTTCAACGATGTTTCCATCGCCATGCAGGAAATGGAATGGCACCTGTTTGCCGCCATGTTCATGCTCGGTGTGCCCTACACTCTCAAGGCCGAAGGCCACGTGCGTGTAGATCTGATTTTTGAACAATTGCCCCTCAAGGCACAGGCATGGATTGATATTTTCGGGTGTCTGCTGTTGTTGCTGCCTTTCAGTCTGCTGGTCGGATACTACGGCCTCGGTTTCACCTACGAAGCATTCGATCTGGGTGAGACCTCCGGCGATCCGGGTGGTTTGACCAACCGCTGGATCATCAAGGCTGTTATTCCTTTCGCATTCTTCGCAACCGCTATCGCAGGTCTGGGCATGATCGTCAGCCGCATTAACGAACTGCGTGGCGTCAAACACGATCACAACAAGCAGGTGTCCCTATGATTGGTATTATTATGTTTGCGGTCGCCCTGCTGATGCTGTTGTTCGGCTTCCCGGTGGCCTTTACGTTCGGTGGCGTGGCACTGATTTTTGGTGTGATTGCAGAAGGCCCGGACATGTTCGCCTTCATGCCTTTCCGTATTCAAAGCATCATGGAAAACGTGGTGCTGATGGCCGTACCGCTGTTTATCTTCATGGGCATCGTACTGCAGAAAACCAAACTGGCTGAGCAGCTGCTGGAGGCCATGGGCAAGCTGTTTGGTGGTGTTCGTGGGGGTCTGGCCATTTCTACCGTACTCGTCGGCGCCTTGCTGGCGGCTTCAACCGGTGTGGTCGGTGCGTCCGTGGTGGCCATGGGTTTGATCTCTTTGCCAGTCATGTTGAAGTACAACTACGACAAGTCCCTGGCCTGCGGCACCATCTGTGCGTCCGGCACTCTGGGTCAGATTATTCCGCCTTCAATCGTTCTGATCATTCTGGGTGACGTGCTGGGTATTCCGGTGGGTGATCTGTTTCAGGCTGCGGTTGGCCCAGGCTTCATCCTGATCGGCATTTACATCATCTACATTCTGGTCTACTCCTTCCTGAAACCAGAAGCGGCTCCGCCAATCCCGATGGACGAAGACCTCGATCACAAGCACGAACAATACATCCGTGCCATCAAGGCGATCGTTCCTCCATTGGCGCTGGTACTGGTGGTACTGGGTTCTATCTTCGCCGGCATTGCGACACCAACAGAATCCTCCGCGCTGGGTGGTATTGGTGCCCTGATGCTGTCCGTGGTTTACGGTCAGTTCAGCTGGAAAATGGTGTACGAGTCCGCCAAGGAAACCATCAAGATTTCCTCCATGGTATTCGGCATCCTGCTCGGTGCGACCGCGTTCGCCATGGCGTTCAGCTACACGGGTGGTGACGTTATCGTCGAAGAAGTGCTGAGCCACTTGCCTGGCGGTCAGATGGGCTTCCTGATTCTGTCCATGGTTGCGATTCTGATTTTGGGCTTCTTTATCGACTTCGTGGAAATCAGCTTTATTATTGTGCCAATGTTGGCTCCGGTAGCCGACGCCTTGGGCATTGCACCGGTCTGGTTTGCGATTCTGATCGCAATGAATCTGCAGACCTCGTTCCTGACACCGCCATTCGGCTTCAGCCTCTTCTATCTCAAAGGGGTTGCACCAGCAGGTGTCAAGACGACTGATATTTATCGAGGTGTTGTTCCTTTCATTCTGATGCAGGTTGGCGTGGTCATTTCCATCATCCTGTTCCCGGAATTCTACGGACTGACCGACTGACAGGGATAACAGCGCCGGGCCACCGTTAGCAGTGGCCTGGCACTGCACTTCGTCCAGACAAACCCGATCAACCTTCCTGCGTCCGGACATAAGCCATCGTGAAAACGTCTCTCAAGACCAAAATTCTGATTCTGACCATCCTGCCCATGGTGCTGCTATCCGCCACCATTACCTGGATGTACCAGCGTCAGGCCAGGGAACTCTCCTCCGAGCAGATAAGCATCATTGAAGCCAACCTGATGGAGAGTAAACGCAGTGCACTGACGGATTACGTGCATCTGGCCATGAATTCCATCACTCCTGTGCTGGAAGCCATGAACGACGGTCTTGAACCCGCTCTGGCCGAATATCAGATCAAGCATTTGTTGCGCGGTCTGAGCTATGGCAACGATGGCTATTTCTTTGCCTACACACCGGAGGGCGTGAATCTGGTTCACCCGGTTCAGCCGGAACTGGAGGGCGAAAGCCTGATCGATTTTCAGGACGACAACGGCCAGTACGTGATCCGGGATTTACTCGACATTGCCGCCATGGGCGGTGGTTATTACCAATACATCTGGCGCCGACCATCCGATGGCGAAGACCGCAACAAACTCAGTTACGTCCTCACCATTCCGCAACTGGGCTGGATGATGGGCACCGGTCTCTACGTCGACAACATTGCCCGCGAAACCGCAGAACTGAAACATCAGGTGGCTGAAAATACCCGTCGCAGCTTCTGGGCCGCAGCGGTACTGCTGGTGGTCACTCTGTCAGTCGTGGTGCTGGTAGTGACACTGGTGAACATGCACACCACCCAACTGGCCGACCAGCACCTGCGTCAGCTCACCAATCGCTTCGTCACTTTCCAGGTGATGCAACGTCGTACGTTCGCCCGTGAATTGCACGACGGTATCAACCAGTTGCTGGTTTCCACCAAGCTGCGTCTGAATCTGGCCAATCGTCAATGGCCCGATGTTCATGCACGAGAGCACCTCGACAAGGCTCTTGAGCAGCTGGACATCTCGATTCAGGAAGTGCGCCGCATTTCCCACAGCCTGCGCCCGGTTCTACTGGATGACCTTGGGCTGGAAGCTGCGTTGCACGGGATGCTTGACGAGCTGCAGGATCAGAGCGGGATCGAGATCAGTCGTCGCATTCGTCTGCCCAAAGACCGCTTGCCCGATGCGCTTGAAATGACCCTGTACCGAGTGGTTCAGGAAAGCATTACCAACATCCGCAAACACGCCGATGCCAGCCACGTGGTGTTATCTGTCACCACCAATCGTCAGGCCGTCAATCTCAAGATGGCTGATAATGGCTGCGGCATTCCAGCCAGTGACGACATCGACGGCATTGGACTTCTGAATATGAGAGAACGGGTCGAATTGCTGGGTGGCAAGTTTTCAATTGTCAGCCGCCCATCCAAAGGCACCATGATCAAGGCCCAGTTTGAACTGGACCCTGACCCGGATGCAGATCCGGATACCGTGAGGAGTTAACTTCCATGAATACCACCACTGAGCGTGCACCCATCCGCCTGATCATTGCCGACGACCACCCGATGGTACGCGAAGGCCTGAGAGTCAGCCTGGAAAGCGAGCACAACATTGAGGTACTGGACGACGTTGCCGACGGCCAGGCTGCCCTCGACAGCGCCGCACGACTGATGCCAGACATGGTACTGATGGACATTTCAATGCCCGGCACCAGTGGCCTGGAAGCCTGCGAAGCCTTCAAGAAACAGCTGCCGGAAGTACGTATTTTGATCGTCACCATGCACGACAATCGCGAATACGTGATGAAAGCCATTCAGTCGGGTGCTGCGGGCTACGTCCTCAAGGACGTGCCAACCGAAGAGCTGGTTCTGGCGGTGCAGACCGTGTATCAGGGCGGCACCTACTTCAGCTCCAGCATCGCCAAGACCCTGTTCAGTGAGTTCGGCAACACCCAGCCAAAGCCCTCCCAGCAGGCGCTGAGCCCGCGGGAAACCGACGTACTGGCGTTGTTGACGGAAGGCATGGGTAACAAGGAAATAGCACGAGAGCTGGGAATTTCCGTGCGTACGGTGGAGGCTCACCGACTCAAGATCAAACAGAAGCTGGGTATCAACAATTCTGCCGGGCTAATTCGCTACGCACTGGACAACGGTATCGGCAAGCCCATTCAGCGATAGCGCGAATCAAAGAAACAGGCAGTCAGCTGAAAATGCCAACTGCCTGTTGTTCAGAACTCGTTCGACAAACGCTTGTAGCCATCCACCAGAAAGTGGTTGGCAGACACCACAGACTCGGAAAAGTCACTGAGGTTGGCATCCACCTTGGGCAAGGTGCTCAGGTCAAAGTCCACACCAATGTACTTCACCGGCGGAATATGGCTGTGGTTTGGCAAGTCCCGACCATCAACAACGCAGTTGTGACGTACCACAGAACCGCGACCGATATGGCTGCGAAAGACCACAGTGTTGAAACCGATAAAGACATCATCATCGATACTGCATGGCCCATGAATAATGGAGCGATGCGCAATGGATGAGCGACTGCCGACGGTTACCGCTGCGCCAGCCTTGGAGTGAATCACAACACCGTCCTGAATATTGGAATCTTCGCCAATGATGATGGGTTCCAGATTACCATTCTCATCCACTTCATCCGCACGAATCACGGCATAGGGGCCGACAAACACATTGTCACCAATAATGACGTGACCACAGATAATCGCAGTTTTGTCGATGTAAGCGCTTTCGCTCACGGTCGGATAATGACCAGTGGGGTTCTTTCTTAGCATGCTCTCTCTTTCACGGTACGGATCAAAACGGATCGCTGTTTTTATAACTTGAATCTGGCCCACGGGTCGCCACAGCCACGGCATTGTGCGCGTGCAGGCTCTCCTGGTGTTCTACCTTGACCCAGAAATCATCAACATTTGTCATCGCCAGCAAGCTGGTTTTGATACGACGAGCAGCGTCTTCACAGAACATCAGGTTTTCGCCGTTCAGACGGGCAAACTCCTGTTCGTCTTCACGCTTCACCGCCGTCTGAACCGGCGTGCGCAATGCCCCTTCAATGTCGTTCACCAGCTGGAAGAACGGAAAGTGATCGCCTGGCTGTAGCTGAATCTTGAGGTAAGCGTAAGATCGCTGACTGTGGGGAGTGGCGATACTGCCAGCGTCGCTCTGAATCCATTGGGCAACTTCATCCACGGTAACGCTGCCGTCGGCAAAGCGCTCACGCAGGGCTTCTGCCTGCAATTGACGCGACAGAGATGCTGAACAAGGGCAAGTGCTGGAATACGGAATGGCGATTTTCAATTCGGTGAACATCTGGCCATCACGATGACGACAGATCACTTCGGATGGATAGGACTTCCAGCCCTCGTAATCGCTCAACAGCGCAGGACGCTTGAGCAACAGCGAAAACGACAAACGCAAATACGCCTGTTCACTCAGGCCCTGATGACTGGCAACCATGTCGGCCAACAGCTCTTCCAATACCGCAGGGGTGACGATTTCGTGATCAGCACACTGGTTGAGGGCCAGATACAGTCGCGACATGTGGATGCCCTTGGCATTGGGATCATCCAGACTGACGTAACAGTCCGCTTCAGCCGTTACGGAAGCCGCAGCACCTTGCTCAATGGCCAGGCTCAGCGGCAAATCGATTCGGTCCATGCCCACCCAGTTCAGAGTATGGCAATGGCTGGCACGGGATTCACTGGCGACATCCGGCTTGAACTGCGAGGGTCTGACGGCCTCCAATGGCGGGTTTTCCTGTTTTGTATTCATAGAGTGGTCACCGAAAAAATGGGGTTAGCGTTCACGAGTCGCGCAGGAATGTCAGCGCTCGCGCGGGCCTGTGGCTATCCAGAACCTGCTTGCCGTCGTACATCAAGGTGCCATTCACAAAGGTGGCCGATATCGAAGACTGGAAAGTATGGCCGTCAAACGGCGTCCAGCCGCATTTATACAGAGCAGAAGCATGAGTGGCCGGGGTCAGGCCATTCGGGTCGACCAACACCAGATCGGCATGGTAGCCTTCGCGAATGTAGCCTCTCAGGTCGATGTCGTACCGAATCGCCGGATTATGAGCGACCTTGCGCACCAGGGTTTCGACCGACATGTGGCCACGCTTGACCTGATCAAACAGCGACAACAACGCGTGCTGTACCAGCGGCAGGCCTGCTGGCGCCTGAATATAAGGCTGCTGCTTTTCCTGCAACGTATGCGGCGCATGATCCGTCGCGATGATATCGATCACATCATTGTTCACGGCTTCAAGCAGTGCCTGTCGATCAGTCGCGTATTTCACCGCTGGATTACACTTGATCAGATTCTGTTTGGTGGCGTAGTCCTGATCCGAGAACCACAGGTGATGAACGCACGCTTCCGCTGTGATGGACTTTGAGGCCACATCTCCAGCGCTGAACAGCGACAGCTCTTTGGCCGTTGTAATGTGCAGCACGTGCAACTGCGACTGATAGCGCCGGGCCAGTTCCACCGCTTTGGAGCTGGACAGAAAGCAGGCTTCGTCATCTCGCAGAACCGGATGATCCGCAGCAACGAACTCCTCTGGAGAACGTATCTCGGCCAACCTGCGGGTATTGGCCTGAATCCGCGCATTATCTTCACAGTGAGTCACGATCAGCACCGGTGACTCACGGAAAACACCTTCCAGAGCAGTATCGTCATCCACCAGCAAATTGCCAGTGGAAGCCCCCATAAACACTTTTACACCACAGACACGCTCAGGATTCAAACGCTTGATCTGCTCCAGATTATCGTTGCTGGCGCCCATATAGAAAGAGTAATTGGCCAGGGAATTTTGCCTGGCCAAATCAAACTTGTGCTCCAATCTCACGTCATCCACCGTTGCCGGATTCACATTGGGCATTTCCATGTAGCTGGTGATGCCACCGGCAACCGCCGCGCGAGACTCAGTAAAAATGGTGCCCTTGGTGGTCAGGCCCGGCTCGCGAAAATGCACCTGATCATCGATCATGCCAGGAATCAAAAACCTGCCCTGGGCATTGATCACCTGATCGCCCACCATTGGCTTGATGGATGAGTCAACTTGCTCAATCCATTCGCCCTTGATACGCACGTCCAGTTCCTGAATCTTGCCTTCGTTCACCACTCGGGCATTGGTGATCAACCAACGGTTATTCGTCGACATCAGGCTTGTCCTCCTGTGGTCAGATCCTGGCCTGGATCGGATGTGATACATACCTGATTATCGTCCGTCAGGGTGAAATAGAAGCAGTGACGACGCCCGGTGTGGCAGGCAGCCCCAACCTGGTTGACCAGAAACAACAGCGTATCGCCATCACAATCGATACGAATTTCTTCGATATGCTGCAGATGACCGCTGGTCTCGCCTTTCTTCCAGAGCGCCTGACGGGAACGCGACCAGTAGGTAGCGAAGCCCGTTTCCATTGTGTATTCCAACGCCTGCCGATTAATCCAGGCCATCATCAATACGTCCTTGCTGACAGCATCCTGAGTGATCACAGGCAGCAGCCCCTGTTCATTAAAAGCCAGATGCTGCAACAATTCGGCGGTATCCAGCCTTGAACCCTCAGACAACGGTTCAAGGTTCAGAAAATAGTTATTTTTCAATCTGTTATCTCACTTCGATGGCGAACTGCTAGTCGATGCAGCAATGCCTGTAACCGGCTCACCAGAATTTAAAAATGTTATAACATAACACTTAAGTGCAAAAAAGAGACGACCAGGAAGCACGCGCCGTTCGCAATGAAACACTGCAATACGACGATTGGGTCAATTGAACGGGAATGTCGGAAAACCGGACAGCTAACGCAGCACCACGGATCTCGGCTGACTCATATCCGTCTTGCTCCACTGCTCCCAGTGCACCCGGAAGGTTTCGGCACCACCGATGTAATGCTTGTCGAGCAGATAATAGGAGCGCAGCCGTTCGCCGCGTTTGTAATCCTGCAGCAGCCGAGTCACACAGGAGCGGCCATAAGACGTAGAGAACAAGCGGTAAATCAGCTGACCAGCCATGGCGTAGTTGGTCGCGGTGGCACTGTGAGCGCGCCAGTGATCACTGCGAATTTCGACGAAATCCAGAACCTTCATGGTGCGATCGCGGTTACGCGCCAGGAAGGCACGATTCTGTTCATGAGGACGAATCACAAACTGGCCGTCTTGGAAAACCAGGGTCTCCATCTGTTCTGCCAGGCCTTCATGCAGCCAATGAGGCACCAGCCGGGCCAAAGAGTGCAGAATCGCGTGGCTGACTTCGTGTTTGATGGTCTGGTGGGTGCTCTCGATGCCGCCCATTTTTTCGGTGTGAAAATACAACGCGATTTCATGGGTTTGCCCGATGTAAATGCCCTTGGTGTAACCGGCCGGTCTGCCCGTGACCTTCATCACGTGAGCACTGTATGTCGCCATGTCCGGGAACACCTTGATGGTCACCGGCACCTGTTTGTAGAAATCAAAGTAGAGAATCTCGTCAAAGAAGCGATACACCAGATTCACGCTTCTCTGGATGCGTGACACATCAATGGTAGATGAGCCTTCCGACAACAACTGATTCTGGTAATACACCTTGATGTCAAAAGGCTTCCAGTCAGTGTGGGTGTTAATTTCGAGCTTTTCGGTCTTTTGTGTTGCCGGTGGGCGATCGCCGAAGTGCACTTTGCCGTTGTCATCGACCCAACGATAAATCTCGGCCTGGCACACGCCCGCCCACAGCATCAGGCTGAGCACACCGGCTATCCATACGCGTACTGCCACCCTTCCACTCTGGACCACCTGACTACCCCTCGGAATGCTGTCGTTGCCAAGGCATGATACCGGGAAACTCTGCACAACACTCCTCGTTTAAGCCCCGGTTCAGGCTCCTTTCAACCCAGTATCAGTGCTCAATTGCAGACAGGCCAATTTGCCCATGACCAGCCCCGCGATACCTCAAGACGTGATGGAAGTCGGGTTCCTTAATGGTCAGCACGGGAATTGTCTGACAATTTCTTCAAACGTGACAGGGTTCACATTTACACCATTAAACCTATGGCTAGATGACTGAATACTGAGGGAACAGTTCACCCGTTTGCGCTGCTCCCGCCACGCAACAGGTCGTAAATAACGACAAGGAGTGATCTGACGTGAAGAAACCATCCCTGCTCTCTCTGGCTCTGTCAGCCGCCATACCACTGGCGGCTGGACTGGCCAACCCGGCCCAGGCCATTACCGTGAACTACGGTGAAGCACTGCAGAAATCCATCTATTTCTACGAAGCCCAGCAGTCCGGCAACCTGCCAGCCTGGAATCGTGTCCCCTGGCGTGCTGATTCAACCGTCAATGACGGCGCGGATGTTGGTCTGGATCTGTCAGGTGGCTGGTACGATGCCGGTGATCACGTCAAATTTGGCCTGCCGATGGCGTCCGCTGCCACTCTGTTGGCCTGGGGCGTGATAGAAAACCCCGGTGCCTACAGTACCAGTGGCCAGATGGTTCACATCAAGAACAACCTGCGTTTTATCGCTGACTACTTTGTGGCTGCCCATCCGCAACCCAATGTGTTGTACGGACAAGTGGGCAATGGCGGGGCGGATCACGCCTGGTGGGGGCCTGCTGAAGTTCTGGAAACCCAGGGTAACGGCGCTGCCAACCGTCCGTCTTACGCCATTACCGAAAACTGCCCAGGCTCAGATCTGGCCGGCGAAACCGCAGCCGCTCTGGCGGCCATTTCCATCGTGTTTGAGACAGACGACCCAGCATACTCCAACCTGCTGAAATCCCACGCCCGCGATCTGCACAACTTCGCCATGACCTATCGCGGCAAGTATTCCGACTGCATCACCGATGCCCGCGGTTTCTACAATTCCTGGAGCGGCTATCAGGACGAACTGGTCTGGGCTTCCGCCTGGTTGTACAAAGCGACCGGGGAATCGTCTTTCTATGAGGACGCCGTCGACGAATATCAGTATCTGAACAACGAAGGCGGCAGCAACCTCAAGTCCTATACCTGGACTCACGTCTGGGATGACAAATCCTATGGCAGCTACGTGTTAATGGCACAGCTGGCAGGCCCGACCACCGGGCAATTCCAGGCAGATGCAGAACGCTGGCTTGACTACTGGACGACCGGGTTCAACGGTGGCCGCATCCCCTACACCAACGGTGGATTGGCTCAAGCGAGCCAATGGGGCGCAACCCGCTACGCCGCCAATACGGCGTTTATCGCTCTGGTGTATTCCGACTTCCTGAAAACGATTGATCCCAACGCCAGTCGAATCCAGACCT
Source organism: Oceanospirillaceae bacterium (assembly GCA_002723385.1). Taxonomy (GTDB): domain Bacteria; phylum Pseudomonadota; class Gammaproteobacteria; order Pseudomonadales; family Oceanobacteraceae; genus Oceanobacter. The sequence continues at coordinate 11,538 of PBNY01000081.1, read as the reverse complement.
ACTACAACTTCGCCCAGGACCAGATCGAATACATCATGGGTGACAACCCGATGGGCATTCCCTACCAGGTCGGCATCAATCCCAACGGCCCGAAAAACCCACACCACCGCACCGCTCACGGCAGCTGGAGCAACAACATCAATGACCCGGTCGACAATCGCCATCTGCTGATTGGCGCTCTGGTCGGTGGCCCCGGCAGCGGCGATTCCTACGTTGATGACCGCACCAACTACGTCGCCAACGAAGTGGCCGTCGACTACAACGCCGGTTTCACCTCCGCTCTGGCGCGCCTGTATCTGGACTTTGGCGGCAACCCGATTCCGGAAAGCCAGTTCCCGCCAGCGGAAACCAGAGACGACGAAATCTTCGTGGAGATTCGCGACAAGAGCAGCAACAACCGCCAGACCGATCTGTCTGCCAAACTGCAAAATCGCAGTGCCTGGCCTGCGCGATCATCCGACCAGCTCAAGTTCCGCTACTGGGTTGACCTGACGGAAGAGATGGCCGACGGCTATACCGTATCGGACGTGACGGTGTCCGTTTTCTACAATCAGGGCGCGACGGTTTCCCAGCTTCAGGCCTGGGGCGATCCGGCTGACAACCTGTACTACACCGAGGTCTCCTTCGTTGGCACTCTGGTTCAGCCCGGCAGCTGGTCACATACCCAGAAAGAAGTTCAGTTCCGCCTCGAACTGCCAAGCACGTCCACCAGCTGGGACAGCAGTTCCGACCCTTCCTGGGATAACTACAGTTCCTCCTTCACCAAAGCACCTCTGGTGGCCGTGTACGACAACGACCAACTGATCTGGGGACAAGAACCGACACCGGGCTGTGGTGCAGGCACTGGTATTAACTGTGTACCAACGGTTGCCGAGTTAAGCGCCAATACCGACTTCGAAATGGCCTCAATCATCACTCTGAACGGTAATGACGACGATGGTTACGTTGCAAGCTACCAGATTGCCCAGCAGCCAACCAACGGGGCCGTTACGATCACGGGAAGCGATGCGGTGTATACACCCGAAACCGGTTTCTTCGGTACCGATACATTTACCTATCAAGCGATTGATGATCAGGGAGCAGTTTCCGAACCCGCCATCGTGACAGTAACCGTTAACGAACCCATCATTCCAACCGTCAGCATTCAGTCACCTGCCGATGGCGCAAGCCAGGTGGTGGACAGGAACTTCCAGATCCAGTTCCTGCTGTCCAATGCGGACGCCATTGGCGTGCGGGTGAACGGCATCGAAGTCGCCTCAGGCGTCGTGGGTTCCAGTGTGCAGGTACAAGCTCCTGCCAACACAGGTGCCTTCAGTGTTGAGCTGTTTACACAGGATGCATCCGGTACCGACCTCGGCACCAGCGATTCCATCACTCTGAACGCAGTCGCCAATACCGCACCAGTGGCCGATTTTTATACCAGTGAGCAGTACATGACCGTCGGATTTAACGGCGGAACCTCCACCGACGCCGATGGCCACAACCTGACCTATAGCTGGGACTTTGGTGACAATCAAACCGGCACCGGCCAAAGCGTTAACCACACCTATGTACTGCCAGGCACCTACTCGGTCACTCTGACCGTCAGCGATGGCCAGGACTCCGACAGCATCAGCAAATCGGTCGTGGTCACCCAACCACCCGCCGGACAGACCAGCTGCAACATCAATGTTGAAGATATCTGGAGTACCGGTGTTGTTCTCAAAGACATCGTCGTTACGAACAACGGCAGCACGACAACCGACTGGGAAGTCATGATTCCGGTAAAAGACGTCAACTACGTCGAGCAGTATTGGGGAGCAGGCGTTGTTACGCTGGAAGGAGACTACATCGTCGCTCGTGGCACCAACCTGTCTCCGGGCGCAACAGCTTCCTACGGCTTCAAGGCTCGCCACAACGGCAACTTCAGCTACGAAGGCTGCTACGACCAACCGACCCTGTCAGCTCGTGCTGCAGCAGCCAGCTGCACACACACCGTCACCCAGAACTGGAGCGGCGGCTGGAATACCAACATCACCATCACCAATACCAGTGGCAACACACTTGAAGGCTGGATGGTGTCATGGGACTACGCTGACAGCTCCACCTTCCGCAGTGGCTGGAGCGCCACGTACAGCGGTGGTGGCACGGGCATCGGAACAGCAACACCCGTTTCCTGGAACCACGACCTCGCGCCGGGCGAAAGCACCACCTTTGGTTTCACCAGTGACAAGGCCTCACCGGGCACTACCCCACCCGCCATGACAGTGAACGGACATATCTGCCAGTAACAGCAACAGACGGCCATTAAAAAAGCCTCACCTCAATCAGTCTGGATGGGGTGAGGCTTTTTTTAATTGATAGAAAGGGAAATACCTGATCAGGAAAACTCGGCCATAAAGTCCAGTCCGGCCTGATGGCGGATAGTACGGCGGTGATTGGCCCACAGTTCCCTGACACGTTCCTGATTGCATTGCTGGCGGTCGACCAGTACCCGGGTTTGCAGTTCCCCCACCCGATAACCCGCCGGTGCGGGTACCTTGGCGAATACAAACTGATTCGAGATCAGATCCATAAAGGGGCCGGATTTGCTGGTTGGCATCACAAACAGCAATTGCAGCCCAAGCGTATCCGTCAGGTAGTTGATGACTTCACGGGAGCGGACTTCGTCCATCTTCGAGAAGGCTTCGTCAACCAGCACCATACGCAGGTGGCTGTCCCCCTCGTTAAAGCGAAACGCGGAGGTAATCGCTGCCGAACGGATAATGTAGGCAGGTGTTTCCAGCTGACCGCCGGAACCAGTGCCATATTCACTCAGTGGCATGGCTTCCTTGTTGGCAGGCTGGCGGTAGATTTCATAACGTCGATAGTTGCGGTAGTCGGTAATCCGCTCCAGCTCGCGCATGGCTTTCTGTTCGTCTTCGTCCAGCAGCATGTCCATCAACCGATCACGAACCTGCAACGCTTTCTTTGGCAGGCTGGCGTCAAAGTCGTCGTCAAACAGTGTGCTGCCCTCGCCAAGGCTTGGATTCTTGATCACTTCCTCGAAGAACAACCAGTAATCCCGGTATTCCGGCACCCAGCCCCAGTCAAACCAGTAACGCTCCTGATCCGCCCCAAACCGATGGTGTTGCAGCTCTGCGTTGAGGTCTTCCAGCACACGTTTGCCTTCATTAATCGCCTGATAAATGGCGTGGCACAGGTTGGTAACAAAGGCGTTGTTGAAACTGTCCCGCAGTTCCGACAGCTGCTGGCGCTTCTCTACCAGCAGGTTGTTTTTCAGGCGGTTGTAGATACGCCCGGCTTCGGTATGCAGATCACATACGGCGGTGAAAAAGGCCGGATTGTGTTCCTGACTGTAGTCCGGTGCATAGACGATGGCGTCCAGATTCTGACACACCAGGTTGTGATCACTGACCTGACGTTCCAGCGCGTGAGCCAAGCCATTGAGGCGCTGTCGCGTAGTGGCCAGAGTCTGCTGCAGTTGCTCCGGCGTAGTCGCTTCGGCATCGGTTCGAGCCTGATCCAGTACGTCATCAAGATCAATACGTTTGCCGTGCAGCAGCAGTGTGTCTCCAAGTTCATCCACCAGCTGCTGCAGGCTGCCTTCGCTGCGTTCGGCCTGAGCCAGGGTGTCATCGCGCTGCTGACTGAGGCCGGAGCACAGGCGTTCGCTGTCCTTGAGTTGCTGCCCCAGCTGCCCCAGACGCGCATCCAGCTCTCGCAGAGACTGATCCACTGCATCCATCTGCAGTTGTAACGCCTGATAGGCCAGATCCAGCTCAGTGGTTTCCAGCGTGTCCACCGCTTGCAGTCGCGATTGCGCGGCGTTCAGCGCCTGCTGGGTTTGCAGCAGGTCTTCGACCGCAGACGCCAGCTCCAATGGTTGCATCCGAACCAGGGCTTGTTGTAACCGTTGCAGCCGCTCGGTGAGCTTCTGATCGCTGTCCAGAGTCTGCTGCCACTGTTCCAGCTCCTGCTGACGGGCCACCAGTGAACGCTGACGCGCCTCGGTACCGAACACCAGTTCGGCATCATCCAGATCACAGCGGTAGATGGAATAAGCACCCGATCCAAGTCCATCGGACGTCAGACCACGGCGGGTCTTGCGCAGCTGCTCAACATCGGACACCTGTTCGACAGTACCATAGCTGGCCTGAAGGTAGGCCCTGGCGGTGGCGTGCTCGAACTCCAGCAGATGCATAATGGAGTTATCCGGCAGTCGCTGGCGCTCACCGTCGCGACGCGCTTTCTCGCCCTGAATCACCCGCGCCCGACTGCGGCCTCCCGGCAGCTGGCGCACAATGCGCGCGGCGTCCGCCTCGTATTCCGGGTTTACCAGAATGCTGAAACGCGCTCCACCGATATAACCTTCCACGGCGCTTTGCCATTCCGGGTCTTTGACATCAACAAAATCCGCCAACACTCCGGGTTCGGCATCCGGCAGTGCTTCACGAATCGCATCCAGCGCCTGAACGACGTATCCGGGATAGGTGATTCGGGCATCTTCAAGGCTGCGCACGTCTTGCTGGCGTTGACGGATTTTCTGCTCCAGCTGCTGTTTGCGTTGCTGACGCAGATGCAAGGTAGCCTGAACAGCGGTTAACAGTGAGTCCCCTTCCGCGCCGTGCAGCCAGATCTGACGCACCTGATTCAGACGCTGCTCATGCGCCCGAACGCCGGTCAGAGAGCCCGACAAGGATGTAAAATCCGGCTGTTCCCGGGTTAACTGTTCCGATAACGATTCCAGTGCCGCCATGCCAGCCTGGGCCGCTGCCGCCTCTGAATCCTCTTGATCCGCTGACCGCCTGACACTGGCAAGCCAGTCCTTTGACTGGGCCGATACCAGCATCGACTGAATATCCGGATTCGCCAGCAGCGTTTCAGCTTCTTCCAGAGCCGCACCGGAAGCTGTGGCTGCCTGATGCTGCTTCAGCAAGGCAATCGCTGCTTGCTCACGCCGGGATTGTGCGTCAGCACACTCGGTTTCGGCCTTGTCCTTGTCCTGCAACGCGCTGATGCCAAGACGACGTGCTTCCATAGCGACCAGCTGGTCGCGCAGCTGCTGGCGCTCTCGCTCTCTGGATTGGCGTTGTTGTTCGGTGTCTGCCACAGCTCGCTGGTGCTGCTCGCGTTGCTTGCGCGCATCCAGATAACTGCGTTGCTGAATAGTGGCCCGGCTGTGAGCGAGCTGGAATTCTCCCAGCTGGCAGTCGAGCCAGTGTTGCTGATAATCGTCGGCACCTGCGCGCAATTGTTTGAGACGCTCCACACTGGCCGCCAGCGTATTGGCATCGGCTTCCATGGCGCACAGGGTTTTCATCAGATCCGAGACGGAACGCACTGCATCGCCAAGATCACGCGGCTCCAGAATCTCGTTGGCAACAAACTGGTGAATGCTCTTGACCGGTTTGTAGGCCATAAAGCGCGAAAAAGTGCGTGCTGCATTCATAGCCTCGCGTTCTGTCACGGCGTCGTGTCGACCTCGGAGCGCCGCGTACAAGCGCCGCAGATATTGTTTCTTGGTGTCGTACTGCTCCACGTTCAACGACTCCACCCGGCCCTGCAAATGGCGTTTCAGCTGTTTCAGCGGCACCACCATCCGGTCTCCGGACAAGTCCTGCTGCAACAAATCCGACAACGTCAGCATCTCACCGGCAATGATGAAGAATCGCAGATCCTGCTGCCGCGCCACGGGCTGATTCCCGGCTTTGTCGAGCAGCGCCGATACACCAATGACCGCGGTAAACGGCTCGCCGGTTTCCTGTTGGGTTGGATGAAAGACAGCGGCCAGGTAACCGGTTGCTCCTTCCGGACGGGCGTAACTGCCATCGTCGCAACCCAGAACATAGCTGGCCAGGGTCCGGACGTGCTTGCCACGGCCACGCTGCGATGCTTCGTCCTGACCGGGGTTGTAGTTGAACAGGGTGTCGTGGGCCGCCGTCATCACCGTCTGGATCGCATCGGCTGCGGTGGTTTTGCCTGAGCCATTGCCCCCCGACAGCAGATTCACCGGCCCAAACTCAAACTCGCTGGCCGGGATGTTGCCCCAGTTGACGTAGATAAACTTCTTCAGAAACACCCGTCAGCCCTCTGTTTCATTGCGGGAATGGTCATTGTCATCATCGCTCGAACCAGCTTCGTTCACAGAATCCGCGCCCAAAGCCGCCAGCACCGCATCACTGACGTAACTCATAATGATCGGACGGATACGCAACCAGCTGTCGCCATCGCCCAGTTGCTCATCCTGCTGCCAGTGAATCAGGCGCCGCTGACGCAGCCGACGGAACATCTGCTTGCGCTCGGTCAGCTGCTCCGGAAGCTGGCGCTTGAGCAGGTTGTCCAGAGCAATGGCCACGGCTTCCAGCGATGTCGGCGCACAGCCCTGATCATCCAGCGCACCGCTGCGCAGCGCCTTGTCGTATTCGGTGCGCAGCACCAGCACCAGGGCCACTTCGGCCTGATTCATGCGATCCCGAAACGCCAGCTGACCAGAGAAACCGTCATCGGCTTCCAGCCCAGGCACATCGGCTCCAGGCGGACACAGGCGCACAAACTGAAAACGACGGTCATGCAGCAAACGAATTCAGAGTACCGACAAATACTCGGCCACGGTCTCTTCCACTCTCAGAAAGCGGTCGTAAAGTTGCTGTTCAATCTGGCTTTCATCGCGGCACAGAACGCCGTAATCCAGCAGGCGAATGACCAGCTCGGAATATTCAGTGATCGACACGCCTTGCCCGACCAGTCGCTGTTCCAGCACGCCGAGCAAGGAATCGGATAGGGTTTGACTCATGAATGAAACACTCATTAGATTGTAATTCAGACAGCGGTCTATGCGCCGGTCTGAACCAGTTCGAATACAAAATGATCTTTGCGGACAAAAGCAGGCGCATCTTTCAATACTAACGACTGATCGATAACGTCTGACTCCGGGCGATCGGCGCCGTCAGGACAGTCCTTATCCAGCACCTCGGATTCCGGTCGAATGATCAGGCGATAGCCTTCTGTGTCTGTTTTGCCTGTGGTTGCGGTACTGGCATCGGCATTGGCAGCGCCCAGACCGATGGCATGGGCAGCGGCCAGAAACTCTCTGGCGCTGGACACCGGGAATTCCCGGCTCGATACCGATCCACCGCTGACCAGACGGGTCTCGACGTAATCGCGAATCGCGCTCTGATTGACCGTAAAGGCCTGATCCAGCGCTTGTTGGATGTACAGCTGCTTGCGCTCAGTCGATTCCGGTATCCGGGATTCGTCTTGCACCGGTGCATTGGCGACGCGGCGCTCCCGCGGCGGTGCCAGACGCACCTGGGCCGGGTCTACCAGCCCGACGTCCGGTAACGACATCAGGGCGGCGGCTTTCTGCAGGCGCTGCTCCTGCTCGTCAACCGGAAGCGCTGCCAGCTGCTGACACAGTGCCGGAACGTCATTGTGACGCTGGGACGCCAGATACCCCATTTGCCGGATGACGATGTCGGCCCGGCGGGTAAAGCCCTGAAGCGACTGTCGGAGTGCCGGCAACATGATGTCGCAAGCATTGCGCAGACGATGTTCGATGCCGTCCAGTAGCCACCACAACAACGACTGCCCAGGTTTGGCCAGCTCCGGTAATAACTCCCGCAGACGTCGTTCCCATCCGGCCTTGATGGCATCATCCTGGGTACGAATACGGCCTAACAGTTGTTCAATAAAGTGACGATGCTTCTCGACGTTGTCCGCCGACAAACGCACCGACAAATCGGGCTGGAAGCGATTTTCCATAAAGTCGAAAAACGCATCGCCTGCCACATCACTCTGCCACTGGGATTCCATCTCCCGCACCAGATTACGCTTGCGCTCATCGAGCTCGGCGATCACATCGGTAAAGTCGGTGATGATGCGCTCGGAATGCTCATGGGCATCGAGTAAATCGTACACATCACCGTGATTGAGAAACGATTCCAGCGCATTGCGGGTATTGCGCGTATTACGATGACGAGTGCGCGCCGATATCCGGCTCGATTGAGCAAACGGCTCGGTAAAGTCACGTCCTTCACGGGTAAATCCATAACTGCTCTGGAGGCTGGCCTGATCGACCTGTTTTTCGAGCCAGCCGCATTCCAATAGCTGGTTCAACACCCACAGCGCCTGATCCCGAGGTGTTTTCAGGCCACTATCGTCGGTTTCCGGTTGACCAGAGACAGCCTCAGCCTCCTGCAACGAGGCTGCATCAACTGCTTCCGCCATGGTCGTTTGAAGCAAGCCCTGCTCACGGGTCAGTGCCTCCTGAAACAGGCCCAGCACCACATCCCGCGACAATGCCTGACCATAGTCGGCATCGCTGGCGCTGAACGTGCGGCGATACAACTCGCGCAGGCAAGTCACTACCAGTTCACGGTATTTACCCGCCAGCGGACGAAAGAAAACCCGCCGCTGTGCGGCGAAAAACAAGTCAGAAGTTTGTGGCATAGAGAAAAGGGTTTCAGGCAACAGTCTTGGAGCAAAGAACGATGGAAGAGCGCGACAGCAAGTGCACTCAGGAACGGCGTGAAGTCTAGCACGGCCACGAGTCACACACAGCGATGCAGTTCGCTATCTCCTCGCCGTCGGCAATTGACAGTTTCTGCCAACCAAAAACCTGTAACAAATCGCCGACTCACACGACCAGTTACGCCAGAGGGCAGCCCCCCGCGGGAGACAAGCTCCCGCCAAAAACAGATAACGCGGCATTAACAGGCCGTTAAACGACAAAAAAAGCCGGACAGTCGTGACGTAGCCAGACACATCATGGATTTATCTGAAATAATGACATCCGCCAAGGTGCACTTTTGAATTCCACGACATATTACGATCCTTTTGACGCCTTCCTGAATACAGAGATGAAAGCCGAAGCCCCATTTTTCGATACGGATTTGCAGCCTGTTTTCGACGCCACACCGGTGCCCATGGCCTTGTCGCGGCCTGACGGCTCGTTCGAATACGTCAACCCGGCACTGATGAACATGCTCGGTTACACAGAGCAGGAGTGTTATTCAAAAGATCTGATCCTGTCGCACCCGGATGAACTGCCGATCAACCGCCAGATACGTCAGAGCCTGCTGGAAGATCCGTTCACGCCCATCACCATCGAAAAGCGCTATCTGCACAAGTCGGGCAAATCCATTCCTGCGCTGCTGACCATCGTTGCCCAACCCAACGCCCAGGGAGCAGTGCAGCGATTCATTGCCCAGATCGTCAGTCTGGAAAAACAAAAACAGACTGAAAATGCCCTGCAGCTGTTCCGCACCCTGATTCAGCAATCCAATGACGCCATGTTCGTGGTCGAGGCCCGCACCGGACGTCTGCTGGACGTCAACGAAGCGGCTGTGGACTCCCTTGGGTACAGTCTGGATGAACTGTTGACCAAAACAGTGATGGACTTTGAGGAAACCCTCTCAACCCCGGACGACTGGCAGCGCATGCTCGATATTTTTCGCAGAGAGCGCAAGAAAGTCATTGAGGGACGCCATCTGCGAAAAGATGGGCAAGTCTTTCCGGTCGAAGTCAGCGTCAGCTACACCCGCCAGGATGATAACGAATACCTGATTTCGCTGGCACGAGATCTCACCGAACGCAAGCAGAGCGAAGCCATCATCTGGCAACAAGCCAACTTTGATTCACTGACCAACTTGCCCAATCGCTGGTTGTTCGCCAACCGGCTTCAGGAATCCATCAGCCGTGCCGCCACCAATCATCAGCGTCTGGCGGTGATGAGTCTGGATCTGGATTATTTCAAGCAGGTCAACGATACCTACGGCCACCTGGTCGGCGATCAGTTACTGGTCAAAACAGCCAGTCGGATTCAGTCATGCCTGCGTGGGCCAGACATTGCCGCGCGCGTGGGTGGCGACGAGTTCACCATTATTCTGCCCATGGCCAGCAGCCTCACCGATATCAATCTGGTCGCTGCCAATCTGGTCGACGCACTGAACACGCCATTTGAAATTGGCCAAAAACGCATTTACATATCCGCCAGCATCGGTATCGCGGTCTATCCCGATGACGCCGGTAATGCCGACGGTCTGATGAAAAACAGCGATCAGGCGCTCTATTCAGCCAAGCAAAACGGCAAGAATCGCTACCGCTACTTCACGCCGTCAATGCAACGCGTGGCAGAGCGCAAGAACCGGGTTCAGATAGCCCTGCGGGAATGTCTGGCCAACAATCAGCTTTCACTGGTTTATCAACCCATCGTCGGCCTTCAGGACGGCAAGCTGGCGATGGCTGAAACCCTGCTGCGCTGGAACCACCCTGAAATGGGGTTTGTCAGCCCACAGGAGTTCATCAGCGTGGCCGAAGAAAACAGCACCATTTGTGATATCGGTGACTGGGTCTTCACCAATGCCTCCAGGGCCTTTATTGAACACGAACATCAGCTGCCCAGTGACTTCGCCCTGACCATCAACTCCTCTCCGGTCCAGTTCCGCAACAACAACATGCACCTGCTGATGTGGTGCGAAGTGATGAAGAAATATCCGTCCATCATGAAGCGCATGGTGATTGAGATCACCGAAGGCGTCACCATGGATCTGGACGGTGGCTCCAACAACATCCTCAACGCTCTGCGACGAGAAGGCTTTGGCATTGCCGTCGACGACTTCGGTACCGGCTATTCATCGCTGACCTATCTGCGGCGCTTCAATGTTGATTACCTGAAAATCGACAAGGAGTTTGTCGCTGGCATCACCACCAGCGCAGAAGATCTGGCATTGTGCGAAGCCATGATCGTGATGGCTCACAAGCTGAAGCTGAAAGTCATCGCCGAAGGTGTCGAGTGCGCCGAGCAGGCTCGTGTCCTGACCGACGCTGGGTGCGACTATGGCCAGGGCTATTACTATTCACGCCCCACCAGCCTGGAAGCACTGATCCAGCAGCATGGCTCCGGCCACTGATTATATGGAAAACCCACAAACTGAATCTGCAAAACACCGGATTATCACCTTCCTTCCGTCGCTCTACACTCCATAAAGTGCACCGGTAGCGCGCCTGCCGCTGACAGCTTTCGAGACCCGTATCCAATCGGTCTGCTTTCCACAGCCTGTCTGTTTGCCACAGTCGTTCTGCCTAAAACGTTCTACTTTGAAAGAGAACCATGACGCAATCCTCCAGTTTCAGGCCTGTCAATCCGGGCTACAGTCGCATGTTCACCCCCAACCACCTCAGCCTCGGTTTGGTGATTCCAATTGAACACTACGCCGACAGTCCGGTTCCGACCATGCAGCACGCGCTGGAACGGATTCAGCTGGCAGAAGCGCTGGGATTTGCTGCCGTCTGGTTGCGTGATGTGCCATTTAACGTGCCGTCATTTGGTGATGCTGGACAGATGTTTGATCCATTTGTGTATCTCGGATTGCTGGCGGGCCAAACCCGTGACATCTCCCTTTGCACGGGCAGCATCGTATTGCCACTGCGAGATCCGGCCCACGTTGCCAAGGCCGCCGCCAGTGTGGACGTGCTCTCCAACGGGCGACTGGTGATGGGCATTGCATCCGGCGACCGCCCCGAAGAATACCCGGCCCTGAACCGGGAATTCTCCCG
>PBNY01000080.1 GCA_002723385.1 Oceanospirillaceae bacterium | reverse complement strand
CTGATCCTGAATCCAGAAGTCGGCGTAGGTGACGTAGCGGTCAAAGATGTTCTGGCCATACTCGGAGTAGGACTCCAGGTAAGCGGTCTGGATTTCCTTGCCGATGAATTCGACGTATTCGTGGGCCAGGTATTCCTTGAGATAATTGAGGTAGCGGTTGTGGGTATCTTCCGGGTACTGCTCCTGTTCGATGGCCTGTTCCAGTACGTACAGCAGGTGCACCGGGTTGGCTGCGACCTCGGAGGCATCGAAGTTGAATACCCGTGACAGAATCTTGAAGGCAAAGCGGGTTGAAATACCGTACATGCCTTCATCGACACCGGCGGCGTCGCGATATTCCTGAATCGACTTGGCCTTGGGATCGGTATCTTTCAGGTTCTCGCCGTTATAGATCCGCATCTTGGAGTAGATGCTGGAATTTTCCGGCTCTTTCAGCCTTGAGAGTACGGTGAACTTGGCCAGCATCTTCAGCGTATCGGGGGCGCATGGAGCCTGGGACAAGGAACTGTGATCCAACAGCTTCTGATAGATTTTGACCTCTTCGTCCGTGCGTACACAGTACGGTACCTTGACGATATAAACCCGATCCAGAAATGCCTCGTTGTTCTTGTTGTTCTTGAAGGTTTGCCATTCTGATTCATTCGAGTGAGCCAGAATCACGCCTTCAAACGGAAGGCCTCCCATGCCTTCGGTGCCGTTGTAGTTGCCTTCCTGCGTTGCGGTCAGCAACGGGTGCAGCACCTTGATCGGGGCCTTGAACATCTCAACGAATTCCATCAGTCCCTGGTTCGCGCGACACAGGGCGCCGGAGTAGGCGTAGGCATCCGGATCGTCCTGGGAAAAGTCTTCCAGCTTGCGGATATCCACCTTGCCCACCAGAGATGATATGTCCTGGTTGTTTTCATCCCCCGGTTCTGTCTTGGCGACCGCTATCTGATTGAGAATGGATGGATAGAGTTTGACGACTTCGAACTTGCTGATATCGCCACCGAATTCTTTCAGGCGTTTTACTGCCCATGGCGACATGGCCTTGCCCAGATAGCGACTGGGGATGCCGTAGTCTTCTTCCAGAATGTTGGCGTCTTCCACCGGATCAAACAAACCTAACGGGGATTCGAAGAGAGGGGAGCCTTTGATGGCATAGAAGGGTATCGACTGAATCAGTTCTTTCAGGCGCTCTGCCAGAGAAGACTTGCCGCCACCGACCGGGCCAAGCAGATACAGAACCTGTTTGCGTTCTTCCAGACCCTGAGCAGCATGGCGGAAATAGGAGACAATGTGCTCAACCGCTTCCTCCATGCCATAGAACTCGGAAAATGCCGGGTAACGCTTGATGACCTTGTTGGTGAAGATTCGGCTAAGCCGGAGATCTCGCGATGTATCGATCAGTTCTGGTTCACCAATGGCCATTAACATGCGTTCGGCGGCGCTGGCGTACGCGCTGGAATCGGACTTACACAAGTCGAGATACTGCTGAAGGCTCATCACCTCTTCCTGTGTCGACAGGTATCGGTCCTGGTATCGGCTAAAAACGCTCATGGGGCACCTCTCTTGGGCTGAATCTTCAAGGTCTCTTCGCAGGGACTCAGATGTCGTTTTAATTACATATTGGTTAGGTCTTTCAATTTCCTGTTTGGTTCAGATTGCCTCGGGCAACCTGTATAAATTTTTCAGTCTGTTTGTATAAGTTTATTGGCTCTTTAAAATTTTGCCGGATCGAATCGTCGTTACTTCGTAACAGTTGATATTCGATCTGTAACAAACCGTTCGTTATGACTCGGGTGCTGCATAGCCTGTGCCATTTACGCGACTGATTTCGCACTGGTGAGTTTGTCGTGACGGCCTCTTATAACGGATAGCAGACTTTCGAAGGTCCGGTGAGGAAGTTGACGAGGAAGTTGTCGAACAGGTGTTTGATGGCGGGGGTTATCGGATGAACGGTGGTAAATAATGCGTTGAAAAACGGGCTGGCTGGCACTCAGAACAGCGTGAAACTGCCCTGAATGCGCGTGATTTGGGAATTATTGTTCGCACAAATCCGGACAGCCCAGTTTCCACATTTCGTAGCCGCCCTTGAGGCTGAGTGACTGTTCAAAGCCTTGTTCGGCAAAGAACTGGGCCGCGCCCTGGCTGGAATTGCCATGATAGCAACACACGATCAGAGGTTTGGTTTTGTCGGCTTTGGCCATGAAAGCGGGCAGGTTCTGGTTGTCGATGCGCTCAGCGCCGGTGATGCGGCCAGCCTGAAAGCTCATGGCGTCGCGAATATCAACAACCTGGGTACCTTCCTGTTGCAACAGGTTTTTGGCCTGTTCCAGAGTGATTTGTTCGAAGTTAGCCATCGTCTGGTCTCCCGAATAGTTCTATTGAGTCACTGTGGTTGGTCAGGACTGGGTCGCGTCAACGGAGAACCGGGTTTGGTCGTCCAGTCGCATGGCGGTGAGTTGATTGCCCCAGACGCAACCGGTATCTATGGCGTATACATCGGGTGTGCCCGTGATGCCGACCAATGCTGCCCAATGGCCGAAGACAACGCGTGTGTCCAGTGGCCGGGAGCGCGGAATCTCGAACCAGGGCCAGTAGCCTTCAGGCTGTGTTCCCGGTTCCTCCTTGTGTTTCAGCTCCAGGTGGCAGCCTGCATCCAGAAAGCGCATACGGGTCAGATAATTCACAATCACCCGATACCGGTCCATACCGGTCAGTTCTTCCGACCAGGCATCTGGCTGGTTGCCGTACATCTGTTGCAAGAACTCGCCACAATTTGGGCCTTGTAACTGGGCTTCCACTTCGCTTGCCAGTGCTTTGGCTTGCTGTGGTGACCAGATTGGGGGCAGTCCTGCGTGGCTCATGCACCAGTTTTGTGCTTCATCGTAATGAAACAGTGAGCGATGCCGGAGCCAGTGCATCAAGTCGTCACAGTCCGGTGCGGACAAAATGTCTTCCACTGTGTCCTTGCGATTGGCGCGTGCGTGTCCGTAGTAACGCGCCAGCAGATGCAGGTCGTGATTGCCCAGTACCGTCACCACGCGATCACCGAGACTTCGTGCCCATCGCAGGACTTCCAGCGATTGCGGGCCGCGATTCACCAGATCACCTGCGAGCCAGAGCTGGTCTTCGTTGGGGTTGAAGCGAATCTCGATCAGCAGTCGCTGCAGTGGTTCAAAACACCCTTGTATATCACCGATTGCGTATATTGGCATGCAATTGTCCGTGCGTCGAATCAATTCAGATGGTGGCCGGCAGCCAGCGTGAAGATAGGAATGTTGGCGTGGAACAGCGTTGAGTCTTCTGCCTGCATGACGTAGTAACCACGCATGCTGCCAACCGGAGTTGGCAAGGCTACGCCGGAGGAATAGTAGTACTTTTCACCCGGCTGAATCAGTGGCTGTTTGCCAAGAACGCCGGGCCCCTTGACTTCCTCGACTTCACTTTCGCCGTCGGTGATGTACCAGTGGCGAGAGATCAGTTTCACCGGCTGGTCACTGTGGTTGCGAATGGTGATGTCGTAAGCGAAGGCGTACAGGGATTCTTCCGGGTCTGAATGTTCTTCCAGCCAGGACGTCAGTACGCTGACGACGATTTTTTCACTCAGATCCATCCGTTTGCTCCTGTTGCTGATCGTAATAAGCATCGGCAATGCGCACGTATTCCTGCAGCGTCAGTTTCTCCGGTCGGAGACTGGTATCAATGCCAATGGCTTCGAGCTGACTGGCGTCCATCAGATTCTTCAATGTATTTCGAAGGGTTTTGCGACGCATGTTGAACGCTTCGCGGACAACACGTTGCAGCGTCTCGACGGATTTTGCCGGATGTGGCAACTCAATATACGGAGACAGACGGACAATGGCGGAATCCACCTTGGGTGGCGGATCAAAGGATTCCGGGCCCACGATAAACAGTGGTTCAACCTTACAGTAGTACTGCGCCATGATGCTCAGACGACCGTAGTCCGACGTGCCGGGCACAGCAGCCAAACGCTCAACCACTTCTTTTTGCAGCATGAAATGCATGTCCTGAACCAGAGCGTGGTAGCTCAGCAGGTGGAAGATCAGCGGCGTGGAAATGTTGTATGGCAGGTTGCCAATAATGCGCAGACGTTGACCGTCTTCAGCCAACTGGCTGAAGTCAAATTTCAGGGCATCGCCTTCATGGATGGTCAGGCCTGGATAGTTGAAAAACCTGGTGCGCAGAATCGGGATCAGATCGCGGTCCAGTTCCACCACGTTCAGGCGGCCACAGGCTTCCAGAATTGGTTCAGTGATGGCGCCCATACCGGGGCCGATTTCCACCAGACACTGGTCGTCTCGGGGATGAATGGCTTTTACGATTCGGTCAATGGTGTAACCGTCGTGAAGGAAGTTCTGTCCGAAGCGCTTGCGAGCCTTGTGGCCGTGCGCTTTGGGAATGTGTTTACTCATAGAATTCTCATTATTGGCTGCTGGCAGCCATCGCCGTAGCGACTTCAACAGCAGTGATCATACTGCCGCAGTCGGCCATGCCGGTTGCAGCCAGATCCAGAGCGGTGCCGTGATCGACCGAGCTGCGGATAAACGGCAGCCCCAGGGTAATATTAGCCGCTCGTCAGAAGCCATGGTGTTTCAGCACCGGCAGTCCCTGGTCGTGATACATGGCCAGGGTGGCATCGGCCTGCTCCAGATATTTGGGCGTGTACAGGGTGTCCGCGGGTAAAGGGCCTGTCAGATGGATGCCTTCAGCGCGCAGCTGCTCCAGCGTCGGGATAATCACATCCAGTTCTTCCCGGCCCAGATGGCCATCTTCTCCGGCGTGCGGGTTCAGGCCGGCAACCAGAATATGAGGCCTTTCAAGCCCGAAATGATGTTGCAGGTCCTGATTGAGGATGCGCACCACACGCTGGATGCGATCCGGTGTGATGGCGTCGGCTACGTCCCGAAGTGGCAGGTGAGTGGTGACCAGAGCCACGCGCAAATCGCTGGTGGCCAGCATCATTACGACTTCTTCGACTCCGGCAACATCGCGGAAAAATTCGGTGTGGCCGGTAAATGGATGCCCTGCCTCATTGATCACGCCCTTGTGAACCGGAGCGGTGACGATGCCCTGCCAGCGCTGGTTCAAACAACCATCAGCTGCACGTTGCAGAGTTTCAAGTACGTAGCCAGCATTGAGGTTGTCCAGCTGCCCGGCTGTGACCGGCCCGGACACATCAATCTGCTCAATCCAGAGTGAACCGACCGGTGTGGGTTGGGCACTGATCTGCTCCTCAAACGGAATCAGATTCAGGGGCAGCCCCAGTTGTCTGGCGCGCTGTTGAAGCAGTTCGCCATCTCCGAGAACCACCAGTTGGGCCGGGTGACCTTGCTGCGCCAGCTGCACACAAAGATCCGGGCCAATCCCTGCCGGCTCGCCGGACGTGATGGCCAGACGAACCGTCATGAGGCGTCCTTGATGTCGACGTAGGCTTCGGAGCGAATCTTGCGCAACCAAACCGGCAGTTCTTCTTCAAAACGGCGTGCCGACAGCATCTGACGAACCTGATTACGCTGAACCTGTTCACCGATATCGGTTTGCTTGCGGTCTTCAACGATCAGTACGTGCCAGCCAAACTGGCTTTGAAACGGGGCGCTGATACCGCCAACGTTGGTCTGGTGCATGGTTCTGTCGAACTCCGGCACCATGTCGCCGGGATTCACCCAGCCGAGATCACCACCAAGAGAGCCGCTGCCTGGATCATCACTGAATTCCTTGGCCAGCTCGGCGAAGTTCTCACCGTTACGGGCGCGGTCGTAGAGTTCATGAATCAGGGTTTCTGCCTGTTTGGCATTACGTAATTCGTTGGTGTTCACCAGAATGTGACGCACTTTGGACTGGGTCACGAGCTTGGTATTGCCACCACGCTTGTCGTGAATTTTTACAATATGAAAGCCACTGGCACTCTGAATGGGATCGCTGACCCCCCCGATACTCAGGTTTGGAATCGCATTGGCAAATATACCCGGCAGCTGGGCTTCCTTGCGCCAGCCAAGGTCACCGCCTTTCAGAGCGTTCCGGCCATTGGATTCGGCAATCGCCACAGCGCGGAAGTCGGCACCATTGCGCAACCTGGTAACCAGCTGCTCGGCTTTGGTCTGAGCATTGGCCAGATCAGACGCGCGTGCATCGGAAGGGACAGAGACCAGAATATGACCCAGCTCATACTCGGCGGCGGATGCCATCTTGCCCGCTTCGGAAGCCAGGAAGTAATCGATGTCCTGATCTGAAATTTCTATGCGCTGGCCGATACGAATGCGCTGGACGCGGGAGATCAGCATTTCGTTGCGAATTTGCTGGCGAGCAACGGCGAAAGAGACACCTTCCGCTTCCATCGCGCGCTGGAATTCTGACAGCCCCAGGCCATTGCGAGCGGCAATGCGTTCGATGGCTTCATTCAACTGGGCATCGCTGATCCGAATGCCAACCCGGTTGGCCATTTGCAGCTGAATGCTTTCCTGAATCAGGCGCTCCAGCACTTGTTCTTGCAGAACCTGACGCGGTGGCAAGGCAGCGCCCCGGTTTTGCCCGATGACCCTCTCAATGCGGCTATCGAGCTGGGATTGCATGATGACGTCTTCGTCCACGACGGCGACGACCTGATCCAGCAGAACCGGTTTGGCCTGCGTCAGTGATGAAATAAGCGCAAGCGCGATGGCGAACAAACGGTAATTAATAGTCATGGTACTGTCGTCTGGAGTATCCGTTGATGCTTTGGCTGAGAATAGAGTCGGTGCCGCCACCCAGGGTACTGAGTCCCTTGAGCTGGATGCTGAACATCAGGCTGTGGCGGTTATCCGTGCTGTTGCTGGCATTGAGATCAGTCTCGGTGGGTGAAGTTTCGCGATACAGAACCTGCAAACGCCAGCAGCAGTTCTGATATTCAAATCCGGCCAGGGCTTCCATCACCCGGCTGTCAGGGCGACGCTCGCCACTGTCGTACTGGTTCTGATCCAGTAACAGGCGTCCTGTCAGGGCCCAGCGGTCGGTCAGAGACCAGAACGCTGCGGCATCGACCTGATGCAGTTGGGTGTCCGGGTGGCCCGTTGTGGTGTTGATGGTCTGCAGCTTGTGGTTGCTGAGGCTGACCATGTGATTCTGATCGTCGTTGTAACTGACGCCGAAACGTTTCTGACGAGCAAAGTTGTCGTAGGTATCCCATTCCAGGGTATGGAACAACTGCCAGTGTTCGGTCGGGTACCAGTTGATCTCACCAATGGTGGCTGAGCTGTTCTGGTGGTTAACCTCGTCACCGGCATTCAGAACCACGTGGCGGTCTCGCCGGTAGTGAATGCGGCCCAGGCTGGCATTCAATAACTCGGTTCCTGTGTCATCCTGGAAGCGACTGGTGACGCCAAGGCTGATCTGATCCAGATCGGCAAGACGGTCATAACCGGTAAAGCGGTCACCACTGAAAAGGCTCTGATAGTCGACGGTTTTGTTGCCGCTATCGAACGCTGGAATCAATGTCTGGTTGACTTGATACGGGCTTTTCACCCACAGCAGTCGCGGTTCCAGCGTCTGTTGCAATTGGCTGCCACGCCAGTCGAACGGGCGTTCCAGAATCAGGCCTGTGTCCAGTTTGTAGCGCGGTACGGCGTAGCGCTCCGACAGCGGTTGATCAGCATCCAGCGTGCTGCGCTGGTTGTGGCTGAGTTCATACTGGCGATAGCGCAAGTCCACCGATGGAGTGATATAGGCGAACGACCAGCGTTTGTCCCACGCCAGTCGTGAATCGGACACCAATCGCTGGCCATACAGACCGTCGAATCCGGTCAGATTCTGCTCCATACCATTGATGTAGGCATTTTGTTGGCGTCTGAAGCGAGTGAACTGCAGCGTTTGCTCAAACTGCCATTCTGAAGCTGAGAGGGTCTGGTAGCTGAGATTCAGGTGCGGCAGACGCTGATAGGGGCGATCTGCCAGCGTCAGGCTGTTATCCAGGGTTTGGAAGCCTTCTGCCAGCACTGTGGCGCTCCAGTTGCGGTTCCGGTAGTGCACTTCACCGCGTCTTGGCAGGTGCGTGCTGCGATTGATACCGGATGCGCTGTTCATGTCCGACAGATAGCTGTCGTCACTGACATGGTTGTAAATCCAGCGATGTGACCAGTGCTTGCCCCAGTCTCCTTGCTGGGAGTAATTGATCAACCAGCGTTCGTCACCCTCGGTCTTGTCGTGGTTCATGTAGCCGTAGTTCAGCTCACCATCGCCCAGCAAGGCGGTTTTGTGGCGCAGCTGGCTTTCCCACAAAAAGCCTCGATCGAGCAGATGATGCGGAATGATGGTGGCATCCAGATTGGGCGCAATATTGAAGTAAAACGGCGTCTGCAAATCTTCCAGCTGGCCGCTGCCGTTGATGGCAAACGAGGGATCCAGAAAACCGGTGGTACGGCGATCATCAATCGGGAAGCGGTAGTAGGGCAAATAAATCACCGGCACATCCAGCACTCGAAGGCGGGTGTGCCAGGCTGAACCAATGCCACGCTTCTGATCCAGATTGATGCTTGATGCGACGATGTCCCAGTCATTCTGGCCTGGCTCACAGAAGGTCATCGACGCCTGTTCGAGGCGAATCTTGCCGTTTGAACGCGTTTCGATGGATCTGGCTTCGCCACGCATGTGGTATTCCGGCAGTGCGTAGGCCGCTTCCTGCAGATTCAGGTTGGCGGGTTGGCCCAGCCCCTGATCGCTGAACAGGGCTTCCTTGCTGTGCAAGGTTGACCAGGGAGTGTAGATGCTCACCGCGCCCACGAACTGGCCACTGCCTTGCTGTTGCTGCCAGCTGACACTGTCTCCCTGTAATAAATAGCTGTCACGCTGCATCACAACATCGCCACGCAAAAACGCATTGCCGGCCTTATCCAGTTGGGCTTCGTCAGCTTCGGCAACGATCACATCCGTACCAAGCGGCTGAATCTCCGGTTTGATGTACATGCCACTGCAAAATTCTGGCAATGCAGCCTGTTCAGGCTCACTCAGCAAGGTTCTTGGATACCAATTCAGATAAGGATAATCGACAGCCTGAGGTGACAGAGAAATGCTGGCTTGTGCCTGTGATGGCGCTGATTCAGTGGAGGTCTCTGCCTGGACGTTGGCGGCTATAACGACAGCGATTGCCAGGGCAACCGGCGTCCGTTTGAATCTCTGCTGGCCCTGCGGTTGTGAACAACCGGTTGATCGACAGGCATGATTACTTGCTGCTAAAGGATGGTGGGCCGTCATAGGAGTGCATGGATGCCTGTGCTGGGATGTATGCTATCGTAACGCGCAAGATCATACGGCTCGCGTCAAAGACGCGCAATTTTAGAAGAATGTGAATAGAGAGGCCAGCATGGATCAGCGCTTGAACAGCCTGATTGACTGGGCGTCCACCGAGATTCGCCGAGATGCGGATCTGGATCTGGACACAAATGTAGAAATCGTATCCGGTGACGCCAGTTTTCGTCGCTACTACCGCATGAGCTATCGGGAGCGCAGCTGGATTCTGGTCGATGCACCGCCGGACAAGGAAGATAACCCCCGTTTTATTCGCATCGCCAATCGTTGGCGTGCTCGCAATGTGTCTGTACCTGCTGTACTCGCCAGTAATATCGACAATGGCTTTATGCTACTGGAAGACTTCGGTGACCGTTTGTTCTGGACGGCTGTTCATGATCCGGAAAGCAGTACAAGCGACGTTGAAGGTTACTATCGTCAGGCACTCGACCAGCTGATACACCTCCAGACCCTGGACACCGATTCCCTGCCTGCCTACGACCATGCCTTGCTCCGGCGCGAAGTTGATTTGTTCCGTGACTGGCTATGCATCCAGCAACTGGGCATGGTACTGAGCGACCAGGAGTCACAGCTCTTTGATCAGACCGCTGAGTTTCTGATTCGGGAAGCACTGTCTCAGCCCGTCGTGCCGGTCCATCGCGATTACCACTCTCGCAATCTGATGGTTCGACCGCAAGGTAATCTCGGTATTATCGATTTTCAGGATGCCGTTGCCGGGCCAGCTACCTACGACCTGGTCTCTCTGCTGCGAGATTGCTACGTGCGTTGGGACAACGCCATGGTGGATGAATTACTGGCCTATTACTGGAAAGAAGCCCGACCTCAGGGTGCTTATATCAAGGACTGGCACGAGCTGGTGCGTGACTTTGATCTGATGGGTATTCAACGTCACCTGAAAGCGGCCGGGATTTTTGCGCGCCTGAATCTGCGCGATGGCAAAGCCGGTTATCTCGGCGATATTCCGAACACCTGCCAGTATTTGTTTGACGTCACGGCTCGTTATCCGGAGCTGGAGGCTTTTCATGGCTGGTTAACCGATGTTGTCAAACCTCGTCTGGAAGCGTTGCCTGTATGAAGGCGATGATTCTGGCGGCTGGTCGGGGAACGCGCATGGCGCCCCTGACCGACCATTGTCCGAAGCCTCTTCTTCCTCTGGCGGGAAAACCGCTGATTGTCCATCACATCCATAAACTCGCCGAAGCGGGCATTCACGAAATTGTCATCAATCATGCGTGGCTCGGGCCTATGATAGAAGAAGCATTGGGTGATGGTTCGCAGTTCGGAGTGAGCATTCAATATTCGGCAGAAGCGGAAGCGCTGGAAACCGCAGGTGGGATCCGCAAGGCGCTGCCGTTGCTGGGGGACGATCCGTTTTTACTGATTAATGGGGATGTCTGGATTGATGGCGGTTATGGTGAGTTTGTTCGCAGCGCTGCCATGACGGGAGAAAACGCTCTGTCTGGCGATGGGTGTCTGGCACATCTGTGGTTGGTACCCAACCCGGAACACAACCCGAAAGGCGATTTTATCTTGTCTGGTGGTCTTGTGCTCGATGATCAACACGGCCAGATGGCACCCAATAACATGGACATCAACAAACTGACGTTTTCCGGCATTAGCCTGATTCACCCGGCACTGGTGGCCGGGCTGGAGCAGGGCAAACGTCCTTTGGCTCCGGTTCTGCGGCAGGCTATGCAGAACAAGCGGGTAGGTGGGAGCGCCCTCGACGCCGAATGCGGCTGGGTCGATGTCGGCACTCCTGAACGCTTGAGACAATTGCATGATCGACTGACACAGAGGATCTGATTCGTGGCTTTCTGGATGGGCAAGGCAATGGGCGGTATGTTCGGTCTGATGACCGGCGGGCCGTTTGGGATGATGTTCGGCGCTTTTTTCGGCCACTTGTTTGACACCAACATGGAGCGCTGGTTAGCGGGGCAGGCCATGTTGCTGGGGCAGTTTTCCCGCAACGATGTCCAGCGGTTGTTCTTCTCCAGTTTGTATCGAACCATGGGGCGGGTCGCCAAAGCTGATGGCCGGGTGAACGAAAATGAAATCGCCGCCGCCAGCTTTGTGATGGACAAGATGATGCTGAAGGGCAAGCAGCGTCAACAAGCCGTTGAATACTTTAATGAAGGCAAGGATCTGGATTTGGATATCTGGGCGGATCTTCATTCTCTGGGCTCGGTGCTGAATACAGCCATGACCCGCATGTTCCTCGAAGTATTGTTGACCATTGCCTACGCCGATGGTCGGTTGAGCGATGAAGAAGAAGTTTGCTTGCAGCGGGTGTGCAAGGAGCTGGGAGCGCCGGATTCCCTGTTTGATCAGGTTCATCGTCATATTCAGGATGCCATTCGTCAGGCTCGGGGCGGGGAGAATGAAGCCGACGAACTCGCCAAGGCCTATGCGACCCTGGAAGTGAGCGAAAGTATTTCTGATCGCGAGTTAAAACAGGAATATCGTCGCCTGATGAGCCACAACCACCCGGACAAGCTCAGTGCCCAGGGATTGCCGGATGAGATGGTGCAGTTGGCGAAAGAAAAAACCCAGGAAATCCAGACCGCGTATTCCCTGATCAAGAAAGCCCGGGGTCAGTAGTCGACCTTGCGACGCATGGCCTTGGTCTGACCGTTTCTGGTTTTGCTGTCCAAACGACGTTTTTTCGAGGCACGTGTCGGGCGGGTAGGAATGCGCTGAGTCACCGGGCGTGTTGCGGTACGGATAAATTCTGCCAGTCGCTCCAGCGCGTCATCCCGGTTCATTTCCTGAGTCCTGTGTTGCTGCGCCTTGATGATCAGGACGCCGTCTCGAGTAATCCGACTGTCTTTTTGGGCCAGCAACTTTTCTTTAACTGCATCCGTCAGTGATGAAGCCGGAATATCAAACCTCAGGTGTATCGCGGACGAGACCTTGTTGACGTTCTGGCCACCGGCTCCCTGAGCGCGCATGGCGTGCATCTCGATCTCGTGTTTCGGGATACGAATACGATGGTTCACTATCAGATGGGTATCGTCGTGTGTCATTTGGTCTGGCTTGCGTGTTTGGGTAGCTGAATCTCGGCGAGACGTGCAGACTGACAGGCCACTCTTTTATTTGCAAATATTCACAGCCACTTCTTCGCTTTGTCGGGCAAACCATAAGGGGAGCGTCGGTTGTCGGTTGGTCTGAATCCTCGGAGTCCGTGCTTGAATAACAATGAAGTGCCTTCTGTCTGGTACGTCTACCTGATTCGTAACCGCACCGGGGCGCTGTATTGTGGTGTTACCACCGACGTCATCCGGCGCTTTCGTGAACATCGTCTTGGCGGCAGCAAGGCAGCACGCGCCTTGCGGGGTAAAACTCCGTTAACACTGGAGTTTGCTCATGTTGTGGGCGACCGCTCGGAGGCGCTCAAGGTGGAATATCGAATCAAGCAATTATCGCGTTCAGCCAAGGAAAAACTGATTGTTTCCGGGCGTTTATCAGAATCCGTCATGGGTATCTGCTGACACCTTGCTTTGTTACCCCGCTGTCACATAGTCTATTTAGACTTCCCGCTCCCATGGCTAGAATGCCGGGTCAATTTCAGAATTCTTAAGTAGTCATCATGCTCTCAGCACTTCGCGCAGCTCGTTGGTATCTTCTTCTCGGTTTCTTTGCATTCATTGTTTTTCTGGCGGTTAACACGCCGCTTCATTTCCTGTGGGGCAAGGTTGAACCCAGTCTGGGGCGTTTGCCTGTTGAGGTTAAACAGGTCAGCGGAACGGTTTGGGAGGCGGACTTTCAGATTGTCGAAAAGCAATTGGGCACCCTGGATGGCCACTGGAAACTGCGTCCGGGTTCGCTGCTCTCTGCCTCGCCGACTCTGGATGTGACGCTGGAAGGCCAGGCAATCCGCTTCGAAGGCATTGTCACTGTCGAACCCAACCAGCAGCTGCGTGTTCAGCAGGGTTCTGCTTACATCGACAGCAGCATTGCTGAACCGATGCTGCGAAAAGCACGTGCCAAGCTGACGGGTAATATCGAAGCCAATAATCTGAACCTCGTGGTTAATCCACAATCGAAGCAAATCCTCGCGGCAAGCGGAAATCTGGTGTTCAGCGGTGGCGATGCTTCGTTCAAGGTTCAGGGCAAAATGGTGGATTCCCAGCTGCCTATGATGGTTGGCAAGCTGGAAATGGAAGGTGCTGAAACTCTCCTCAAGGTGACCAATACCGACCAGGAAGGTCTGGCCGATATGTTCCTGAAGCCAGACGGCTGGGGTGGAGTTAAGGTCAAGCGCCGTTTCCTGGATGCCATTGGCCAACCGTGGAAAGCCAGTAGCACTGCAGACACCATTGTCTTTGAAGTGTCGCAGAAGTTTCTATAACCTTGGCGCCCACTTGAGAGACTGAATTGTGGATGTGAATGTGACCGAGTTGGCCGTTTGGCAGAAATGGACTTTGATTGCTGGAAAATCGGCCCTGACTCTCCTGACCGCCTCGCAGCTGGCGAGCGCTACCTGGCTGGTTGTTGCCCCTGACCCTGTGGTGCTGAAAGCACCTTCCAAAGGGCAGCAGGTACAGATCAGTGACGACACTGCCGGTACAGCGGATTATCACCTGTTTGGCATTGCCTCGAATGCGCGGGCACCAAAACCCCAGGTGCGTGAAGTGGAAGCACCTGTGACGCGCCTGCGACTGGAGCTGATGGGCGTTACCCAATCGAGTGCACCGGATCTGTCCAGTGCCATCATCGCCCAAAAGGGAAAGCCGGGAGAATTCTTCCGCGTTGGTGATACCGTTCAGGGCCGTACCGTATTGCAAGCGGTCTATGCTGACCGCGTCATGCTGGATACGTCTGGCAAGCTCGAGGTGCTGAAGTTTGATGAGCGCAATAGCAGCGGTGCCAACGTATCCCGTACCTCCCTGAATGACTCCCGGCGACAGCGTGACAGTGATCGCAGTGCCCGGAATCGTGGCTCGCTCAAAGATCGTTTTTCCAATGTTCGCAGTGCCTCCGAAGCGGTTGACGTCGTGACATCCGAAGTCAGCGACGATCCGCAGAAAGCACTGGATCGAATGGGGCTGGAACCTCAGGGAACTGGCTCGGGCTATCGGGTGTCTGCTCGTTCGCCACTGAAGCAATTCAAGTTAAGGCCGGGTGATATCGTGCTGTCCCTGAATGGTCAGACACTGGGCGATCCCGCAGCCGATCGATCGCTTTTAACCAGCCTCGACATCGCCGACGAGGTTCGTATTGAAGTACAACGCGGCAATAGCCGCTTCACCGTGAATCACAGATTGGATTAATGGATATGGGTGTTATCAAACGCTGGGCGTTGGCTGCCTGTGTGCTGCTGAGCAGTATGGCCGTAGCTCAGGAAAGCTGGCAGATCAATCTCAAGGATGCCGATATCGGAGCCTTTATCAGTCAGGTTGCTGATATTACCGGCAAGAGTTTTGTCGTTGATCCACGGGTAAAGGGCAAGGTGAATGTGCTTTCCAGTGAGTCCATGAATGAAGCGGCGGTGTACGAGCTGTTCCTGTCGGTTCTGCAAGTTCATGGGTACGCGGCGGTTCCTTCCGGCGATGTTGTGCTGGTTTTGCAGCAGAACGAAGTCAAGCAGGCCGGTCGCAGCCTCAGTACTCGTGCTGATAAGGACAGCCAGGAAGTTCTGACCAAGGTGATTCCCATCAAGAACACGCCAGCGCTGGACCTGGTGCCAATTCTGCGTCCTCTGGTTGCCAAGTACGGCCACCTGGCCGGTGTGAAGTCAGCCAATGCTCTGATCATTTCTGACCATGCCGCCAACATCAATCGTATTGAGCAGATTATTTACCGCCTGGATAAAACCGGTAACGAAGAGCTGGAAGTCATTCAGCTGAAGGAAGCCTGGGTGGGGAATGTGGTGACCATGTTGCAGAGCCTGGATCCTTCCAAGGTGTCCAACGGTGGTGGCAAGAACGAATCGGTGACGGCGGGCAGCATTCGCGTGGTGGCGGATGAGCGCAGTAATCGTCTGATCATCAAGGGCGAACAAAACGCACGTGAACGCGTTCGTCGCCTGATTGAGCAACTCGACCAGCCGTCCTATTTCTCGGGTACGGCTCAGGTCATTCGCCTGCAATACGCCGATGCCAAGAAGCTGGCAGATTTGCTGAAGAACCTGATGAATGGCGCCAGCAGCAGCGGTGGTAAAGATGCCAAACAGGTTAAGGGCGAAGTGGGCATTCACGCCGACGAAGAGCTGAACGCTCTGGTGGTACGCGCTGAGCCATCGCTGATGAAAGAAATTCAGGAGCTGGTGGCATCGCTTGATGTACGTCGTGCTCAGGTATTGATCGAATCGGCCATTGTGGAAGTGACCGGTGGTGTCAATGATGCGCTGGGTGTGCAGTGGGTTGTTGGAGATTTGGATAATCCGGTATCTGGAACCAACTTTACCGAGGCGGGCCCATCTTTATCCAGTATTGCTGGCTCCGTTGTGGCGGGCACTTACACCAGTGCGATTGGAAGCGGCCTGACGGTGGGAGCCTACAAGGAAACCAACGGTAGCCCGGATTTTGGTGCCATCCTGCAAGCGATTGAAAGCGTCAGCAACACCAATCTGCTGTCGACACCAAGCATCATGACCATGGATAACCAGGAAGCGGAAATCATCGTTGGTCAGAACGTTCCTTTTATTACTGGTTCAACGGCCTCCAGCAGCAACTCCAACCCGTTCCAAACCATCACTCGCGAAGACGTGGGTGTGACTCTCAAGGTCAAGCCACATATTCATGATGGCAAGGATATTCGTCTGGAAGTCGAGGCCAGTTCAGAGTCTGTTTCATCATCAACGGCGGGTTCCGACTTAATCACGAATAAACGGTCACTCAAGACCATGGTGCTTACCGGCAATCAGGAAACCATTGTGCTCGGTGGACTGATTCGTGATGACGTGATCGAAAGTGAAAGTAAAGTGCCCATTCTCGGTGATATCCCGCTACTGGGATGGCTGTTCCGTTCTACCAGCACCGAACAGGTCAAAAGCAACCTGATGGTGTTCCTGCGCCCAACGATCGTAAACAACGGCGAAACATCGCGTCAGGTAACTCGCGACAAATACAACGGCTTGTGGGAGTTCTCCCTGTCCGACCAGTTGGGTGTGGATGACATCGATACTCATCTGAACCAGATGTTCGAAGGTCTGCCGGTTAATCGCGACGAGTAATTCAGGGGCGTTTTTTACCCCATCTATGAAGAGGTGCCTCCCGACAGCAGTCGGCGAGGCATTTTTTATGCCTCCACAACAGAAAGCACTCATCGATACAAAGCGGGATAACCTTCCACGCGTCTTGTTCTGAGGCCTGCTGACTTTCAGCAGATTCGGATCATTTACCGGCAATCCCCGGCAGATTACAAGGAACGTCCGCTTTGTCAGGATGACAGGGATTCCTTGGATTACATCGTTTTTGGATTCGCCCGCCCTGCATCCCCTTTGTGTCCTGTATCACGCTTCTCCAATACGCTATTCGTCCTGTTACGTTGGGCTTTTTCAACGTAAGCGCTTGTCAGGTCTTATTTAACCGTTGTTTTCAGCCAGTTATAACAACCTGAACCAAGAACAGAGACAGGATTTGCGTCATGGAATTTTCAATTCAGGACAGCCAGTTACTGGCTACCAAGGGACTGATTAACGGTCAGTGGGTTGATGCTGACGACAACAGCACTGTGCCCGTTGTTAATCCGGCAACGGGTGAACAGTTGACTGATGTTGCGAATATGGGAGCTGCTGAAACTCGCCGCGCCATTGAGGCGGCCAGTGATGCACTTCCTGGCTGGTCTGACCTGAGCGCGCAAAAACGCAGCACTCTTTTAGAGGCCTGGTATGACCTGGTGATGGAAAACCAGGATGAATTGGCAGCCATTTTGACCGCAGAACAAGGCAAACCTCTGTTCGAAGCAAAAGGCGAAGTTGCTTACGGTGCGTCTTATATCAAGTGGTTCGCTGAAGAAGCACGACGTGTGTACGGTGACATTATTCCTGCTGCCCAGCCGGGGCGTCGCAATCTGGTGGTTAAACAACCGGTGGGAGTGGTTGCAGCAATCACCCCATGGAATTTCCCCTCTGCCATGTTGGCTCGCAAGATTGCCCCTGCCTTGGCGGCTGGTTGCACCATTGTTTGTAAACCAGCCACCGAGACCCCTCTGTCTGCTTTGGCTCTGGTTGCTTTGGCACAAAAAGCCGGTGTGCCAGATGGAGTGATCAACCTGGTGGTAGGGTCACGTTCAGCGGATATCGGAGGAGAAATGACCTCCAATCCGATTGTTCGCAAGCTGACGTTCACGGGGTCTACTCCGGTTGGAAAACTCTTGATGAAGCAGTGCGCCGATACCGTCAAACGAACTTCGATGGAGTTGGGGGGCAATGCGCCCATCATAATTTTCGACGATGCCGATCTTGATCAGGCGATTGATGGTGCGCTGGTATCCAAGTTTCGTAACTCTGGCCAGACCTGCATCTGTTCTAACCGCTTGTTGGTTCAGGCGGGCATTTATGACCGCTTTATTGAGCGTTTGGCAGAAAAAGTTGGCCAGTTCCGAGTGGGTAATGGGCTTGAGGAGAGCACTACCCATGGTCCGCTGGTCAGCGAAAAAGCGGTGACAGGGGTTAAGGCTCTGGTGGATTCGGCAGTTGCTGATGGTGCAAGAGTGGTGATCGGCGGTGATAGCGGGGAGCAGGGGAGCTGTTTCTTCCAGCCAACGATTCTGGCCGATGCCACACCTGCAATGGGGGTGTTCAAGGAAGAGATTTTTGGCCCGGTTGCGCCGGTGTTCCGTTTTGAATCGGATGATGAAGCCATCGCTCTGGCGAACGATACCGAGTTTGGCCTCGCTGCCTATTTATACACCAACAATCTGAAGCGCATCTGGAAAGTATCCGAAGCGCTGGAGTACGGCATGGTGGGTGTCAATGAGACGGCGATCAGTTCTGAAGTGATTCCGTTTGGCGGCGTCAAGGAATCTGGCCAGGGGCGCGAAGGCTCGAAGTACGGTCTGGATGACTACTTGGAAACCAAGCTGATCTGTCTTGGCGGTCTTTAGCCCGGATATTTCACGAAGGTAGATACAAGAACGGCGGTATCCCTTATGGTTCCTGTTGTCGAGACAATCACCAATGGAATTACCGCCGTGACAAAATGCTACCAGAATGCCATCTCGT
>PBNY01000079.1 GCA_002723385.1 Oceanospirillaceae bacterium | reverse complement strand
GAGGTATGTCGTCAAGCGGGTGTCACATATGGGAGGGGTTGCGTATCATTAAATCGAGATCCATTGTCAGACGATATCCTATGTTCCCAGTTTCAAAATCTTTACTAGACTTGAATATGAATCATGAGCCAGGGCAAGGTGATTCGGGGGTTGCTGTTGAAACAACGCGACCCCAGTTGAAACGCCCACAGATGTACAGCGTCATCATGTTGAACGATGACTACACCCCGATGGAGTTTGTCGTGGATGTCCTGCAGCGCTTTTTTGACAAGAGCCAGGAACAGGCGACTCAGATTATGCTGGCAGTGCACACAAAGGGGAGCGCGGTTTGTGCCGTCTACACCAAAGACATCGCTGAAACAAAAGCGGCAATCGTGAATCAATACTCAAGAGATTGTGAGCATCCGTTACTGTGCGAGATTGCTCCTGTTGATGACTAGGGGGATACCATGCTCAGCAAAGAGTTAGAAACTACCCTGAACGAAGCATTCAGGGACGCTCGCTCCAAGCGTCACGAATTTATGACGGTGGAGCATCTGTTGCTTGCCCTGACCGGAAATCAGGCAGCTGTCAGGGTTCTGGGAGCCTGTGGCGCAAATCTGGAGCGCCTGAAGAAAGATCTGGAAGAATTCATTGATGCCACCACGCCAAGGTTGGCAGAAGACAATGAGGCCCGAGAGACTCAGCCGACTCTGGGCTTTCAGCGCGTGTTGCAGCGCGCGGTTTTTCATGTTCAGTCTTCTGGTAAAGAGGAAGTCACCGGTGCCAACGTCGTAGTGGCCATCTTTAATGAGAAAGAAAGCCAGGCAGTGTACTTCCTGAACCAGCAGGAAATTACTCGCATGGATGTAGTGAATTACCTGTCACACGGTATTTCCAAGGTTTCGGACGCCAACAACCAGGAAAAACCGGGACACGAAGATTCTGATCGCTCCACAGAGGAAGATGTGGAAGGTTCCTCCAGTGATGCTTTGGAGGGTTATGCAACTAACCTGAATCGCCAGGCCAGGGACGGGAAGATCGACCCTCTGATCGGCCGCGACGAAGAAGTAAATCGCTTGGTTCAGATCCTGTCTCGCCGCCGCAAGAACAACCCATTGCTGGTGGGTGATTCCGGTGTTGGCAAAACGGCAATTGTTGAAGGCCTTGCCAAGCGCATCGTTGATGGCGACGTACCGGATGTTATTGCCGATGCGACCGTATACAGCCTGGATATGGGTGCTCTGCTTGCTGGTACCAAATACCGTGGCGACTTCGAGAAACGACTCAAGGCTCTGTTGGCGGAACTGAAGAAACAGCAGCATGGTGTGCTGTTTATCGACGAGATTCACACCATTATTGGTGCGGGCGCGGCTTCCGGTGGCGTTATGGATGCCAGTAATTTGCTCAAGCCGATGCTGAGTTCCGGTGAGATGCGCTGCATCGGTTCCACAACCTTTACGGAGTTCCGAGGCATCTTTGAAAAGGACAGTGCACTGACACGGCGCTTCCAGAAAATCGATGTGGTAGCGCCATCCGTTGAAGATACCTATCTGATCCTCAAAGGCCTGAAGAGCCGCTTTGAGGAGCATCACAACATCAAGTATACGGACAAGGCGTTGCGCGCGGCTGCCGAGCTTGCTGAGCGCTACATTAATGATCGTAATCTGCCGGACAAGGCGATCGACGTTATTGATGAAGTCGGCGCCTTGCAGCAGCTGTTGCCTGTGTCTCGTCGTCGCAAGCAAATTGGGGTGACGGAAATTGAACAAGTCGTTGCCTCAATTGCCCGTATTCCGCCAAAGAGTGTCTCGGCAGACGACAAGGAACTGCTGTTCAATCTTGAAGACAAGCTCAAGATGGTGGTCTTTGGGCAAGGTGAGGCTATCACCAGTTTGTCGACTGCCATCAAAATGTCCCGTGCCGGCCTGACGGCTCCTGACAAGCCAATCGGTTCGTTCCTGTTTGCAGGCCCGACCGGGGTGGGTAAAACCGAGGTCGCCCGGCAGTTGGCTAATGTGATGGGCATGGAGCTGACGCGCTTTGATATGTCCGAATACATGGAGCGGCATACGGTATCTCGTCTGATTGGCGCACCTCCTGGCTATGTTGGCTACGACCAGGGTGGTTTGTTGACCGAAGCCGTGAACAAGACACCGCATTGCGTACTGCTGCTTGATGAAATCGAGAAGGCACACCCGGAAGTGTTCAATATTCTGCTTCAGGTGATGGATCACGGCACCCTGACGGATAACAACGGACGCAAGACAGACTTCCGTAACGTCATCCTGATCATGACGACCAATGCCGGAGCGGAGCAATTGAGTCGCTCCAGCATTGGCTTCACGCAGCAGGATCATTCATCCGATGGTGCCGAGGCTCTGAAGAAAGTGTTCACGCCGGAGTTCCGTAACCGGATCGATGCAACAGTGCAGTTTGCTCCGCTGACTGAAAACGTGATTCTGAACGTCGTCGACAAGTTTGTTGCAGAGCTTCAAGGGCAGCTGAATGACAAGGGCGTCATGCTGACCCTGACGGCAGAGGCGAAAGCCTGGCTGGCGGAGCGCGGCTACGACAAGCTGATGGGTGCTCGTCCAATGGCTCGTCTGGTTCAGGAGAAGGTCAAAAAGCCACTGGCTGAGAAAATTCTCTTTGGGGAGTTGTCTGGTGGTGGTGAAGTGATCATCGACGTCGTGGACAACGAACTGACGGTTGAATCGGCTGAAGAAGTGTCAGTGTGATGTGAAAACCTGGCAAGGCAAGGATGCCTTGTGAATCCTCTCAATGCTCACTTCTGAAAATTCTGCCTTTCTATCCTGCGCCCCTTTTTGTCCTGTGAAAAAGCCTCAGTAAAAGTAATGCGATAGCCATAAGACAAAAGCCATTGCATCAAAACCGGTTTGGTTGCTGATTGTTTGGCGTATTGATCGCTGAATAGCTGTAGGTTGTTGTGGCCAGGGAGGGAAGGTTGAGGCAAAGGAAGAAGCTCTCCGTGCATCAAAGAGCTTCGTGCGAATCATCTTGGAAAAGAGTGATCAGCGCGCGCGATACGTGATGCGGCCTTTGCTCAAGTCATAAGGTGTCAGTTCAACCTTGACTTTGTCGCCCGTCAGAATACGGATGTAGTTTTTACGCATCTTTCCGGAAATGTGTGCGGTTACAACGTGACCGTTTTCCAGTTGCACGCGGAACATGGTATTCGGCAGAGTGTCAATTACCTCGCCGTCCATTTCGATATGATCGTCTTTCGCCATTCGTCACCTGTATTGGGGAATTGTAAAGCGGGCGCATTCTGCACTAATTTCAGCCAATAATCAAAATTCCTGGGGCGGTAATTCATCCCAGTTCTTATCAATATAGTACTGAAGCGGCTCAAAGTTCTGCTTGTAAGACATCTTTTCGCAGCCATCGACCCAGTACCCAAGATAGTGGTACTCAAGATCGAGTGCTCGGGCGAGCAATGTCAGATTGATGATCATAAAGGTGCCGGGCGAAACATGCTCAATATCTGGATCAAAGAAACAGTAAACAGATGACAGTCCGTCGAGAAAACGGTCAAACACCAATACGGCTTTGGCAACGCCATCTTCGCGTGCGACCAGAAAGTGCCCTGTGTCATAACCGGAAATCAGGAATTGCTGGAATTCCTTGGCACTGGGAGGAAACATGCTGCCATCGCTGTGGCGAGCATTGATGTAGCGTTCGTAAATCGGGTAGTGGCTCAGACTCGGTTTTTCCACCGAAAGTTGCCAGTTCCTGAGTGCCTTGACGGTACGTCGAAAACGCCGCTTGAGTTTGAAACGACGCGTAGGAATTCGAACCGATACACAGGCATGGCATCCAGGGCAGGAGGGGCGATAAATATTCATTCCGCTGCGCCGGAAACCCGACAAGTTCAGTAGCGTGAGCAGTTCCGTATCGGGCTTGATGTCGGGGTGCAAATAATCGTTGTTTGCCGCGCGATCAGAAAAATACCCACATGGATGGCTATGGGCCGGGCGAATAATCGGGACGCGTTTCATAATTCTGTGCGCCCGCGATAAATCAATGATGGCAGTTGTGCCGGTTGACCGACTACAGACTTTCTGAGGCTGGTTTCAAATTCTTCTCTGGGCCATTCGTTCAAGCCGAACCGACTCATATGGGCCGTGTTCATCTGGCAATCAATCATTTGCACACCGCGATCAAAAAACACCGGTGCCGAAGCAGCAAACGCCAGCTGTGACGCGTTGCTCTCTTGCGAGAACATGGATTCGCCAAATACGACTTTGCCCAACTGGATACCGTAATAACCACCAATCAGATTTCCTGTTGCGTTCCAGCATTCGATGCTGATCGCCTTTCCCATTCGATGCAGGCGCTGGTAGGCCGAGATTATATCCGGTGTGATCCAGGTGCCATGAGCGGGCGTGCCATCTTCATTTTTGCGTTCGATGTGAGCGCAGCAGTGAATAACGTCATCAAACGCCTGGTTCAACGTAATGCAACCGGTGAATCGTCTCAGCAGCTTGGATACCGTGCGAGGGATGCGGAATGAATCCGGCGTAATAACGGCACGAGGCGCCGGACTCCACCACAAAATCGGAGTGTCCTCTTCGTACCAGGGGAATATTCCCCGGCGATAGGCCTGCAGGAGCCATTGGGGTGATAAATCGCCGCCAGCCGCCAACAGTCCATTGGGTTCTTCCAGTGCGATGTGTGTCGCAGGAAAGGCAGGGGAGCCGTCTTCTTCCATCCAGTCAATCATGATGTTGCCGTGCTAAACTCGTCCCTCATTGTTGTGTGCAGCATATTGATTTGTCAAAGGAAACCACCTTGTCCGAGGAACAACAAACCGGAAATTCAGCGGGTCATTCTCCGCGCAGTCGACTTCAGGATGTCACCTTTGTGTTTTTGGCGCTGGGAAGTGTGCTTATTTTTATGGCGCTGTTTTCCTATTCGCCGGATGACAGCGGCTGGGCCAGTTCAAAACCGGGCGCTGCGGCCAACGCCGCCGGTCAATTTGGTGCTGTGGTTGCAGACGTACTGTTCCACTTTCTGGGGTATCTCGCTTTTGCCATTCCGCTTCTGATTCTTGCCAAGCTGGGAATGATGTTCAGGCAGCCATCGTCGTCAACGTCGTATGGATGGCTGTTTCGAATTCTAGGCTTTATGGCGACCCTGTGTGCGCTTTGTGCTCTGACCAGTGTCAGCATCATTGAGGGCAGTGACTTGCCTGTTGGAGCCGGAGGGGCTCTGGGTGTTGCAGTCTTTGGTGGTATGAGTCCGATGTTCGGCTTTCCGGGCACCATCGTGATTCTACTGGCCTTGTTGGCGCTGGGACTGATGTTGTTTCTGGAGTTCTCCTGGATGTTGCTGTTTGAGCAAATTGGCTCTGTCGTACTGGGTTTGGGAGGAAAGGGTGCAAAGAACGCCGACGAAGATGAGTCGGACGCTGATTTTCAGGATGAGATTCTGGCATTGCCTGAACCTGAGAATATCCCAACAGAGAAGCCGAAAAAGCGCGCTTCAGCCCGAAGGTCCTCCAAAGCACGCCAGGCATCCCGATCCGATTTGGTCAGTGAATCGGATTCCGTTGCCAATGCTGAGTCTGCCGAGCCGTTTACGGCGCTGGAGCAGGAATACATCGCGGAACAGGCCGCAGCGGAGCAACACACCGAGGCGGATGAAGTCGTTCGAGAGCCTCTGGAACCCGTACTGTTAGATCCGGATGAACTACCCGGCATGGAGCGTGAAATTAACGTTCAGGCAGTTGCGGATACTGCTGAGCAGGCTAAAGAAGACGTAGAAGAGGATGCGGTTGTAACGGCTGCCGAGGAGCCTCCGGTGGTCGCAGATCAGGTCTATGTACAGTCTGAACCAGCCGAAGGCATTCCTCCCGCTGATATTCCGGTTCTGACCGATTCGGAAGCGGACCTCGAATCCGTCCCGGAGGTTGAGACCGCCGATGACATTCCATGGGATGTTTCCGATGACACGATGGTTGATGCAATCGAAGAGGCTGATGTAGAGCCAGTTGTGATGGATGAGATAGCGGCCGAATCCGCTAGCAAATCTGAACAGGATATTCCCGTTGAGCCGCTCGAAAAGCGCGCGGGCAGTGAGTTGCTGGACGCAGCCACCATCCGCAAGCACGCCAGGGAACTGGGTCTGCCTTCTATTGAAGTGCTTGATCCTCCGAGAACCGATCAGCTCAGCGGCTTCTCGGCGGAACGACTGCAGGACTTGTCTGCGTTGTTGGTTCAAAAATTGGCCGACTTCGGTGTCAAAATCGAGGTTGTGGCCGTTGCACCAGGCCCGGTCATTACCCGCTTCGAGATTCAGCCTGCTCCAGGTGTAAAGGCCAGTAAAATCACCAATCTTGCCAAGGATCTCGCACGTTCCATGGCCATGATCAGTGTCCGTGTGGTTGAGGTCATCCCCGGCAAGTCGGTGATGGGGATAGAAGTGCCAAACGAAAATCGAGCCATTGTTTCGCTCTCGGATGTGTTGGCGTCATCGGCCTTTGACAAGTCTGAATCCGTTCTGACGTTGGCGTTGGGGCACGATATTGGTGGCAATCCTGTCGTTGCAAACCTGGCCAAAATGCCCCACTTGCTGGTGGCGGGCACCACGGGTTCCGGTAAGTCGGTGGGCGTGAATGCCATGATTCTGTCCATGTTGTTCAAGGCTACGCCGGAGCAGCTGCGACTGATCATGGTTGATCCCAAAATGCTGGAGCTGTCGGTCTATGAGGGCATTCCGCACCTGTTGTGCCCGGTGATCACCGATATGAAAGAAGCAGCCAACGGTTTGCGTTGGTGTGTGGAAGAGATGGAGCGTCGTTACCAGCTGTTGGCGTCCCAGGGGGTACGGAATATCGTCTCCTACAACCGGAAAGTTCAGGCTGCCATGGATGCCGGACAGCCCATTCTGGATCCGCTCTGGAGTATTGAAACCTCTTACGATCCGACGCCGCGAACGTTGGAGCCGCTGCCGTTTATTGTCATTGTGGTCGACGAATTCGCCGACATGATGATGATGGTTGGCAAAAAGGTGGAAGAATACATCGCCCGTATTGCCCAGAAAGCGCGAGCCGCCGGAATTCATATGATTTTGGCGACCCAGCGTCCGTCAGTGGACGTCATCACGGGTCTGATCAAGGCCAATGTGCCGACACGAATTGCCTTTCAGGTGTCTTCCCGTATCGACTCCCGCACCATTCTTGATCAGGGTGGGGCGGAGCAGTTACTCGGTCATGGCGACATGCTGTTTATGCCTCCGGGGCTTGCATTGCCGGAACGTGTACACGGTGCCTTTGTGGATGATGACGAAGTCCACCGAGTGGTCGCTGAATGGAAACTGCGTGACTCCCCGGATTACATTGAGGCCATTACCCAGGGCGAAGAAACCGCTGCCGGTGGTGCGGGTGGCGCAGCGGATGGGGATGAGCGGGATGAACTCTTTGACCAGGCCGTTGCCTTTGTTACAGAGACCGGAAAGTGTTCTGCGTCCGGTTTGCAGAGAAGAATGCGG
This sequence comes from Oceanospirillaceae bacterium, assembly GCA_002723385.1. Lineage (GTDB taxonomy): Bacteria > Pseudomonadota > Gammaproteobacteria > Pseudomonadales > Oceanobacteraceae > Oceanobacter. The sequence goes on along the minus strand of PBNY01000079.1, from coordinate 25,722 downwards.
ATTGGCTACAACCGGGCGGCGCGTCTGGTGGAAGCCATGGAGGCAGCAGGCATTGTGTCGTCACCGGGTAACAATGGTGCTCGCGAAGTACTGGCGCCACCGCCGCCGGAAGTCAATTAACAGCAATTTACGACTACGTGCCCCGTTACAGATTCTGGCCCCGCACTTGTATTTAACCGAATCGCCCGGATTTAACGGTTGTTGGTCTGTGGACTGGAACGTCGTCATTGAAAGGAAAAATGAAATGAAGCTTGTTGGAATGTTTCGATCTGTTGCGGTTGTGGCAACCCTGTTCACGGCGAGTGTTATGTCCTCCGTGGCATCCGCTGCCGCCGTCGACGATTTTGCCCAGCGTCTGAAGGCCATGACTTCCATGTCGGCTGACTTCACCCAGACGGTGTTTGATAACAGTGGCCATATCCTGCAACAGATTGAGGGCAGTCTGTCGGTGAAGACGCCTGGCAAGATGGTGTGGGAAACCAGCCCGGAGTTTGGGCAGCTGGTGATATCCGACGGCGATACCCTCTGGGTGTACGATCAGGATCTTGAGCAGGTCACCATCAGGGATCTGGCCAAAAATGTTCAGGACACACCAGCGCTGCTGCTCAGCGGTAACGAAGACGATATCCAGAAGCACTTTGATGTCGTTGCAACCCGCTTGCCGGAAGAGACTCGCTATCGTCTGGTGCCCAAGGATCAGAGTCGGCTGTTTGAAGCGCTGGATTTTTCCTACGTCGGTGATCAGCTGGCCAGCATGACGATTCTGGATGCGGCTGGGCAAATTACGGTGGTCAGTTTTCTGAACTCATCGGTCAATCCAGTTCTGGATGACACCCTGTTCTCCTTCAATATTCCTGAAAATACTGATGTGATTGACGCACGCGGTGGCTGATCTGTTTGCAACAGAACCTGCCTATGAGCCGTTGGCTTCGCAGGTTCGCCCCGAAACACTGGATCAATACGTTGGTCAGCAACATGTCGTTGGGCAGGGTACGCCGTTGCGGCGAGCACTGGATGCCGGACAGCTTCATTCGCTGATTTTCTGGGGGCCGCCGGGCGTTGGCAAGACCACGCTGGCGCGACTGGTGGCCAATTACGTTGATGCCAGCTTTTTGTCTCTCAGTGCGGTGATGTCGGGTGTGAAAGACATCCGGGATGCGGTTGAACGCGCGCGTCAGAGCCGTGCGATGGGGCGCAAGACGGTGCTGTTTATCGACGAGGTTCACCGATTCAACAAGTCTCAGCAGGATGCGTTTTTACCTCATGTTGAAGACGGCACCGTGATCTTTATTGGCGCAACTACGGAAAACCCGTCGTTTGAGCTCAACAATGCCCTGCTGTCCCGCGCCAAGGTCTACGTCCTCAAAAGTCTGACGGAAGATGATCTCAAGTTGATCACTCGTCAGGCACTGGCAACGCTTCAGCCAGAAACAGGATCCTCTGCCGATGCCGTTCCACCCTCCGTACTGGAGCCGGATGCACTGGATTTGCTGGTCAGATTGGCGGACGGCGATGCCAGGCGACTGCTGAATTATCTGGAATTTGCCCTGCAGCTGGCAGACGGGCAACCCGTTGCCAAAGATCTGGTTGCCCAGGTGGCCGGTACTTCGGTTCGACGCTTCGACAAAGGTGGCGAGGCATTTTACGATCAGATATCGGCGCTGCACAAATCCGTTCGTGGATCTGACCCGGATGCCGCCTTGTACTGGCTGATGCGAATGCTCGATGGTGGTTGCGATCCACTTTACGTTGCCCGACGCGTGGTTCGCATGGCCAGCGAAGATATTGGCAATGCTGACCCCAGAGCGCTGACGCTGGCCATGAGTGCGTGGGATGTGCAGGAGCGTCTTGGTAGCCCGGAAGGCGAGCTGACGCTGGCACAGGCCGTTGTGTATCTGGCGTGTGCGCCCAAAAGCAACGCGGTGTACACCGCCTTCAAACAGGTGAGAGCCCTGATCGCCCAGTCTCCTGGCAGCGAGGTGCCAATGCACTTGCGTAATGCACCAACATCATTGATGAAATATCTTGGCTATGGCGACGAATATCGCTATGCCCATGATGAGCCAGAGGCTTTTGCGGCCGGAGAGAGCTACTTCCCACCAGAGTTGGACGGGAGCCGTTTTTATCATCCGGTTGAGCGCGGGCTGGAAGGCAAAATTGCCCAGAAACTGGAGCATCTGAGAGAACTCAATCGCCAATCGCCACAGCAGCGTTATACTGGCGGCCAAACACCTTCGCACACAGACCCATACTCCGAATAGAAACTAGCCATGAACATACTCTGGATTGCCGCAGGCGGCGCATTGGGAGCTGTCAGCCGCTATTGGGTGGCGACCTCTGTTTTCACATGGGCGGGCAAGCCGTTCCCCTATGGTACGCTTTCTGTGAACCTGTTAGGCTCCCTCGTCATCGGAATGGCCTATGTCTGGCTGGTGCAGCAGGAATGGGGCTCAGAGCACCATAAACACCTTGTTATGGTGGGCTTTCTGGGTGCTTTTACGACCTTTTCAACGTTCTCGCTGGAAAGTGTTGGCATGCTCGAACAACAGCGCTGGACTGCCGCTTTCGCCTATATTTTCAGCAGTCTGATCGGTTGCATGTTGGCCACAGTGGTGGGAATGTGGCTGGCCAGGCAATTGTCCAGTGCGGGTTGAATGTTTGTTGTCCTTGCCCTTGTGCGTATTCCGAAATCGAATTTCCGTCATATCAATCTGACCCTTTGGTGAACCGTTAATAACATGCTCGATATCAAAACCATCCGCGACAATCTGGATCAGGTGAAAGGTGCCTTGGCCAAGAAAGGCTTCCGTCTGGACGTTGAAGCGTTCCAGGCCATGGATGAGCGCCGCAAAGTAGCGTTGACCCGAGCCCAGGCTCTGCAAGCCGAGAAGAAAAAAGCGTCCAAACAAATTGGCGCACTGATTGGCCAGGGCATGTCGCCAGAAGATGCCAAGGCGCAGGTGATGGGTGGTATTGATTCCGATATTTCGATGGCTCAGGCTGAAGCCAAAGAAGCGGAAGCTGCGCTGAACGACTTCCTTATGGGCGTTCCCAATGTGCCCGACGAAGCGGTGCCATTCGGTGACGATGAAGACAACAATGTCGAAGTGTCCGTCTGGGGTGAGATTCCAGCCTACGACTTCGAAGTGAAAGACCACGTCGACGTGGCTGAGCCTCTGGGAATGAGCTTCGACGCGGGCGCGACGGTTGCCGGTTCGCGCTTTGTGGCCATGAGCGGCAAGATTGCCCGCCTTCATCGCGCCATCACCCAGTTCATGCTCGACACCCACATCGAAGAGCACGGTTACGAAGAGACTTACGTCCCGTATCTGGTCAACAAGGACGCTCTGAAGGGCACCGGTCAGCTGCCAAAATTTGAAGAAGACCTGTTCCGTATCCCGGAAGCCCAGGGCGACAAGGATCTGTACCTGATCCCGACCGCTGAAGTGCCGGTCACCAACCTGATGCGCGAAACTGTGTTCGATGGCGAGCTGCCGATCAAAAAAGTCGCCCACACGCCGTGTTTCCGCAGTGAAGCGGGCAGCTACGGTCGTGATACTCGTGGCATGATCCGTCAGCACAAGTTCGACAAGGTTGAGCTCGTTCAATTCGTGAACGCGGAAGAGTCTGAAGCGACACTGGAACAACTGACTGGCCATGCTGAAACCATTTTGCAAAAGCTGAACCTGCCGTACCGCAAGGTCATCCTGTGTGGTGGTGATCTGGGCTTCTCAGCGGCCAAAACCTACGATCTGGAAGTTTGGCTGCCGGGTCAGGCCAAATACCGCGAGATCTCTTCCTGCAGTAACTTCCGTGACTACCAGGCCCGTCGTATGCAAGCGCGCTGGAGAAACCCGGAAACCGGCAAGCCCGAGTTGCTGCACACCCTGAATGGTTCTGGTCTGGCGGTTGGTCGTTGTCTGGTGGCGGTATTGGAAAACTACCAGCAAGCCGATGGCTCCGTTGTTGTTCCTGAAGTACTGCGTGGCTACATGAGTGGCCTTGAGGTCATTAGCGCATGATGACACTGCCGCTGGTTTTTCGCGGGGACGCTCGTCCCTTCGTCGTTATCGGCGGTGGTGTTGTTGCCAGTCGCAAGGTTCAGACGCTGGTCAAGGCTGGTGCCGACGTCAAGGTGATTGCCAAGTCCGCGGATGCGGCAGTCGCTCATCTGGAGCAGCAGGGTAAAATCCGGCTCGAAGTTCGCGAGGCCAATGCCAGCGAAACATTCGAGCAGGGTTCCCTGGTGGTGATTGCCACCAACGATTCCGAATTGAATGAAGCGCTGGCCGTTTCTGCGCGCCAGCAGGGCTGTCTGGTGTGTCGCACCGATCGCAAGGAAGACAGTGATTTTGCCTTTCCTGCCGTGGTTGACCGGTCACCGGTTCTGGTGGCCATCTCAAGTAGCGGCACGTCTCCGGCGTTGACGCGTCACCTCAAACAACGCATTGAAGCCTTTCTGCCACAGGAATATCGCCAACTGGGTGAGCTGGTGGAAGCACTGCGCGAACGTGTCAAAACCCGTTTGGCCCTGCCATTAAGAGCGCCGTTCTGGCGCAAGCTAATGGCCAGCCAGGTGCCTGAACTGGTGTTGGCCCGACAACCAGAACGCGCCAATGCGGTGGCCAAAAGCCTGTTGTCTGGTCAGTCGGATACTCACGGTGAGGTGTATCTGGTTGGAGCCGGGCCGGGCGACCCGGACTTGCTGACGTTCCGCGCCCTGCGATTGATTCAGTCAGCGGACGTAGTGTTCTACGACCGTCTGGTTGGGCCGGGTGTGATGGCGCTGATCTCACCGGATGCTGAGCGTATTTACGTTGGCAAGGCCAAAAGCGATCACGCTGTGCCGCAGGATGACATCAACCAGCATCTGGTCGATGCCGCCAAACAAGGCAAGCGGGTATTACGTCTGAAGGGCGGTGATCCGTTTATCTTTGGCCGTGGCGGTGAGGAAATCGAACGGCTGGCGCAATACGGAGTGCCGTTTCAGGTTGTACCTGGCATTACCGCTGCCAGCGGCTGTGCGGCGTATTCCGGTATTCCACTGACGCACCGTGATCATGCCCAAAGCGTGCGCTTTGTCACCGGCCATTTGCGCAACAACACCTGCAACCTGCCATGGGATGAACTGGTTCACCCGAACCAGACGCTGGTGATTTACATGGGCCTGAGCGGCATTGTTGAGATTTGCCACCAGCTGATTGCCAACGGCATGGATGAACAATCCCCCATCGCACTGGTGGAAAAGGGCACGCTGCCTGATCAGAAAGTGCACATCAGCACGCTGGCGGATATGCCGGAACTGATCTCCTCAACCGAGATACAGGCACCAACACTGACCATTATTGGCAGTGTGGTGACGCTGCATTCGAAGCTGGCCTGGCGTTAAACGCCTTCAAGTAGAAAAACCGGCAATATGCCGGTTTTTTTATGGCTGACAATCACTCCCCACGTTTGATCGAAAGAGACGCTTTTAACACCCGTTTATGGTAGCGGGCGGTGTCGCGTTCCGATTGTCGGCGTTCGGCCAGAGAGGCGTTGTTCAGCGCCAACTCCCGTTGCAGTTTTTCATAGTTACGCAACCGCCTTGGATCGAGCTGGCTATTCTGGATGGCGGCCTGAACGGCGCAGCCGGGTTCGTCGTGGTGGCTGCAATCGCCGAAGCGGCATTGCTGAGCCAGAGCTTCGATATCGGCAAAGGTGGCGGATATACCGTCTTCGGTGCCGGTCAGTTGTAGCTCGCGCATTCCGGGAGTATCCAGAATCAGACCGCCATAAGCGGTAGTCAGCAACGAACGGCGCGTTGTGGTGTGACGGCCTTTGTCATCGTCTTCCCGAATGCCTCCGGTTGATTGACGTTCTTCGCCCGCCAGCTGATTCACCAGCGTGGATTTTCCCACCCCGGACGAGCCGAGCACCGCCACGGTTTGTCCGCTGCCCAGCCAGGGCTGGAGCTGATTGGTTTGTTCGTGGCTGCGCGCGTCCATCGCCAGTACCGTCAGGCGGTTGTCCAGCCCCCGAATCTGATCAATAAACGCATCAGAATCGGCGCATAAGTCAGCCTTGGTCAGCAGAATCACCGCCTCGCTGCCTGCTTCCTGAACCAGACATAAATAGCGCTCAATCCGGTTAAGATTGAAGTCTTCGTTCAGGGAACAGGTGATCAGGGCGGTGTCGATATTGGCAGCAATCAATTGCTCGCTGATTTTGCTTCCGGCGGCCTTGCGTTTGAACAGGCTGGTGCGATCCAGCGCTCTCAGAAACACGCCGTGTTGATCGAGCAGAATCCAGTCACCCACCGTTAGTGTTGGCATGGAGGGGAGAAGGGGAATGTCCCGATGCTCGCTTGCCGTGGCGACTTCAAGCCGGGAACGGTGCTGCTCAACGATGCGGGCCGGTTGTGCGGTTTCCCATTCGTCGAGGGACAGTTGTTGTTGGAAAAAGGGCTGCCAGCCCAATGAAATCAGTGCAGAAAAATCAGTCACGATAACCCCTGACGCCATGCGTCATCTGGTTTGAGTACAGGAGCACGAGGCTCCAGTTAACACATCACCGGGATATCGGGTTGAGCGCGAACTGACTGGAAAAGTCGATTTTAGCCGATCGCCTGAACGCCGTTCCCGGAGGGGCTGATTACAATCATCTTCTGCTCTCCAAGAGGGTCGGAATAATTAGGCTGGAATAACGTTATTATAGCACCGGGGTGACTGTGCCCCCAAACGGGTTGTTGTTCCATTCAGGGTGCGGTCTGTTGTCGCAGGTGCGACAATCTGCCCTATTGTTGGCTGATAATTTTGTCACTAACCTCTGCCGCCGAATTTTGATGTGGTTCAGAGGAAGCAACATGAGTCGGAAGTGCAGCGGCAATGTCTGGGGATATTCAATCGGTACGGCCTGTGCCGTGATGCTGGCCAGCCCGGTCTGGGCCAGTGATGATGCGGTTGAAGAGGTGGTGGTGTGGGCAACCCAGCCGGATGTTCGTGACGCCAGCTACAGCAGCCCGACCAGTACGCTGAACCCGGACGATTTCACCAGCATCAATACCGCCACTACGGAAGATCTGGTCAAGTTTGAGCCGAGTCTGGTGGTTCGTCGTCGTTTTATTGGCGATTCCAACGGCACACTGGGGATTCGTGGCTCGAACATGTTCCAGACCACGCGTTCCATGGTGTTTGCCGACGGTGTACCGCTGCATTATCTGCTGCAATCGCGCTGGAATGGCGCGCCGCGTTGGTCGATGGTATCCGCCAGTGAGATCGCCCAGGTTGACGTGATCTATGGCCCTTTTTCGGCGGAATACAGTGGTAATGCCATGGGCGGGGTGGTGCTGATCGAGACCGCGATTCCGCAGCAGGAAGAGTTCCACTTTGATGCCGGTTACTTCCGCCAGCAGTTCTCGGATTACGGTTACGACGGTTCGGTCGATGGCTACAAGAGCTTTGTCTCTTACGGCAACAAGGTGCGTGATCTGAGCTATTACCTGTCGTACAACTACCTCAATAACGATTCCCAGCCGCAGTCGTTTTACTACGGTGCCAAGCCCTCTGACTCGCTGACGGACGCGGATTTCACCAACGTATCCGGTGCCATTGTCGGGGATGACAATAAAGGCCGAATCCACCGTTTTTACGGTGACTCCGGCGTGGTGAACACCGAAACCCAGAACTACAAACTCAAGCTGGGGTACGATTTTGGCGGTTGGGAAGCGCTGCTGAATCTGGCTTATGAAGATCGTTCGTCCGATACCGACAAGCAGAACTCCTACCTGAAAGACGATCAGGGCAACACCGTCTGGAGCGGTAATCTGGTTCAGAGTGGCACGCAGTTTTCGGTGTCCAAAAGCCGTTTGGGTGAGCGTTTTCTGGCGCGTGAAAGCTTGTCCAAAGGCTTGCGTCTGAAAGGTGGCGTGGCCGAAGGCTGGGCGCTGGAAGCCAACGTCAACCGCTTTGATGTGTTGAAAGACGAAACCCGCAAATCAAAAGCCAATCCGAACGACCCCGCCTACACCAGTGCCGGTGAAGTCTCCCGTTATCGTGATACTGGTTGGGAAACCGCCGAAGTCAAACTGAAGGGCGATGACATTGCCAGCGCGTTTGGCCTGAACGACCTGGGTCTGGTCACAGGTCTGCGCTACGAGCATTACCGCCTGAACTACGACGTTTACAATTCCGATAACTATCGTGTTGGTGATCGTGCCAGCTTCAAGAGTCGCAGCGGCGGTGAAACCGTGCTGACATCAGCGTTCGCCCAGTTGCATTGGGACGTGGATATGGCCTGGGATGTGTCGCTGGGTGGCCGCTACGAACACTGGAGGAGCCAGGATGGCTATTATTCCGCCGACGATGCCAACACGCCCGCGTTTGATCTGGTCTCGGTTCCTGGTAACGACTTTAGCCGTTTTTCACCCAAGTTCTCGGTTGGCTATCAGCCAACGGACGAATGGATTACCCGTTATTCGCTGGCCAAAGCGTACCGTTTTCCGATTGTCGAGGAGCTGTACAGTCAGTTCAAAGCCTACGATTCCAAAAGTGTTGCCAACCCGGAACTGCGCCCGGAAGACGGTTTGCACCATAACCTGATGATCGAACGCCAGTTAGAGCATGGTTTTGTGCGGGTGAACCTGTTTCAGGAAACCATCAACGACGTGATCGAATCCCAGACCGACACCAATGCCCAGGGCGTATCGGTACGTACCTTTGTGCCCATCGACGAGCTGGAAACCCGTGGTGTCGAGCTGATTGTGCAGCAGCAAGATCTGCTGGAACAACTGGATGTGCGCTTCAATATGACCTGGCTGGACTCCGAAATTGTGCGCAACGATCCCAAGCCGGAATACGAAGGCAAGCAGTTCCCGCGCATGCCGACCTGGCGCGGCAATCTGCTGGCGACCTGGCACGCCACGGATCAGTGGGATCTGGGCGGCAGCGTTCAGTACGCGTCCAACAGCCATGGCCAGTTGGATAATTCCGACACCGCGTCGAACGTGTACGGTGCGCAGGACAGCTTTACCCGACTGGGCCTGAAAACCAGTTATCAGCTCACGTCTCAATGGCGTGTCAGTGCCGGGATTGACAACCTGACCAACGAGATTGCCTACGTGGCGCATCCGTGGCCAGGCCGCACCTGGTATCTGAACGCGGCTTACGATCTGTAAGCCACCACTCTGGGTTTTCTCTTCAGGATGTCGTCCATGTCTTCTGTCGCTTCTTCTCGCGCACCGGCTGAATCAGCGGGTTCTGCCGCAACAATGAGCCGCTCGAAACACTGGTATCCAGTGCTGTGGCGCTGGCACTTTTACGCCGGTCTGTTCTGCATTCCGTTTGTGATTACCCTGTCGATTTCGGGGGCGATTTATCTGTTCAAACCCTGGTTTGATGCCCAGGCTTTCGAGCCGTACAGCCAATTGGTCATGGTGGGTGAGCGCAGCAGTGCCAACGAGCAAATACAGACTGCATTGGCGGCGTTGCCTGGCAGTCGTTTTATGAGTTACCGACTGCCGCTGGAAGCCGACGATGCGGTGGTGATCAGCGTGTTGCATCAGGGCGAGCGCACCAACGTCACGGTCAACCCATGGACGCTGGATGTGCTGCATGTGCAAGGCTACGAAGAGAGCTTTATCCGCATGGTGCGTACCTTTCACGGGGAATTGCTGGCCGGGAATGTCGGTTCGATTCTGGTGGAGCTGGCCAGTTGCTGGGCCATTGTGCTGATTGTGACGGGCTTGCTGATGAGCTGGGCGAAGCGCGATGGTTTGGCGGGTATCTTGTACATCCGTACACGGGCAGGCAGACGGCTGTTTTGGCGTGATCTGCATTCGACTCTGGGCTGGTACGTCTCAGTACTGGCGCTGTTTCTGCTGATTACCGGCTTGCCCTGGGCGTTGGTGTGGGGCGGTGCTTTCAACGAGATTCGGCAGTGGTCAAAGCCAGCGCCGGTGCAACAAAGCTGGAGTCAGGGCCGACAACAGGAAAAGCAAACCTGGGGGCCAAAAGCGGTGGCGTCAGTCAATCTGACGAATGCGGTACTTCAGCAAGCAACAGCGCTCAAACTGGCTCCTCCGGTGGTGTTGTCGGTGGCGAATGGTGAGAAAAACCTCTGGAAAGCCCAGTCCCGTCATCAGAATCGCCCGTTGCGGGCCGATGCCTGGATTGATGGCAACAGTGGCGATGTGACCCGGATGCGTACCTTTGAGGACAAATCCGCACTGGATCGCGCCATCGGCATAGGTATTGCCGCCCACGAAGGCCATTTGTTTGGCTGGTTTAATCAGCTGTTGGGTGTCTTTACGGCACTGGCACTGGTTGCTATCAGCATCAGTGGCGCGGTGTTGTGGTGGCGGCGCAAGCCCGCAGATTCTCTGGGCGCACCACCCAAACTTCAGGGGCGGCGTATTCCTGTGTTGATGGCAGCTTTGCTGCTGTTTTGGGTGGCCTGTCTGCCACTGTTGGCGATATCCGTGGTGGTGATTCTTCTGATCGAATATCTGTTGGTGCCGATGAAACACTATTTGAGCCGACTTGTTCCTACCCGGTAGTTTGGGCTGTTCTCTGAAATCACGGACGTTATGGTTTAAGAAACCATCCGTCGGGAGTCAGGGGTATGGAGTCCAAACGCCTGCAGTTACTGCAAGGTATGCCGATTTTCGGAGCACTGAAAGAATCCACTCTGGACTATTTGTGCGAACAAAGCGTGGTCGTCGCCGTTGCGGCGGGGGAGTCTTTCTTTCGTGAAGGCGATGCCGCGCAGTCTCTGTTTGTTCTGGAAGAAGGCACCGCCATCGTCGAAAAGGCCTCTCAGGACGGACAGCGTATTCTGCATCGCTTTGGCCCCGGCGACTGCTTCGGAGAAATGGCGCTGGTGGATATGAACCCGCGCAGCGCTTCCGTGGTTGCTGAAACCAGCTGCCTGGCACTGGAGGTTCACAATATGTCGTTGTTTGGGTTGTATGAACGAGATCTGGAACAGTTCACCATGATCCAGATGAACCTGATGCGTGAAGTCAGCCGTCGGCTGCGTCACCTCGATCAACAGCTGGCAGAAATGCAGGCGCAGATAGATCTGGTGAGGTAAGGCGACTGAAATCGGGACAGGAAAGCCCCCAACATTTGTTGGGGGCTTTTTGTTGCCTGCTCAGAAACGATCGCCGTAGAGCATGCCGCCGCCAAAGTAGCCGTATACGATCTTGCTGTTGTCGGCAGGGTCGAAGCATACCGAATGGGCGTTGTTCTGCAGTGGTGCACGATCATCCGCCGCCCAGGTCTGGCCGCCGTCTTTGGTGACCCACATGCCGCCATTGCCCCAGCCTTCGGGGCCGGCAACCACAACATAGTTGCTGTCATCCGGTGCAACGTTGATGTCGAGACCGAAGGTGTGCTGCTGCACGAAGCTCCAGTTCTGACCGCCGTTGGTGGATTTCCAGATGCCGGTGGCACCCGGTTGTACAGTGCGAGGTTCCATATCGGTCAGCCACAGGGTGTTGCTGTTGTTTGGATCGATGGCAAAGGCCATTGGGCGATTCCAGGGCTGGTGGTTGACGTTCCAGTTGCCATGCGAGGACAGGTCTATATTGCCGCGCAGGAGTTGCCAGCTGGTTGCACCGTTGGCGACATCCAGCAGGTAGATGCCGGTATACGCGTTGTTGATCCAGCTGTAGTACTGGGGGGTGCCGCTGGAGGTATCTGTGATCAGCTCATTCTGTGGAATGTTCAGCTGAGTCACTTCTGCGGCAGTCAGTTCCGGACGAACGCCGGTGACCAGCGCATAGACATTACCATTGGCCAGTACCTCTATTTGAGGAATCACCAGGTCCATGGCGTAGCTGGTGCCGGGTTTCACGGCTGGCAGGCCCGTGTTGAATTTCTCCCAGGTAACGCCGCCGTCGAGAGAGCGGGAGATGCCATCACTGTGGCTGCCGGCGTAGATATGATCGCGGCTGGCGTCGTAGCCAATCGACAGATACTGACGGTTGTAATCGGCGTTGTTGGGTGTCAGGCGTTGCCAGTTGCTGCCTTTGTTGGTGGATTTGTACACACCACCGGCACCGACCAGAGACAGATCACGGAACGGGAAGTCATGCTGGCTGCCGTTGACCATAAACACCGTGTTGGCGTCGGCTGGATCGAACGCGAAATCGTAGATCGAGTTCTGATCGTTCGGCAGGATCTGCCAGGTTGCACCGTGATCGGTGGAACGAACACCGTGAATGTCGGCGTAAGCCGCGTAGATGTCGCTGTTGTTGGCCGGGTGGAACTTGATGTCGTACACAGACGTGACGTTCAGGCCACCGGTTGACCAGGGGTCATTGCCTGCAGGCGCATTGGGTGAAACGCCCTGATATTCGTTGGTCAGGTCTTTCCAGTGGGTGCCGCCATCTTCTGTTGCATGGGCAAAGAAATTGCCGGAACCACCGAATTGCTGGCTATTGAGCTGGTTGATGCCAACTGTGTAGTAACCCGCGTCGTACCAGCCGACGTTCAGCGCGACCGGGCTGTGTTCCAGCAAGGTGGAATCCCACGGCGAGAAGGGGTTGGTATCCCAGTCGTATTGCAGGAACTGCAGACTCCAGGTGGACCCGGCATCCTGAGAAACAAACACCGAGGTGCCCTTGTCGCGTCCCCAGCCACGGCTGCCGGTGGTGTACAGCGTGTCAGGGTCATTCTGAGCCATCAGCAAGTGGCTGCCTGCGTACTGGCTGCTTTGAACAAAACCGGTGTTGTTGACGTTGACGTACACCATGCCTGCGCCGGGTTCGGTACCTGCGCCTGAAGGCAGGGTGTAGGTGGCTGTTACGTCGCCGTTTTGCAAACCATCCTGAATCGAAGCACTGATGGCTGTGGCGCTTTCGTCACTCACGTAGGCCAGCGTTCTGTAGCTGCTGTTGGAGCCACCAGAGAAGCGATGAATCTGATGATTTGCCGGGGTGAAGTAGCTGCTAAAACTGGTGCCGTTGGTCGAGGTCAGAATCTCGGTCGCTGTTGCCGCATATAGGCGGCCACCGTCGTGGTTGTCGATGAACATGCCTTTCATGGCGCTTCCGCTGTATACCTGTGTCCAGTTGGCTCCTGCATCGGTTGAGCGCCAAAGGCCCAGATTGGTCATTGCGTAAACGGTTTCGACATTCTGGGTATCTGTATACCAGCCGGTGATGCGCTCATCGTTGCTGGCATCGCCGTCATTGCTGTACACCAGGTCGAAGCTGGCAGGGGCACTGAAGGTTTCACCGCCATCGGTTGAGCGAACCGGGTTCAGACCTTGTGGTGCGTGCAGGATGGTTTTGGGCCCGGCGAAGCCGATGTTTACCACATAACCCAGCAGGTTCGAGAAGGTGGTTTCACTGTGACGAACCGGTGCCCAGTTAGTGCCACCGTTCAGTGAGCGGAACAGGGTCCCCATGTCGGTGCCGATGAAGCGCATTTGATCGTTAAACGGATTGATGGAGTACCCCGCCATGGCGCCGCCGCCGCCAATGCCCCAGCTGCTGAATCCAAGAATCTGGCCAGCCAGCTCGTCATCCGAGCAGCCCTGAGCGTTCACCGCTGCACCAGACGCCGTTTCAATACAGATGTCGGTAGCGTTATTGACGGTATCGACGTCATCGTCCTTTTGGGTGTCCGAGCAGCCGTTGTCGTCGATGGCTTCACCGGTCGGCGTGCCGCTGCAAAGGTCGAACTGGTCGTCGACGGTATCGCTGTCGCTGTCAGCCAGTGTGAAGGCAGGGGTGTCGGTCAAACCCACCATGCCACCGGTGCTGCTGGTGGTGTGGTACGTGGTGGTGGTCGGGATAAAGCCCTGTTTGACCCAGTCGATCAGGTCGCTGACCTGAATCACGCCCTGGTAGCTGGCGGTGTATTGGCTGTGACCGGCGAGCTGATTCAGGCGGGTAATGTCGGCGCTGGAAAGATGGCGAGTCACAAAAGCGTAGTAGGCGGTTTCGTCGGTACCATCCAGCCCCAGAACGCTGCTGCCATAGGTGGCGAGGCGACGCTGGTCGTCGTGGAAACGAGGCGCATCGCCGGTAGCCTGGGTTGCCGGGGTGTAGCTCAGTGGCATGTCCAGTTCGGCAAAGGTGCCGTCGGTTCGGGCGTTGAAAATCGCGTTGCTGATGTAGGCGCCGCTGGAAATGATGTCAGTTGCGGAACTCGCGGTCAGGGAATCAGCGACGTAACCTTCCTGACCGGATTCGCCCCAGAAAATGTTGTCGCTGACACGGGTGAGAATATTGGCCGGGGTTTCTCCGGCTTCATTGAGCGAAATCGCCCGATTGATGCGGGGGATAAAGACGACGTTGTTTTCCAGTTGTACCTGACGGCCATTTTGCAGGCTGCTGTTAAAGGTGACAAAGGTACTGCTCTGGTTGCCGTTGAGGTTTTGCAGCGAGATGTTGTTGCGAATGGTGATGACTTCGTTGGCGCTGCCAGCACCGTCGAACAGGTAGTTGTCGCCGCTTTCGGCAGGATCCAGATTGATAAAATCAAAGATCACACTGTCCAGCGTACGGCTGCTGAGGCTGCCGCCAGCAAGGCTGAAACCGTGGGGGTTCGAGCGTTCGTTGCGATAGTAAATGCCGCTCATGCTGGCTGCGCCCACCGGCAAGGTGCTGGCGTCGAATAGCAGCCAGTTGCTGATGTCCGGGTAGGCATTGGCAGGCAGCGTCATGGACAGTTCGCGTACAACCCAGTCGTTCATCAAAAATTCCGGGCGGGTGTAGTAAGCCACGTTGCCGTCCACCGACAGGCCATTCAGGTTGAAAGTACTGTTCTGGGTGCTACTGCCGCTCAGGCCAATGGTAAACAGTGCGTTGGCTCCGGTCGGGCTGAGGATGGTCAGGTTGCTGAGATCACAGCTGCCGTTATCGCCGGCATAGTAGCGCAGCTCGAACTGGCCACTGTTGGTGAACAGGGTGTTGGGCATATCGCAGTCGCGAGTAGCGACCCGGTCGTAACCGTCGTGGATATAGCCTGTACTGAAACCATTCAGATGGACATTGCCGCCGCTGATGTTGGAGCCAAGGTAAACGTGTTTGTCGTATTTGAAGCTGGCAGCGGAACCCGGTTTAAGACCGAAAAACGCCTTGTTGTCCGGGGTGGCCTCGATTTTCAGGGACGGATAACCGTAATACTGCGAAGCTGCCTTGTAGACTCGGGTCATACCGGTATCGCCATCAAACTCAACGCTGGCGCCGGTTTTCAAGACGTTCTGGGTGTTCGGATTGCTGGCATCCCAGTCACCGTTTACCACCAGAGCAATATTGGCGTTGACGATGAATTCACCCGTCAGGGCAACGCTGTCCTGCGCGTCGGTCAGCTGACCGGCGGTAAAATTCTGATCGATGGTGACGGTGTTGGAACCAGCGTCGAGACGATCACCGTTTTGAGGCAGCACACCAAAGGTATTGGGATCAGAGATCGGGCCAGATTGCAGTGCAGTTAACAGTTGTGGCACGTAAACGCTTTGGCTGGTGGTGCTCATGGCCACAGGGCTGGTGCCCAGACTCTGGGAGTCCGCCGACAGGCTTCGAAGCAGGGTGGTGTCGCTCAGGGATTCCGTGTCAGGGCTGGCGGTTGCTGTGGTTGTGACGGCGGTGTCGGTGTCCGTTTCCTGGGAGGGTGCTATGCTGCAATAGTCTGGCAGATCCAGCATTTTGAGCGCCGCGAGTCGTTCACAGACGTTTTGCTGCTTCTCCAGATACCGGGTCAGCTGGGCCTGCAGTTTCTCCAGTTTTTTGACCTGGTTAGCCGACAGTGCCTGATTCTGCTTTTCGCTGATCTGTTCAGCCTTCTTTTCGATCTTCCGATGAATGTTGTCGAGTCGCTGCTGTTCCTTGTCGATCTGTTTTTGGGCGCGCTGCTCTGCTCTGGAAAGAGTGGCGGTGGAATCTTGCTCATCGATGGCCGCTGCCGAAGCGGTAAATACCAGACACATGGCGATTACAGCAGCCAGTGCCGGAACGGGGGTCTTGATCAGTGTCGTACTGCGATGGCTCGCCATAGCGTGTACCCCTCTTGTGGTTGGTTTGCTTATAAATGAATTCTTCGGCCTTCATGCAGTGCCGATGAATTGTCTCGAATCAGTTCGAAATTGCGTTTGCGTTGTTCGCATTCACGGCGGTTGTTAAAGCAGGCTTCGCCTGAATGCGTGGTCCAGTTCAGATAGCCGTAGGGCCAGGCCAGTAATTGGCTGGTGCTGAATTCTTCACTGCGGCGAATGTTCAGGCGACTGATGCGCTGCGACAGTTGCAGCAGCGGATGCTCCTGAATGCCCCGGTATTCTTTCTGGATCAAAATCTGTGCTTCACGGCGAGGAGAGCCGCGCAGGTAATCGGACAGCACCTGGATGGTGGTTTTGTGTTGCCAGATTGGCTGCTGAATATCTGCGATGGTCAGTGACAGATAGGCTGGATTTTGACAAATCAGCAACTGAAGCAGCGCAATATCGGAAATGCCATCTTTGGAGTGCCAACGGTAACGCGCTTTGTCGAACCCCAGTCGCAGCCATTGTTGTTGCCGGGTATCCCGATTTTTCAATTCAAACGCCATTAACACGTGTGGAATATCGGCATCCCAGTGCAGCTTGGGTATTGGGGCTTTGGCGTTTGGTGCGTGATGTGTCTCTTGAGGCAGGAAATGCCAGCCGTTGGTGAGGTAAAAGCTGGCGGCAGAGCACTGGACGTCGGCCTGAAGTTGCTGGCAGTGGTAACCGTGTCGAAAAATGCGTTCGGGTACCTGATCAACAAGGCCCTGAAGCAGGTGAGAGCCAGCGCCCTGGCGGCGGAATCCGGGAAGAATGGCGACCCGGCCCAGCTTGGCGACACCAATCTGGCGCGGGTCAATCACAATACGAGCACAACCAATGGGTTTTTCGTCTTGAGTGATCAGCCAGTGCAGTGCTGTCTCATCGTGACAATCCCATTCGAGTTCGGCAGGAACACCTTGCTCCTGAATGAAAACGCGCTCGCGAAGTTCACGCAGGGTGCCTTGATGGTCTGCCCAGAATACGGGTTCAATCCTGATGTGGCTCATAAATTGTCCGTTACAATGTCCGTGCCGTTTTACAACTGTTTATACATTACTCGTTAAAGATTGAGGAATGCTTCACAGTTCGAACCTAGCATGATTGTAGGACAATTTTCTGATGCCAATCAGTTTTTTGGCGGCTGTCAATAAATTAGCTGTTTTTGCCACAAAACACGGATCAAGTTTTGTGCTTTTGTGTCATTTTTGATCCATTCAAGCAGAGGTTCCGCATCGTACTCATTGCAGTTGGTTAGCCAGATAACAAGGGGGCGAAGGTTGGGGGCAACTGGCCAACTCTGGCCACCTGAATAGAACAGCACGTCTTCTTCTCGCTCACGGAAGGCGAAGCGTGCCTGTTCTGAACGACGGGCAACAGCATTGCCCTGAACTTCCCCCAGCCAGGCTGGCCATTCCTCGTCGTCCAGGGTTTCGGGCTGATGCTCGGGGTATTTGGGTTCCGTCATCAGGTTGCCGAGTACATCGCCGAGTAAATCCGGATGATCGAGAGCGTTCATTAACAACTGGCGCAGGCGGTCGGTGGCGTCCCGGGTGATTTCACCGGTGTTGGTTTGGCCCCGAAAATCCGCGTCTCCATAGCGCTGGTCTTCGGTACTGGTGCGGAGAACCTGATCCAGGGTGGTTTGGGCCAGTTCGGAAACGCTGGGAGCGCGAAAACCAACGGAGTAAGTCTGGCATTCGCCGCGAGCGATCCCCCAGTGGGCCAGTTGCGGCGGCAGATACAGCATGTCACCAGGATTCAGCACCCAGCGGTCGGTTTCCTCAAAGCCATCGAGAATACGGATTTTGGGACCATCCAGAATCGGAGAGTTTTCGTTGCACATCTGTCCGATACGCCATTCGCGTTGCCCTTCGGCTTGCAGCAAAAACACGTCGTACTGGTCGTAATGTGGGCCGACACTACCGCCATCTACGGCATAGCTGATCATCAGGTCATCGATACGCCAGCTCGGAATAAAACGGAAATTCTGTAACAGATCGGCCGCTTCCGGGATCCAGTGATCGACGGCCTGAACCAGCAGCGTCCATTTGTCTTCCGGCAATTGCTGGTAATCGTTGTCGGAAAACGGACCTTTGCGAATCGTCCAGGGGCCGTCCGGGCCGTTCTCCATTACGAGGCGGGATTCAATCTCTTCTTCAAGACTCAAGCCCGCCAGTTCGTCCGATGCCAGCAGTGGCTCGAAATCTGGCCAGGCGTTGCGGATCAGTAGCGGCTTCCTTTGCCAGTAATCGCGCAGAAATTCTTCAACAGTGAGATGACCGAGTACATGCATGAAAAAGTGCCCCCAAGATGCTTAACAGGCAGGCTGCTGTGCATCCGTGAATCGAAAACCGGCTATTGTCGGTGTTTAATTGGGGGATGCAAGGAGCCAGAGCAAGGCTCAGTGGATCATTGAACAAAACAGAGGGAAGCATGGAAAACAACCGGCATTTTCTATTGATGGCACAGTACAACCAGCGGATGAATCATCAGGTTTACGAAGCGGCGTCTCGTTTGACGGATGCGGAATTGCGCCAAAATCTGGGAGCATTTTTTGGGTCTGTGATCGGGACGTTAAATCATCTCATGGTTGGTGACCTGATCTGGTTGCGACGGTTTGCGAAACATTCGGCGCACTATCAGACCCTGAATCAGCTGGGCGCATTGCCTGTCCCGACGGGGCTGGATGATTTGATTTTCAATCAGTTGCCGCCATTGGAGCAGACCAGAAAACGCCTTGATCAGCTGATTCTGGACTGGCTGGAGTCTGATGTTCGGTCCGAGGATTTGCATCGGACATTGGTTTACCAAAACACCAGAGGAATTGCTTTTGAGCGCGACTTTGGTGAACTGCTGTCGCACCTGTTCAATCATCAGACCCATCATCGTGGTCAGGTTTCGACACTGCTGAGCCAGTTGGGACAAGATGTTGGGGTGACGGATTTCTTGCTGGACATTCCTGATGTGAGTGACAGCTGAGCCGTTGGTTGGTTTGCTCGCCGAGCGTTTATTCGCGGCGAAATAACTTACGATACAGACCACGGAACTGGTTGTAGGTCAGTTTCAGGCTTTGCGCAGCAGCTCTCTGGTTGTGGCGATGGTGATCGAGCGCGGACTGAATCAGCTTGCGCTGAAATTGATCCGTTGCCGCTTTCAAATCGACGTTGTCGAGTGGTGTGGTTTGGGGTTCCGGTTGCGGTTGGCTCTCTGGTGCTTGTTGCGTGTTTGATTCAGGTTCAAAAGGATTGAGCACGATGTTGAACACCACTGAGATAAACCAACCATGATCTACGAGATAATTGTGGGATTCATTGGGATTGATTGGGGAATATCGGGAACGATTCTGAAAAACTGTTGCAGTATGTGAAAGCCAAGCGGAACGATTCAAAGAGGTGATCGCGGGGGAATTTCTGCCGTTCGAATTGGTCAGGGCCGGGTTGTGGTTGGTGATTTTTCCGGGCCGCTTGTCGCTCTGTGAAGGTATCGGTTTTTGATTTGTTCGCCCTGGTGCCATTGTTCAACTTTTGCCAGCACTGCGGACAGCATGGATAGCTTCAGATCAGAGCAGGCTTGCTCAACACGCAATCGGGCAAGGCTTCGTTTGTCGTCCGGGTGTCGGATTCCGTAGGCGGCCTCCCAGAGGATAAAGTAACTTCCTTTGCTCAGTGCCATGTCATGCACTCCCGGTTGTTTTCAAATTACGCGTTAACGCACACTTTACCACGCTTCTACCCGGACGATCCGGGGTAGCGGAAAAGCGCCTTCCACTGCCACGCGATCAGCCACGCATACAGCATTGCAGCGCCCAATACCCCCCAGAGTTCTTGGGTTGTCGCTCCGTATTCAGCAAAGTCTGTTATCACGCTGTGTATGGTTGATGCCATCATACAGGCAGCGGCCACAACAAGGGCGAAGCCCATGATCTTTGGCATACTTCCTCTCTGGTTTGGTTCAAATAGTGCGTTAACGCACTACTTCATGTTCTTCACCTGGTCAGCAGGAATGGCCAGAAGTCCTTTCTCTCTGAGCAACGAGGTAAGCCCACCTAACACCCGCCGATCTGGCGGCAAATGTGCCGTTGACGGCATATTTGATTGTCTGATCTTGCAGGCTTGCCACCCAGGTGTGATTTATCAACAACAAGCATGTTTGAAGCCCTTTTCTCCGAAAGCATTCGTGCAAGGTTTCAAATTCTGCGATATTGCAGAATTTACATCTTTTCCCAGAGAGTTCACAAAGGACGTCGCACCCCTACAGTCAGGGGGAAATATGCCGATATCGGCACATTTGACCGAAGGCTGAAGTGTTCAAAAGCGTCGCCGCCGACGCTTTTAAAAATAAACCCAAATGCGTCGACGTCGTCGCATTTGGACTTAAAGACGGCTGTTAACGGCCGTTTTGCTTGTTGCTGTCTCAGGTCAGAGTTCAACTGAAATGTGTCGGCGGCGACATATTTAGATTACATCAAAAGCGAATTCGAATTCGCTTTTGATTCTTCTTGTGTGACCAACACTTGGATTGAGTCGAAGTCAAAAGCGCCGATATCGGCGCTTTTGCCCCCCTCATGCTTGCTATCAAATGCGTCTTCAAAGACGTATTTAGACGTTTCAAATGGGCCGACATCGGCCCATTTCTCTGCTTCAAGCATGAATCCGCCTTATTCAAAGTGGTCGGTAACGCCTACTTTTTGTGCTTCCCTTTAGGGAGAAAAGGCGTCCTTGGCGACTATCCAAAACGGCCGAAATACGCCGTTAACGGCGTATTTGAAACGCTTGCCAAAGCAAAGTTTAGCTGTTAGCGTTTGCAGTACTAGAACTTAAACGCGGTTTTCCGCACCCGACAGCCTTGCGGTTTTTTTGTGCCTGCAATTTGGCATACTTGCGCCATTTTTATGGCCGGGTAGAGAGGCGTCAATACAAGACCCGCAAGGGGAATATGCCCGGAGCTTCGTTTAAGGCTCTAGTTGATACCCGGCTTCCCGCTACTACCGGAGAAGCTCAACACTAAAACTTAAACGAAAGGAAACCGTTATGGTTAATCCTACCCAATACCGTTGCAGCCGCTGCGGTGCCCTCAAAAATGCTAATGAACTCAACGGCTTGGATCTGATTACCGGTGACGTCAGCCATGCCTTCTGTATTCGTCTGGCTGAATGCCAATCGGCGGAAGCGGACGACATCATGAACGAGTTGTGTGATGCCCTGGAAGCGTCTGACGATACCGAACAGGCCGAAGAACAAGCCCCCCTGTACAACAGCGAATTGAGCGCCTCTCTGGCGATTGAGGCTCTGGAGTCTTTCCAGAGTGACCCGAACGCGGTGGACTTGTCGAAGTATTGCCTGGTGACCCCGTGGGGTCATGCCCAATTGGTCAGCCATACCCTGAAGGGTGATGATTTTATCTTTGTGAAAACCAAGCAATACGTCGCCATGTTGCTGAATGAACTGCTGTTTTTGCTGGGGTTCTTTCAGGAAGATGTGGCGGAAATCTGCTTTCAGAACGGCCATGATCTGCGTTCCCACCTGTTTGAAGCCCACTTGCCCGGCTGGCCTCGCCAAACCATTACACTGATTGACCCGACCGGTATCCGGTTGCTGACCGAAACCCTGAATCGGCAGCATCAGCGCGCGCTGCGGGCCTATGAGTGGCTTACCAATCCAGACGCCTTGATTGATGACCTTGGGCAAGCCCCCGCCAAGCCAGAGCCGGTAACCGATCTGGCCCTGATTGCCCTGGACAGGCTGGATGCCTACGAACGGGCACTTGATGATAGCTGCCCTGAGTACCTGCACTTGCTGGCCAGAGTGGAACAGTTGGCCAATGTTGGCGGTTGTCTCTGTGTGATGTTCAACGGGCATGGCGAACGGGTACAGGCCCGACAGCAGAGCATTCGGGCGGCTGCGTTGGCCTGTGCCCAGGAACAAGACGGCGTTTATCCGGTGGTAGTGAGTGGCGCAAACCTGCCGGATGGAGAGGCGTTGCTTCGTCGCTTGGTGGTGGCGATGGGCTTGCTTGTTCACCCGCATTTTCAGGCATTGGAACAGCTGGAATTTCTGCAAACCCGCCTTGAGGACAGCGCGGGAATCCTGCTCATTGTTGAGCGGGCACAGTGCTTGAACAGCCACCACTTGCGAGCGCTGAAAGGCTTGTATCAGCTACGATCCCAAGGCAACCGCCTGGTTAAGATTCTGCTGATTGGTGAGCATGACGGCTTGAACAGCCTGACCACGGGCCTGAAGGACAGCGGCCTCTATGACCATACCGAAGTTTGTCACTATGACGGCCAATACCGCCTTGAAAACTGGGGGCAAGCACTGGGCTATGATGACCGTGCCGCCCCGGTTTCCCTGCAAGGTCAAACCCGTCAGGACTACAACCGCGTCTTGTTCAAGGTGTTGGCCAAACATACCAACGAGGAAGAAAGTAAAGTCTTTTCCAAGACACTGGAGGCGTTTTGCGCTCAGATGCTGGTGCGTCGGTTTAATCCCGGCCTGAACGATGCCAGCTATCACGTTTACAGCAAATTTTGCCAAGCCGCCAAGTGAGGAACATCGCCATGAAACTGAACAACTCTGTGACTCACCTGGTTGAACAGGCTGGCATCAATGCCGCCATGCTGGAGCACTTGTGTCAGTGCCTGGACGGAAACGACAACACCACATCGGACAAAATTGCCTGTGTGAAGCGCCTGGTTGATACCTCTGGGGCTTTTGGTGATCTGACTGAGGGCATGGAAGGCGGCTTGGCCGTTCTGCGGACGCTGAAAGCCCGTCTGGACAAGGCATTGGATGACTACGGCCAACGAGATGAAGCTCTGATCCCGGACGTTTACCGCCTGCTTGAAATGGTCTTCAGTACGTTGCCCGATCCGGCAGGCGACACCTGTGAAACGCTGGAAGTGACCGCCACCAACACCGGCAACGTTGTATCCGCCCTGGTCTTTCGTGAAGAGATGCTGTTAGACGCCATGACCGATCTGGCAACCGCAAACAACCCGGACAGCAGCCTTGAAGACGTCCAGAAGGCCGCTGATCGGCTTCATGAGCGCTGTTCGTTGATTCCGAATGGTCAGGCCCAATGGCAGAGCTTTTGTCACGCTATCGCGGCTCGTGATTGGTCGGTGTCTTTGTTAAGCGTTGGTGCCTATCACTTCCCGGAAGTACAAACCCGCGCCATGCAGGACAATCAGCCTGCCGTGGATCGTCAAACCAGTTCACTGCTTGATACTGTTGGTCAGGCTAAATATAGCGAGCATCTTGATGCCGAAGAGTTGGCCAACAATCTGGAACACCCTTTTGGTGATTTGGTAAAGATTCACTTGGCAATTAATGGGCGTAGAACCACCGTCCCTATGGACGGGGAATTGCTTGCATATCTGGTCGTTAGCATGGGTGGAAGCCTTGATTGTTCAGATGCTAAAACCGAGATCAAGAACGTCAGAAAGCAACTTCAAAACCAGCTCGATAAAGAAAATTTTTCTATTGACGATGGTAAAACCCTTGCCCGTAATATCCGGTTGTGGGTTATGCGGCAAATTATTCACCCTGGATTGATTCACAGGGTTTGTCATTCTGCATCTTCGAAGTCGTCAGGCCAGCTATTAGCCAATTAAGTCCCCACCTCAAAGCCCCGTTCTGGGGCTTTTTTGTAAACCCATTTACAAGAGCCTCCTGTTCAAAACCCGGTATTTTTAAACTCCTTTGAAAAGTAACGGGTTCCACCATGCAACGACCTCCTGAGTTCAAGCAACCACACAAGACCAACATTGATGGAGATGAATTAACCTCATGCGTTGCCTTTGCTTTGGCTGACGAGCTGAAAGCACACGGTATCCAGCAGCTTAACGCGGACACCATTGCCCTGAACATCATGGATGAGGTCAGGCGCTTATTTGGTGGATGTGCCGTGTACTTCAAAATTAAAGCCGCTGCCCGCCGATCCGAGCGCAATCAAGAGATCTACCAGCGCTTTGCCCGCAATGAACTGAGCATTCCTGAAATCTCCGAACAGTACGGCATCAGCTTTCAATGGGCCTATTCCATTATCCGCGAACAGCGAGAGCTTACACAAGCCGCCACTCAAACTACCAAGGTACACACCCCGTCATGATTTCCCATACCCTGATTCATATCTTCAAAGCCGGATCACACGTCAGCATGGGCGGTGACAATCTGACTTTTACAGAACAGGACGTTGCCAATATTGCAGCCACCTACGATCCAGCCAAGCGCCCGGCTAATCTGACCATTGGCCACCCCGGTGATAATCAGCCAAACATGGGGGCTGTAGTGGGGCTGGTTGCGCGACAAGGCCACCTGTTCGCCCAGGTGCAACCCAATGCAGAGCTTCAGCGCATGGTGAAGGCTGGCGAGTTCAAGAAGATTTCAGCGGCATTCTACCCGCCCAACTCACCGGAAAACCCGGTACCTGGTGTGTATTACCTACGCCATGTCGGCTTTTTGGGCGCTGTGCCCCCGGCTATCAAAGGGCTGACTGACCCTGAGTTTTCCGAGCACTTCGGCACCGTCTGCTTCAGCGAAAGCAACGACAAGGCCGCTCCTGTGCAGTTCGGCGAGAACCCACAGTCTCACTTCGAAGCCGCCAAGCACTATGAAGAAGTCATGGGCTGCTCATTCTCAGAAGCTGCCCACATGACCCACAACCTCCCCTTTACCTATAACTGAGCCAGAGGCCACCATGACCAGCAAAATCAACAGCGCCCTTGAAACCATCAAGGCAGAGAAACAACGCCTGACAGAGCAGTTGCAGAGCGTACAGAACGACATCCAGACCCGCGCGAGTGAAATCGAGACGCTACGTAACCAACCGATCAGCCTGGAAGACTTCCGGGAAGCCCTGAAGTCATGGGTTGATAAAAAGGCAAGTGAAGCCAGCTCTGTGCGGGTTCCTCATCAGTTGATCAAGGGATTTAGAGGTAGTCCGGGTACTTCATCTTTACCGTGGGCCACGTTTGAACCAGATGTTGGTGATGGCATGAAGTACGCCTGTTTCCCTTATGATGTGCCTTTCGAAAGTTGCGACATGACATCGGCGCTGTGTTTTCTTTTCCCTGAAAATGTTCTTGATCGCTTAATGACGAGTTTTGAAGAAACTGTTGGTCATCGTTGGGGCAATGAAGACTTGATGCCTGTGGCCCAACGTCGTGAACGAGTGCATGAACTGGAAGGCGAGATTGACGAACTTGCAGAGCAGGCCAGCCAGATCAAGGCGGAACTGGCAGAGCTGGGCTGATCGTTGGAAGCCCTTTCAGATGCAATGTCGGAGGGCTTCTAAATCGTTCATCTATTTGGAATGACCCCCACGGGCGAAAAGTTGAAACTGGCGTAGCGTATGGTTTGGAAGAGGATTTTCTGAAACGACATTGCATATTCTGCAACAAGACGCGACTGTCATTTATCGCGTATTTCAGGCCGCAAATATCGCAGCGGCCTTCACGATGTTGTTGACCGGAATATCCGGCGCGCCCCATCGAAACACCGAACGCTCGACCACGTTTCTGAGTTCCCGAACGTTCCCTGGCCATTCGTATTGTGCCATCTGGCTGATGGCGTCATCAGTGAAGCCCTGAAAGTATTCCCATCCCAGCTCGGTGGTAAAACGAATGGCAAAAAATTCCGCCAGTTCGGGAATGTCCTCCTTGCGCTGACGCAACGGCGGCACGCGAATCACGTCGAAGGCCAGACGGTCGAG
>PBNY01000078.1 GCA_002723385.1 Oceanospirillaceae bacterium | reverse complement strand
TAATCGGTTTTGTTTGGGTTTTGGCGAATGCAAATTTAACCGGTTTTACTGCCGTTCTCATTTTCCACGCTTAAATGCGATGAACCTAAAAAAAGCAGCCAATTGGCTGCTTTTTTATTTAGCAAGTTTAGAAGAATCAGGATCCGAAGAAGCTGATCATCACACCGGCAGCAACAGCAGAACCGATAACACCCGCTACGTTTGGCCCCATCGCGTGCATCAACAGGAAGTTCTGAGGATTAGCTTCCAGACCAACCTTGTTGGATACACGTGCCGCCATTGGTACAGCAGATACGCCCGCAGAACCAATCAATGGGTTGATAGGGTCTTTGGAGTACTTATTCATGATCTTGGCCATGATGACACCCGTAGCGGTACCAACACAGAAAGCTGCCAGACCCAGGAACAGGATGCTCAGGGTATCCCAGTTCAGGAACTTGTCAGCGCTCATTTTTGACCCCACACCAAGCCCCAGGAAGATAGTCACAACGTTAATCAAGGCATTCTGAGCCGTATCACTCAAACGCTCAACCACGCCGGATTCCTTCATCAGGTTACCGAAGCAGAACATACCCAACAGAGGCGCCGCCGATGGCAACAACAGAGCAACCAGAACCAGAATCGTGATTGGGAAAACAATCTTCTCAGTCTTGCTGACAGTACGCAGCTGAGACATCTGGATCTTGCGCTCTTCTTCCGTGGTGAAATACTTCATGATTGGCGGCTGGATCATTGGAACCAGAGCCATATAAGAGTATGCCGCTACTGCAATCGCACCCAGTAGCTCAGGAGCCAGCTTCGATGCAATGAAGATCGAGGTCGGTCCGTCTGCACCACCGATAATACCAATCGCTGAAGCTTGCTGAATGCTGAAGTCCATCAAGCCAATATCCGTGAAGAATACCGCGCCGAACAGAGTTCCGAAGATACCGAACTGAGCGGCTGCACCCAACAGCAAGGTCTTCGGGTTAGCCAGCAGAGGACCAAAGTCGGTCATTGCACCAACGCCCATGAAGATCAGCAATGGGAACAGACCTGTCTCGATACCTGCGTGGTAGATATACCACAGCAGACCGGCTGGTGCTTCCAGGTGGCCAGCAGCATCGTAAACCGGATCGGCATAAAAACCCGCCCCGGGAATGTTTACGAAAATGGTACCCACTGCAATTGGCAACAGCAGCAAGGGCTCGAAGCCCTTTTTGATAGCAAGGTACAGCAGTCCAATACCAATAAGAATCATGACCAATTGGCCAAATTCCATTTGGTAAAAACCGGTGTCTTGCCAGAGGTTAATCAAGCTTTGCATGTCGACACTCCTTACGCCAGGGTATACAGAGTGTCGCCGACTTTAACCGCCGCACCTTCGGCTGCTGCCACACTGCTGACAGTACCGGCACGAGGCGCACGAACTTCGGTTTCCATCTTCATGGCTTCCAGAATCAGCACAACATCACCTTCTGCAACCTGAGAACCCGGAGTCACCATCACCTTCCAGACGTTACCAGCCAGTGGGGCACCGATAGGCTCACCGCTACCTGCTGCAACCGGAGCCGCAGCATCAGCTGCTGGAGCAGAACCACCCATGCTGATTGGAGCGCCGTTAATCGGTGCCAGATGAGTCACATCACCACCGTCGTCAACTTTAACAACGTATTCGTTGCCATCGACATTTACAGTGAAGGTGTCTTCTGCATCACCTTTTGGAGCCGGTTCAAACGCATCTGGATTGCCACGATTTTCCAGGAACTTCGGAGCAATCTGAGGGAACAGGGCGTAGGTCAAAGCGTCATCGATCTTGTCAGCAGACAGTTTGATACCTTTATCAGCGGCCAGCTTGTCAACGTCAGCAACGATCTTGTCCATCTCATTTTCGATCAGATCAGCCGGACGACAAGTGATTGGCTCTTTGCCATCCAGAACACGAGCTTGCAGCTCAGCGTTCATTGGCGCAGGAGCAGCACCGTACTCGCCTTTCAGGATGCCCTGGGTTTCCTTGGAAATAGACTTGTAACGCTCACCCGTCAGAACGTTAAGAACCGCCTGGGTACCAACGATCTGTGAAGTTGGTGTTACCAGAGGAATGAAACCCAGATCTTCGCGAACACGTGGGATTTCTTTCAGAACGTCATCAAACTTGTCGGATGCGCCTTGCTCACGCAACTGGTTTTCCATGTTGGTCAGCATACCGCCAGGTACCTGAGCAACCAGAATACGGGAATCGGTTCCCTTCAGCGCGCCTTCAAACTTGGCGTACTTCTTACGAACCTGACGGAAGTAAGCGGCAATTTCTTCCAACAACAGCAGGTCGATGCCAGTGTCGCGCTCCGTACCTGCCAAAGCAGCAACAACCGATTCCGTTGCCGTGTGGCCGTAGGTCATGGACATAGAAGAAATCGCGGTGTCTACACGATCAATGCCCGCTTCAACAGCCTTCAGGATGGTCATGTCAGACAAGCCTGAAGTCGCGTGTGCGTGCAGTTGAACTTCCAGATCGGTCTGGGCCTTCAGCTTGGTAACCAGCTCGAATGCATCGTATGGAGTCAGAACACCTGCCATGTCTTTAATGGCAATGGAGTCTGCACCCATGTCTTCGATCTGCTTCGCCAGAGACACCCATGCTTCCATGGTGTGCACCGGGCTGGTCGTGAACGACAGAGTGCCCTGAGCGTGTTTTCCCTGCTTCTTGACGGCCTTGAGAGCAGTTTCCAGGTTGCGAGGGTCGTTCATTGCGTCAAACACGCGGAATACATCCACGCCATTCGTCGCAGCGCGTTCAACGAACTTCTCTACCACATCATCAGCGTAGTGGCGGTAACCCAGCAGGTTTTGACCGCGCAGCAGCATTTGATGCTTGGTTTTTGGCATTGCCTTTTTGAATTCACGGATGCGATCCCATGGGTCTTCGCCCAGGAAACGGATGCATGAATCAAAGGTTGCACCACCCCAGGATTCTAACGACCAGTAGCCTACCTGATCCAGCTTTTCAGCGATCGGCAGCATGTCGTCAATACGCATACGGGTGGCAAGAATCGATTGGTGTGCGTCGCGCAATACGACGTCGGTAATTCCGAGTTTTTTAGAATCGGTCATGGATGATGGCCTTTTCTTCCGATAACGTTGTTAACGTCTTGGTTATTATGATTCGCTCGCTACTTTTGGCGCGAACGATGTTCCTTGACCGCTGCTGACAAGACCTTCAGCAATTGCGGATCAACTCCCTGAGTCTGAGGCGCTGCGGCAACCGGCTTCGGCGCTGCAACAACTTCTTCTTCGGGAGCATATTTACTGACCAGCTTGGACATCTGATCGGTAATAAATACCAGCATCGTCAGAAAGACGAATACGGTAGCCATACCAAAGATCATCAATTCCAAGCCTTGCGTGACGAGTCCTGGCTCTGACATGCAAGTGGCTCCTATACATTTATGGTTGTTTTGCGTTTAGCAAGAGTTCACTGAATCCAAGGCAATAATGCTATTCCCTGAATGCAGAAAAACTGAGCCAGACTACTTAAAAGACCTGCCCCTTTCAACTGCCACAGGTCAAAATTTACCCACCAACAACCGCACTTGGGAACAAATCCGCCCATAAAAGATGAAGGGGTCATGACAACATCAACCAAATCAGTCACAAAGTTCACGAAAAACCTACCGACTTTGGTGGCATTTCGATTCATTTCGGCGCGAATATTCGCCAATTGACAGACTGCCAAAACCCATGTCCAATCGCCGCCCCTCCAGCTTCCTGCTCACACTGGTATGATCCATCCATTGACCGCCCGACCAGACCAACATCAATCCTCTGTTCCTTACATCGCTCTGGCTCCCATGGAAGGCTTGATGGACTTTCACTTGCGTGAGCTGGTGACGTCTGTGGGTGGCATCAACCATTGCGTCACCGAGTTTGTTCGCGTCAATCAACAGCTCTACCCCGCCAAAGTCTTCCATCGCTACTGCCCGGAACTGGCCAACCAGGGAAAAACGCTGGCCGGTACTCCAGTCCATGTTCAACTGCTGGGAAGCGACCCGGTGTGTATGGCTGAAAATGCGGCCAAAGCCGCCAGCCTCGGGGCTCCGGCGATCGATCTGAACTTCGGTTGTCCGGCAAAAACCGTGAACAAAAGTCAGGGCGGTGCGGTATTGCTGCAATATCCAGAAGTGCTCCATCAGGTTGCAACTGCCGTGCGGAAGGCGGTTCCGGCCCACGTACCGGTCAGTGCCAAGATGCGTCTCGGGTTCAAGGACAAGTCTCTGGCACTGGACAATGCCCAGGCTCTGGAAAGCGCCGGCATTCAGTGGCTCACCGTACACGCACGCACCAAAACAGAAGGCTACAAACCGCCCGCACACTGGGAATGGATTGAAAAAATTCGGGCCTCAGTTCAGATACCGGTACTCGCCAACGGAGAGATCTGGACCACAGACAATGCCATTCGTTGCGAAGCCGTGGCGGGTACCAACCTGCTGATGATTGGACGAGGTCTGGTCGCCACACCCGATCTGGCACTGAGAATCCGTCGGCAATATGGCCAGCTGGAACACACCGACTTTCAGTTTCGGGATTACATGATTCTATTCAAACGATTGGCCGAGCGTCTGGATTATCTGACCGATAAACAATTAACAGACCGTCTCAAGCAATGGCTGCATTACTTCGCCATGCACTCGCCAGAGATGGCTGAGGTTTTCAGATCAGTTCGTACATTCCGCGAGCGACCCGCGTTTTTCACCGCTCTGGATAACGCCCTGACCGCAGCGGACCAGGGAGCAACAGATCAAACAGGATCAATTGTCAGCGATCACCACCGCTCGTAGCGGCGCAGGATATCCCTCTGCGGTTCTGGTCAGGTCATTGGGATCGAGGAAATCGTTGAGAGAATTGAACTTCATCCATTCCGTGGTGCGCTGCTCATCCAGAGACGTCTGATTGAGATCGACCACACGAGGATTGCGGAACCCGACACGACGACACCAGAGCAACAGGGTTTCGGGCGATGGGATGTACCAGACATTGCGCATCATGGCGTAACGATCTTCCGGCATCAGTACTTGCCCCAGCGGGCCTTCGATGACCAGTGTTTCAAGCACCATTTCGCCGCCCGGACGGAGAGCACCCTTGAGTTCTTCAAGGTGTTCTATCGGCGATTTGCGATGGTATAGCACGCCCATACTGAACACCGTATCGAAAGCTTTCAGCTTCGGAGGCACATCTTCCATTTTCATTGGCAACAAATGTGCCGGAACCTGTCCTTTGGACTGTTCGACATAAAACTTGATTGCCTGGAATTGCATCAGGAACAGCCGAGAGGGATCGACACCAATCACCTGCCGTGCTCCTTCCCCCAGCATTCGCCAGATGTGGTATCCAGACCCACACCCCACATCCAGAACACGCCGTCCTTCCATTTTCGACAAATGCGGCACAACCCGCTGCCACTTCCAGTCCGAGCGCCACTCTGTGTCTATAAAGGTATCAAATACGTGGAACGGGCCTTTGCGCCAGGGAATAAGGCCTTCCAGTCCGGTATGAATCTGGCTCGCCAGGATATCCGACAAACCATTGCCACTGCTGATGTGCAAGTGCTCTGATTCCAGATCACACTGGACGCCTTCAACCAGCGGCAGAGCTTTCAGGGCACCTAGCCAGCGTTGCTGATCACCGTGCTCTCGTGTGACCAGAATATCCGTCAGCTGCTGACGCAGAATCTTCGCCCAAGGTTCCAGTCCACTTCCAGGTTGTTGCATGGATGCGATCAGATTGTCGAACCAGACCAATATCGATTCCGGGTGTTCCGGATCAATTCCGGCAACAGCCGATGAGGCAAATGTCATGCTACCGAACTCCTTGGTCACTTGATGGCCAGAAAAGATACGAAGTTAAAGCATTGGTACCAGCGTACGACTCGGGTGAACCCCGCTTCCAGCAGTCTTTGACGATGACACGCTTCGGACTCGGGGATCAACACGTTTTCAATCGCGGTACGCTTGCGAGAAATTTCCAGGTCGGAATATCCGTTGGCGCGTTTGAAATCGATATGCAGGCTGTCCTGAATAGCCTGTTCTTTCTCATCAAAACTCAGCTTCTCGGAAAGAATCAGTACACCGCCGGGCAAGGTTGCCTCTGCGATCTTGCGAAGCAGCGGCAAACGTCGTTCCATTTCTACAAACTGCAGTACGTAGTTGAGCGCAGAAACCGATACGTTTTCCATGCGTAGATCACAAATATCCGCACAGATCAGCTCAACGGGTACAGCATCCCCCGCCAACGTCTGATCATCCAGAGCAATGTAGTGGCGAGCACGCTCCAACATCGCTTCAGAATTATCAACACCGATAACATGACAGTCCGACTGGGTAACACCATGGCGCAGTGCCAGCGTGACCGCCCCCAGAGAACATCCGAGGTCGTAGAGGTTGGATTTGGGTTGAGCGTATTGGCTGGCGATGATGCCTGACATGGCCACCGACTCAGCGTAACCCGGCACCGAGCGTTTGATCATATCGGGAAAAACACGGGCAACCGCGTCATCAAAGCGAAACCCGGCGGATTCGGGCTGCAGTTGCTGATAAATATTGTCGCGGCCTGCCATCAATCTGGTACCTGAAAAACTCAAACCGCGTAGTTTACCAGCAGATGAGCGCCTATATCAGCTTCGTTGCCGTCGACAGCGTTCCGAGCAATAACGTACCGAATCCCAGCACTTTTCCCATTTTTTACGCCAGGAGAACGGACGCAGGCAAACCGGACATACTTTACAAGGCAACCCGGATTTATGACCTTTCATGGCTTGCTTGTCAGACATCATCAAGACTCTCTATCAGCAATCGGGCGCGAGCAAAGATACGCCTCTGCTTGTCCGGGTCTTGCCGGTCCAGATTGCGGTAGACCATCGCCATTCGATGATTACCAGCAAGTCGTTCACGATGGCGAGCGACAAAGTCCCAGTAGAGGCTATTTAACGGACAACTATCGGATTGATCGGCCGTTTTCACCTGGTAGTGACATTGCTTGCAGTAATCCGACATTTTGTTGATGTAGTTGCCGGAGGCAATGTAAGGCTTGCTGGCGAGGTAACCGCCATCGGCAAACAAGCCCATACCCGCCACATTCGGCAGCTCGACCCATTCATAGGCGTCGGCGTAGATGGCCAAAAACCACTCTTCCACCAGCTTTGGAGCCAACCCGGCCAGGGTGGCGAAATTGCCAATCACCATCAGGCGTTGAATGTGGTGCGAATAGGCATGATCCAATGCGCTGTTAATGCTCTCGGACAAACACCGCATGCGGGTTTCGCCATCCCAGAAAAAGCCGGGCAACGGCTGCTGATGATCGAAGAAATTGCTGTCAGCGTAGTCCGGCATTTTCAGCCAGTAGATACCGCGCACAAACTCCCGCCAACCAATAATCTGACGGATAAAGCCTTCCACTGCATTCAAGGGAGCCAGTTTTTGATACCAGGCCGTTTCAGCGGCCAGGCAGACTTCCATGGGTTCGAGCAAACCACAATTGAGATAGGGTGAAATCAGGCTGTGGAACAGGGTTGGTTCACCTGCAACCAATGCATCCTGGTAGTCACCAAAGTTCGGTAAACAATGCTGAATAAAAAAGTCCAACCGCTCCCGTGCACCCGCTCGGGTGGTAGCCCAATGAAATGAATCCAGAGATCCGGGATTTGAGGCAAAACGGTCGGCCACCAGTGCCACCACATCGGCATCAATACTGTCCCGATTGAGTTGATACGGCGGTGGCAATGGCACCTGGCCTTTGTATTTCAGGCGGTTATCGGCATCGAAATTCCATTGACCACCAACCGGCTGATCACCTTCCATCAACAGACCGGTGCGTCGACGCATCTCGCGATAGAAGAATTCCATTCTGACCGAGGCTTTGCCTTGCGCCCACTGCTCAAATTCAGCCGGGGAACACAGGAAACGTGAGTCTTCCAGAATACATACGGGCAATCCCAGGAGCTGTGGCCAAGACAACATGTGCTGATGCAATCGGTATTCACCGCAGCGGGTCACCACCACGTCGTGAATGGTTTCCTGCTGACAAACGGCCTGAACCGACGCCAGCAACGAGGGGGATTCGTGCTTATCCAGCGAGTGATAAATCACGCGCCAGCCCTGCTCTTTCAGTGACAAGGCAAAGTGACGCATGGCACTGAAGATCAGCGCTATTTTCTGGGGATGATGAGGTACATAACTGGCTTCCTGATGCACTTCGGCCATCAGAATGATGTCGGTAGCTGGATCCAGAGCAGATAACGTGGGAAGTGAATCACTCAGCTGATCTCCCAATACCATTCCCAGACGCATCGCTGCAAACCTCCAAACCAAAACCTATACGATAACTATACACCACTACAGACTCGGCAGAGGTTCGGGTCTCGTGCGCTATGACGTTTTGGTATCTGTCAGAGATTGCTCCAGTTGCGCCTGATGCAGTTCAGATTCGGCATTGGCGTCATCAACAAGTGGCTTCGCCAGCTCCTTCTTGACCCTGACGCCGAGTTTTCTGAACTGATCCGCCTGGTGCAGCAGGTTTCCGCGCCCGGTTTTCATCGAGTTCCAGGCATCATCGTAGGTTTTGTTCAGGGTGCCGATTTGAACGCCCAGTTTCTCATACCGCTCAACCACCACCACCAGCTTGTCGTACAGCTTCGACGCCTGATCCGCCAACTGCTCGGTGTTGCGATTGCGACGTTCAATCGCCCACAGGCTGGCCACTGTTCGCAGTGAAGCCAGCAAGGTCGTTGGAGTCACGACCACCACTTTCTGCTCAAAGGCATCGGCAAACAGACTATCGTCTTCCTGAAAGGCGACAACGAATGAAGGTTCGACTGGCATGAACATGAAAACAAAATCCGGCGTGTTGACACCATTCAACTGTTGATACGCCTTACCACTCAAACCACGGATGTGTTGCCGTACAGAATCCAGATGCCGTTTCAATGCAGCGGCCTGTTCCAGCTCAGACGCGGCATTGACGTAATCGGTATAGGCATTCAGGGATACCTTGGCGTCCACGATAATGTGGCGGTCATCCGGCAGGTTGATAACGACGTCGGGACGATAACGCCACCCCTCTTCGTTGGTCATGACCTGCTCACGCACAAATTCCTCGCCCTCACGCAGACCACTGCTTTCGAGCACCGACTCCAGTAGCAGCTCTCCCCAGTTACCCTGGGTTTTGTTTTCGCCACGCAAAGCGGTTGTCAGAGCTTTGGCTTCCTCCGACATTTGCTGGTTGAGACGCTGAAGCTCCCCGAGTTGGGTTTTCAGGGAAGCCCGATCACGACTGTCGCTGACGTACACCTCTTCGACTTTTTTTCGCAGTCCATCCAATTGCTCACGAAACGGGGCCAACACGGTTTGGATGCCATGCTCGCTTTGCTGCGCAAACTGCTGCTGCTTTTGTTCGAAGATTTTCCCTGACAAAGCTTCAAATTCCTTGAGCAGTTGAGCCTTGTTGTTTTCCAGCAGCATCAGTTTTTCTTGCGCATGACGATGCTCCAGCTTGCGAGCCTGACGCTCACGCGCCAGTTCTGCCTGGAGCGTTTGCAGCTGATCCGTCATCTGATCGTGGCTTTGCTGCTGTTCCTCTATTTGATGACGATAAACACCGTCCAGCTGCTTCAAACGCTCGGACAAGGCCTGTGCCCGTTCCTGCCAGCGAACTTTTTCAACCGACAGCGCCTGGAACTCTTTTTCCGCTTCACAGAGCTGACCATGCTGTTCTTTCCGCTGTTGTTCCGAAAGCTGCTCCATCGCACGCAAATCTCGACGCCAGTAGGTCCTGCAAATTCCGAGTGTCAATAGAAAAACGGTCAAGGCTGAAACCGCGGCGATCAGCAGCCATTGCTGCTCTGTGGTCAAGGCAAGGAAAAACGCGGGCAAGGGAATCATCCTGAGCGGGGTACGGCCTTCAGTCGTATGCTAGAAGCGAAATTGCGCGTCAATCATAAACTGATACAGGTCGACTTCATCAAAATTCGTGCGGTGAAAAGCCAATCGAAACGCAGACTCTGATTCGCTGTTGGAGACAGAGTCTTTGGAAGAAAAGAACGCGATGCCAAAACCCCGCCTGGCCGTACAGCCATTACGCTTCCAGGGATCAGCAAGATTGGTAATCCGGGCAGCCCAGCAAAGCCGTCCGTATTCAAAGTAAGGGCCACTGCCACTGGCTTTGAACGGAATGCCGACGCGAGCAAAGACATCGGCGCCGGAACCCCAAAGTTCCGGATTGGGATTGCTGCGTTCAGACGTGGAGTCGCTTTCCTCTTCCTCCTCATCGTCAAGCAAATCAGAATCCCCCCACAACCAGAAGGTGGTTCCCACGCTAACGACATTGCCAATTGTCAGCCCGCCACCAAGACGCAGTGATCGGGCTGGCCAGGTACCGTCAGTGTCGTCATCCGCAAAGAGCCGATTCGTATCTTGCTCGGGGATATGAAAAAACGTCTGGCCAATGCCCATATCGAAAAAGAGCGGGCCGTCATCAGCCGCCGAGACACTCGATATCATCAATCCGGCCAACATTGACAATATCCGAGTCATCACGGGATTACTCCACCAGTTCCTGCATCGAGTGAATGATCCAGTCCGGCTCGCTCAGAGCAATATCTTCACCGTGGTTGTAGCCGTAGCTAACCGCCACTACGGGCATGCCCGCCATTCGGGCTGCCATGACGTCATTACGAGAATCACCGATCATCAACGCCTGGGCAGGTTGAAAGCCCAGTTGTTCACAGATGTGTAACAGAGGTTTGGGGGAAGGTTTCTTTTCATCCAGATCGTCACCGCACACAACACAGTCAAAAACATCGGTCCAACCCAGTGATTCCAGCAAAGGTTCTGTAAAGAGGCGCGGTTTGTTGGTAACCAGAGCAATGTGCCTGGTCAGCCCCGACTGCAAAACCTTTATCAGGGCCTCAACACCGTCGTAAACCCCCGTCGCATGATGAAGGTGCTCCAGATACGCCGCATTGAAGTGCTTTCGTGCCGCCGCCACTTCACCAGCATCCAGGCGCTGAGCCAGCCAATCATCGCCTTCAGCCAAGGCTCGACGAACCAGTCTGTCAGCGCCGTTGCCGACCCATCGGGCAACCTGATCGACGCCGGCTTCCTCACGCCCCAGTTCCTGAAGCATAAAGTCCACAGCCGCAGCCAGATCAGGAACACTGTCAATAAGGGTGCCGTCCAGATCAAACAGCACCAGCTCAGGACCAAGTGTTAATGTGTCCTGATCAGCCAGTTGCTCCCAGGGCGTCACAAAGCGGGAACGAATCCCCGCATTCCAGTTTGTTATAGTCATCGTTCATTCCTTTTGAATCGGGAGCCTGGCCGGTTAGCCAATGTGCATCATGCTTTGGCCAGCTCCGCTCTCATGTTATCGATTACTTCCTTGTAGTCCGGGGCATTAAATACTGCGGAACCAGCAACAAACATATCAGCACCCGCTGCTGCGATTTCCGCAATATTGTCGACTTTCACGCCACCATCAATCTCAAGGCGAATATCGTGGCCGGAGGCGTCAATGCGCTCACGTACCTGACGTAACTTGTTCAAGGTGCCCGGAATAAAAGACTGGCCACCAAAGCCCGGATTCACGGACATCAGCAAGATCACGTCCAGCTTGTCCATCACGTAATCCAGGTAGTGCAGCGGTGTTGCCGGATTAAACACCAGACCAGCCTTGCAGCCACGATCACGAATCAATTGCAGGCTGCGATCAATGTGATCAGTCGCTTCCGGGTGGAAGGTAATGTAAGACGCGCCCGCATCGGCGAAATCGCCAATCAGACGATCGACCGGAGAAACCATCAGATGCACATCAATGGGGGCCGCATTGCTGGCTCGATCCAGGTGATCACGCAGTGCCCTGCATACCATCGGACCAATGGTCAGATTTGGCACATAATGATTGTCCATCACATCGAAGTGCACCACATCAGCACCGGCTTCCAGTACATTGAGTACATCCTCCCCCAGGCGGGCGAAATCGGCAGACAAAATGGATGGGGCAATCAGGTAATCAGACATGGCTCTCTCTCGGATTAATTCAAGCCAACATTGTAAGTCCTGAGTAAGTCCAGAGCCATCAATTTGCAGCGCTGCAAACTGCAGTTTTACACTGGTGATATCTCAATCACTTGGGCGACATTCGCCATTTTTCCGGATTGTCGGGCCAAGCAGCAGGAATGTTCGGTTCTCACAGAGTTTGCTCTGTAAGATTTGATTGCCGGTAGTACATGACGCGGCTTTTTTCAAAATAGTTGCGTGATATAGTGCGCATTTCTTGCATTACGGTTTACAGGATTATCTATGCGCGGTCTGGACCGAGAGGAATACCCACCGGAAACGCTGCAGCGTCTGCTGCGAGGCGTTACATTTTTCAAGGACCTGCTGAGCAAGGACCCTGAGCAGTTCGAATTGCTGATGTCCGTTACCCGGTTTACTGCCGCAGACAAGGACGAGGTCATTCTGCATAAGGGCGAGCCTGCCAATGTGCTGTATTTCCTGCTCAAGGGCGAGCTGAGCGTGTTGCAATCCGACATCAGCCACAACGCCCTGAACCTGATTACGGCGGGTGAAATCCTCGGCGTCATGGCAATGGTGCTGAACAGCACACGTTCAGCCTCCCTGAAGGTCAATGGTCGCACCGCTCTGCTGGCAGGTATCGACTACAATCACTTCCACGATTTGCACGATCACAGCATGTTCTCTCTGGAAACCAAGCTGAGCTTTTTCCGAATGCTGAACGCCAATATTCGCTGGAATCTGGAGAAAAACCGCTTCGCCAACCCGGACCACCCGCTGGTATCGGAACTGCGTCGCGTGCCGTTGATTACCAAGCCAAGAGGTACCCAGGAAGAGCTCGAAGCCCTTCACACCCAGGCACATGCCCTCGCTCAACTCCTGTGTGACTGGAACGAAACCGGCGCTATTGCCGAACGATAGCCCTCTGATTGTTCAGGGCAGCGGAATACGAATCTCGAATTCCGCGCCCATAACAGCCTCCTGAAGCGGCTTGTTCTCAGCCGCTTCCGATTCATCCCAATGCAGCTTCCCTGACAACTCCACACCGGGCTCCTCTGACCCCATGTCGTTCTCGAACGCCCTCGCAATACTGTTGCGCAAAGGCTCAACCGAATCCGGCGTCCATTGTTCTGTATCAGAGCGCCACGTCAGTTCCGGCAGACTCAGATCCAGCGGTTCCAGACGGGGCCTGGTGCTTGCACCTGTGACTTCTTCAGTGCCTTCGTCGGGCCCAGCCTCTTTTGGGGGCGTATTGAGCGTCGCCACACCATCCGACGTTTCACTGCTTTTTGCATCTGCCGGGGATGTTTCTCTCAAGGAGGATTCCCTGGCCGACTGGATTGAGCTATCGCTCCCCGGATGTTTTGCGCCTCGTAAAATCGGTTGACGATTATCAGAACATCCGGCCACCAGCACGATCATCAAGAAGACAATTACCCTGAACCTCCAGACCAATGGCAGAGACAGAATCGGGGCGTTTGTGTACGAAATCTGCGACGGCATCCATCTTCCTCAGCTTGCTGGTGTCAAACGGGATCGGAGTACTTAGGGAAATCACTCCCAACCAAAGTTCCGTTTTTTTACCGTCAAGGTTCGCCTTCCAGGCAATTGCGACGGTCTACTTACGAGGAAATACTGCACCAATGAGAGTGTTGCGACTATTATGGCCGCAAAAATAATCAAAGGATCGCTATGGATTCGTTACTCAACATTGCATTGATTACCCTGGCCCTGCTTGGTTTGGCCTCGGTTGTTCTTGAAGAAGTTATTCACGTGAATAAAGCCCAGTCCGTGCTGTTTTTCGGCTGTCTGTCCTGGGTTCTGTTGTTTCTGCATGCTGACGGTGAAGCCACACACGTCATGCACGGTCTGGAAGAAAACATCGCCGAAATTGCCAGCCTCTGGCTCTTCTTGCTCGCCGCCATGACATTCGTGGTCTATTTGAACAAAAAAGGCATGATCGAAAGCCTGATTTATCGGG
The DNA here is from genome assembly GCA_002723385.1 of Oceanospirillaceae bacterium. Classification (GTDB taxonomy): domain Bacteria; phylum Pseudomonadota; class Gammaproteobacteria; order Pseudomonadales; family Oceanobacteraceae; genus Oceanobacter. Next base: position 18,870 of record PBNY01000078.1, on the reverse strand, counting down.
TCTTGCCGAAGAACATCAGTGAACGGCGATTGTTGATTCTGACCGGCGCTTTCGCATTCGTTTTCTCGTCCCTGGCTGACAACATCACCGCCACGCTGATTTCGATCGCTTTGATTCTGTCGCTGAACCTCCCGACTCGAAAAACCCTGCGTTTCGCAACTCTTGTGGTGTTTGCGGTGAACTCCGGCGGTGTCGCCATGATCACCGGTGACGTGACGACTCTGATGATCTTCCTCGCGGAAAAGGTCAGTATCACCCACTTGCTGATGCTGTCGCTGCCAGCCGCCATTGCTGTTGCCGCTTTGTCCATCATGCTGTCGCGTCCCCTGACCGAGAATGTTCTGATTCAGGGAGAACGTCAGCCAGCTGAAACCGTTGATCTGGCCATTGCCGGGATCTTCCTGCTGACCATTATCTTCACCATTGTGGGTAACGTGGTCTTCGGCATTCCACCGGTGTTGAGCTTCCTGACCGGTTTGTCCGTCATGTTCTTGCTGGCAAGAGCTTTTGGGGAAGACACCGAAAACGATCCGATTCTGGATTACATCCGCCACATCGAGTTCGATACATTGATGTTCTTCCTCGGCATTCTGCTCTTGGTTGGCGCCTTGAAGGAAATCCACGCGCTCGATACCTTTGTCGCCTTATACGACCTGCTGCCAGCCTGGTTTGCCAATTACCTGATGGGACTGCTGTCAGCACTGATTGACAACGTACCGCTGACAGCCGCACTGCTGAAAGCCGACGTCACCATGTCGCTGGCGGAATGGCTATCCCTGACCTATGCCGTGGGTGTTGGTGGTTCCTTGTTGGTGATTGGTTCTGCGGCAGGCATCGTTGCCATGAGCAAGGTCGAGGCCCTGACGTTTGGCACCTACCTGCGCTACATCGTACCCCTGCTGATTGCCTACAGCATTGGTTATGGCGCTGTGATGCTGCTGGGCAGCGTTGTCAGCTGATTGAAAGGCCTTTCAGAGCGCAACCAGATTGCGCTCATCAACGGCAACGCCGGGTATCGCCCTGAGTTCTCCGTGCTGTAAAAGCAATGGCCATACAGCACGTAACCAGGGCGGTACTCCCGCTTCCTGCCAAAGATGCTTCAATCGTTTGGCGGGGCGGCCTTTGGGACGCAGTGACAAACCGTGTTTGTTCTTCATCAAGGCCAGGCAGCTTATCTGATAGTCTCCGGCCGCAATCTTCTCAACCGTCCAACTTCGTGTTGCTCAAAACAGTCCAGTGTCGTCTGGTCTGCCTTCCTGAAGGGTGATATGCGTTTCCTGCAGCTGTTGACGGGTTTGCTGCTCACCTCGCCAATCGCAAGCCAACAGGCACCCACCGTGGCGGCGAATCATCCAGTCACCCAGTTTCACTTCCGGATTGGCATCACCTGCCGCATCTGACATAACCAGTAACTGTTCCAGCTGGTTTTGTGAAGGCGGGTTGATATTGAGGCGCTGGAGCCAGGCTCGCAGTAATACCGAGCGCAGTACCTCGGCTGCTTGCTGCCAGTGATCCAGTCGCAACGCATCGGTTTTAACCCACGGCCAGCGACAAGGCTCAATGCACTTTTCCAGTTGCGGCGCCAGCAAGTGATGGAATGCCGCCGCATCCGACTGCAGCGCGCGAGTACTGGCCAGCATGGCATCCAGTCTCCCCGGTAGCCGTTCCTCGATACGTGGCAAAATCTCTTGTCGCCACCAATTGCGCTCAAATTGCACGTCCTGATTCGATTCGTCCTCGATCCATTCCAGTGCATGCAATGCAGCGTAGTCCAGCAGTTCCCGGCGCCGCATCGACAAAAATGGTCGCACTAACTGAACGCTTGAATCAGGAGAGAGTGAACGGGAAACCGGGATTCCGCTGAGACCGGACAAGCCGCTACCACGAGTCAGACGCATCAAGCGGGTTTCCAGCTGATCATCACCATGGTGGCCCATCAACAGGCAGTCACCAGCACCACAGCAAGATTCGAACACCTGATAGCGAGCACGACGGGCCGCCTGTTCAATGCCATTGCCATCCGGTTGAAACTGCACCCGATGAATCTGCAACGGAATCGCCAGAGTCTTGCATTGATGCTGGCAAAAGTCGGCCCAGCTGTCGGCATTGCCGGATAAACCGTGATGAACATGAATCGCCAGCATGTCTGGCGCTTTTCCCAACTGCTGTATTTGACGATCTCGCCAACGTTTGGCGGCGTACAGCAGCACCATGGAATCCATACCGCCGCTGAGGGCAATCACCCATCGTGAGGCTTGAAGCAAATCCCCGGAGTGGTGATCAAAGCTGCCTTCCAACGGACAACGGTTAGTCAAAATTCAGCACCACGGCCTGCTCACCGTATTCAAACCTCAGCTCTTGCAGCTGTTCATCGGTTGGATTGACTCGCCATTCATCCCCAAGACGGATATCGCAGCAAGCGCTGTCATTACGGTATTTCAACACGACCGGGCAACCGTCTTCCATCGGCTGCAGCAACTGCATCAGGCGCTGGCTGAAGCGTTCCGGGTGATTCGGTTCTTCGATCTCGATGTGTAATGCATTGGCAAACGACAGTCGCGCCTGACTGATCTCCATCGCCTTGCGACCAATGGCTTTCAAGCCCCCCGAATACGAGTCGTGGCTGACCTGGGCTTCCACCACCAGCACCTTGTCCTTGGCGACCACCTCACGAACTTCTTCATACACATCCGAGAACAACGACACTTCCATACGGCCTGAGCGGTCATCCAGCGTGGCAAAACACATGTTGTCACCGCGCTTGTTCTTCATCACCCGCATATCAACCACCAGCCCGGCCAGCTTCTGGGGCTTCTTGCTGTCTTGCAAGTTGACCAGGCGCGTCGGTGCAAACTGGCGTGCTTCCACTTCGTATTCATCGAACGGATGTCCGGTTACAAACAGCCCCAGAGTATCTTTTTCACCCTGAAGGCGCTGTTTGAGGGTCCAGTCGCGCTCTCCGCGATGGCGTTCGTAAGGATCCGCATCGACGGCCTCTTCGGCCTGCACTTCACCAAACAGATCAACCATGCCTGCGGCCTCATTCGCGGCAGACTGCCCGGCACTCTTGATCGCATCTTCGATGCTGGCCATCAATACCGCACGGGGCGCAGTGACGGGCAGGCGGTCAAAGGCACCACAGCGAACCAGTGCTTCGAGTACCCGCTTGTTGAGCTTCTTGCTATCCACGCGCTGGCAAAAATCGAACAGATCGCGGAATTCACCGCCTTCCTTGCGCGCTTCGATAATGGCGTCAATCGGGCCTTCGCCGACACCTTTCACCGCTCCCAAACCGTACACGATGGCGTTATCGTCGTTGACGGTGAACTGGAACACCGACTGGTTGACGTCAGGCAACACCAGCTCCAGCCCCATCTCGCGACATTCTTCGATAAAGATCACGACCTTGTCGGTCGTTTGCATATCGGAAGTCAGTACCGCTGCCATAAACGGCGCCGGGAAATGCGTCTTGAGCCACAGCGTCTGGTAAGACACCACGGCGTAGGCGGCGGAGTGGGATTTGTTAAAACCGTATCCGGCGAATTTTTCCACCAGATCGAAAATCTTCATCGCCAGATCGGGGTCAACGTTTTCCGACACGGCACCAGTGCGGAAAATCTCCCGCTGCTTGGCCATTTCTTCCGGTTTTTTCTTACCCATGGCCCGACGCAGCATGTCCGCACCACCGAGGGTGTAACCAGCCAGCGCCTGGGCAATCTGCATCACCTGTTCCTGGTAAACGATTACGCCGTATGTGGGTTCCAGAATTTCTTTCAGGTTTTCGTGCTGGAAGTCCGGGTGTGGATAAGCAACCTCTGCGCGACCGTGTTTCCGGTTGATGAAGTCGTCCACCATGCCAGATTCCAGCGGCCCCGGACGGAACAGCGCCACCAGTGCGATCATGTCTTCGATGTTGTCGGGTTGCAGACGCCGGATCAGATCCTTCATGCCGCGCGATTCAAGCTGAAACACCGCCGTGGTCCGGGCTTCTTTCAGCAGCTTGTAGGAATCCGCATCGTCCAGCGGAATCTGGTTGATGTCCACATCCTCCAGACCTTCCTTGCGCTGTCGGGCGTTGATCATGTCCAGCGCCCAGTCGATGATGGTGAGGGTTCGCAGGCCGAGGAAGTCGAACTTCACCAGCCCGGCCTCTTCCACGTCGTTCTTGTCGAACTGGGTGACCAGTCCACTGCCATCGTCTTCACAGGCTGTGGGAGCAAAGTCGGTCAGTTTGGTCGGCGCGATAACAACGCCCCCGGCGTGCTTGCCGGTCTGACGCGCCAGACCTTCGAGCTTGAGCGCCATCTCCCAGATTTCCTGGGCTTCCTCGTCCTCTTCCAGAAACTCCTTCAGTGGCTCTTCTGCATCCAGTGCTTTTTCCAGCGTCATGCCCGGATCACCCGGAATCAGTTTCGACAGCTTGTCGGCCAGACCAAATGACTTGCCCTGTGCACGGGCCACGTCCCGTACCACCGCGCGCGCGGCCATGGTGCCGAAGGTCACAATCTGGGATACCGCCTGACGACCATAGGTATCAGCAACGTAAGCGATTACCTTCTCTCGATCTTCCATACAGAAGTCGATATCGAAGTCGGGCATGGAAACCCGTTCCGGGTTCAGAAAGCGCTCGAACAGCAAGTCGTATTCCAGCGGGTCCAGATCGGTAATTTTTTGTGCGTAAGCCACCAGCGACCCGGCACCGGAACCCCGTCCCGGCCCCACCGGAATGTCGTGATCCTTGGCCCACTGGATGAAGTCCATCACGATCAGAAAGTAGCCGGGGAATCCCATCTGGATGATGATATCGAGTTCAAACTTGAGCCGCTCGTCGTACGGCTTGCGCTTCTCGGCGTACTCGGGTGAGTCTTTTGGTACACCCGCCAGAATCACATCCAGACGCTCGTTCAGGCCCACTTCGGAAATCTTGCGGAAGAAATCATCTTCATCCATATCATCCGGGATCGGATAATCCGGCAGGAAGTAGGTGCCCAGCAGTACTTCGACCGAACAACGCCTGGCGATTTCGACGGTATTTTGAATCGCAGACGGGACATCCCGGAACAGATCGGCCATTTCTTCCGGTGAGCGCAAATACTGGTGTTCACTGTATTCACGTGGACGACGACTGTCTTCAAGCGCATAGCCCTGGCCGATGGAAACGCGGGTCTCATGGGCTTCAAAGTCATCTGCCTGAATAAAGCGCACGTCGTTGGTGGCCACCACTGGCACCTGCAGTGACGCCGCCAGATTCAGCGATGCCTTGACCACGGCTTCGTCTCCCGGCCGCCCGGTACGCTGCAGTTCCAGATAAAAACGGTTACCAAATACCTGAACGTATTCAGCCAGCAGGGATTCAGCGGTATCCAGTTTGCCCTTGAGAATGCGCTGGCCAATATCCCCGTCACGTGCCCCCGACAGCACTATCAGGCCCTGGTGCTGCTGAAACAGCCATTCCTTCTTGATCAGGGACTTGTCGTGATGCTGATTTTCCAGGTAACTGAGGGAGATGAGTTCACGCAGGTTGAGGTAGCCATCTGGCGTTTGGCACAACAAGGTGATGCGAAACGGCGCGTGAATGTCTTCCGGGTTTTCGAGCCAGATATCAGCTCCCAGAATCGGCTTCACCCCCGCGCCCAGACAGCCTTTGTAAAACTTCACCAGCGCAAACATATTGCACTGGTCAGTCAGGGCGACGGCGGGCATGCCCATTCCCGCCACCTTGCCAATCAGCTTTTTCACCCGCACGGTACTGTCGTAAAGAGAGAATTCCGAGTGAACTCGGAGGTGAACAAACGAGGCTGAAGTCATGCGGGTATCCATCTGGGTGGGGCGTTTGGAAACGACCAGTTTACCCTATCGCAGCAGACCGAATAAGTATGCGATACCCGGAGCCTGCACCGATTCAATAATGCGAAAGTTCACCACTCAGAGATTCAAGAAACGCGACTATGGCCTGAACCTCCTGCTCGGTCACAGTACGTCTCTGAACCGGAATCAAATACCCGTCGTCAGACCAGACAAACTCGCTTTCTGAAGCCGTTTGCGCCAGTTGGTGCCCCAGCTGAGCACTGGCCATGATCCGAACCGCTTCCTCCAACTCCGTCACCGACCCATTGTGAAAGTACGGTGCCGTTTGGGCGACATTACGCAGTGATGGAATGCGCCACACACCCTTGGTGCTTCCTGCCGGTGCCATGCCGAGATCCTCAGTCAATTGGTATTGCTGCTCGAAAGGGGTATCCAGTGCCGGAAAAATACGCCACGGACTGTTATTGGCCAGTATTCCGGCACCGCTGAAATTAGGCCCTGAATGACAGTTCACACACCCCAGCTCTTCAAACAGCGCCATACCCCGCAGTTGCACTGGATTCAGGGCGCTTGTGTCACCCCGTACATAACGGTCATAGGGTGAGTCAGGAGTAATCAGGGTTCGTTGATAAGCCGCCAGCGCCGCTACAATTTCGTTGATACCGATGGCATCCGCACTTCCGAACGCCTGTTCGAACAACTCGATATAAACACGATCTTCTCTCACTCTGGCAACAAGCGCCTCGGCCGAAGGCATCGCCATTTCAATCGGATTCAGCAGAGGACCGATGGCTTGTTCTTCCAGTGACGCCGCCCGGCCATCCCAGAATAGCCACTGCTGATAGGCGCTGTTCCAGACCGTTGGAGAATTACGCGGCCCGGCCTGTCCTCCAACACCAACCGCTGTTGGTCGACCATCGGCTCCGGCATGCGTGTCATTGTCATGACATGACGCACAGGACACGCTGCGATCCAATGACAGGTTGGTGTCAGAGAACAATCGTTTTCCCACCTCCGCCCTCGCCTTGTTCCAGGGGTTGTGCATCGGGCTGGGTGGCCTGTCTGGCAGAGCTTGCCACTGATATCTGACCGAGGAACGCGGTGTCACCGGGTTGGTATGGCCGGGAATACTCTGGGTTTCGGATTGGATGCCAGCACTCTGCTGGTGTTCGTGTCCGAACCAGTCCAGCACCGGTTTGAGTTGTTCCCCTTCAATCAAGCTGGCGGCGAGAAACTTCAGCACAAACATCAGTACCACCATCACCATGCCAGCCAACAGAAAGTGTCGAAATGGATTCACACCGGAAGTCATAAGTCGCTCCTGCTACTACCGCGTTTTACAAACCTGGAAAACAACAGCACCGGCGTTAAAACCGGAGCTGTATCCGCTACAAGAACCGCCTTTCTATCGACCGTTAGCTTTGTGGGGAGATTAAAGGCATAAAGGTGTCGACAGGCGTGGCCGAGGTTACTTCAGTGATGGAATCGAATGGCAGGCCAACCCGCTCGTGAGCACGACGAACGGCATCCGCATCCGGTGCCAGATTCACGCAGAACGCACGGCCTTCGTCATAACCCAGATGCACCTGCATCGGGACAACGCCCTCGGCCTCACAGGCGGCAAGGTATTCGGGGTAGAAATGACTGAACCCCTCCGACGTCATATTCGCCGGGAAGGTATTTTTGTCCTTGTCGTGGGTGTCGATAAACAGCTTCAGGGTTGTCATGAGAGTCTCCTCGTCAATGGGGGCCGCAGCTCTCTGCCACTGCCCAGTCATGGTTGAGAGTTCACCCTAGCGCCGCGCCGACTCCAGATATGTAACCAGAGTTACTCAGGCCGCTTCTGCGTAAATTTTTCTCCTTGTGTACCTTTGGATACATAAGAACGCAGTTCTATTTCGCAGCATTGCCATCGCCGGGTCGATACCGACCTGAACTTCAACGATGGAGATATCAATATGAAAACGTCCTTTTTCAAAACCACCATTTTTCCCATCATGATTGGCCTGGGCATCAGCCTGGCCAGTCTGACCGGGCATTCGGCCAATCTGCCAACTCTGGACAAGCAGCGCACTGCGGTGCTGATTACCGACCCGCAGAACGACTTTCTGCGCAAGGATGGCAAGCTCTATGGACTGCTGAAAGACAACCTGAAGCAACTGGGCACGATCGACAATATTGAGGTGTTGATGAAAACGGCCAAACAGTCGGGCGTTGCCCTGGCAGTCGACCCGCTGGTATACACTGCGTTGGATGGCAGCTGGACCCATTCCGGCGCACTGCAGCAACAACTGTTGAATATGAAAGCACTGCACCGCCAGAGCCAGTCGAGCAAGGATTTCGAAGGTTCCGGGGCTGACTTCTTTGAACGCTACAAGCCCTATATTCACGACGGTAAAACCATCATCGCGGCGCCGCACAAAATGTACGGCCCGGAAAGCAATGATCTGATCTACCAACTGCGCAATCGCGGCATCGATACCGTCGTTCTGGGCGGAATGGTGGCCAACCTCTGTGTCGACTCTCACATGCGTGCCCTGATGGAAAACGGCTTCAGGGTCTACGTAGTGAAAGACGCCGTCGGCGCTCCCGGCGAAGACGCCTACAAGGCTGCTCTGGTGAACTACGGCATGATCGCCAATGGCGTACTGACCACGGCAGAAGCGACACAGGCTCTGAAGTAAGCCCTGGTTTTCCCAAATGACCTGATGGGAAACGCTCTGTGTCACAAATGGAATTTATTACAGTCGTTTCCTGTCCAGATTCCGCAGCAAAGCTCTGGCATTCAGGCTAGGATTACAGGCATTCAAGACCTGATACGAACCTGGTAAATGTCTGAATGCTCAGCTCTCTCAAATCCCGCCTGATACTGCTTCTGATTCTGGTTGCCCTGCCGGGAGTCGCGGTTATTTACCTGTCTGCGTATTTCGAACGTCTTCAGGCCATTGATCGGGTACGTCATGAAGCCGTGAGTGCGACGGATCGTCTGGCTCAGAAACAACGCGAAATCGTTCTGCGAACCCAGAATTTTCTTGAGCAACTGGCTCGTCAACCGGCGGTAAAAGATCCTTCCAGCCAGGAATGCTCGAACTTTCTGGCGACAGTACTGAAACTCGACACCAGCTACGTCAATCTGGGCGTCCCGGATGCCTTGGGCAATCTGACGTGCAATGCGTTGCCAATGACAGAACTCGTCAGTGTCTTTGATCGGCCCTATTTTCAAACAGCCATGATGGAAGAGACCTTCTCGATCAGCAGTTTTCAGCATGATCGCGTCACCCACAGCACCGCCATGAATTTCGCCTATCCGGTGTACGCTGAGGATGGCAGAACCCTGAGCGGTCTGGCGGTCGCCGTGGTGTCACTGGACTGGTGGAGCCACCAGCTGGCGGAGCTGGATTTACCAGCGGGAGCCATTGCGCTGATTACCGACAAGGATCACACCATCGTCGCAACCTATCCTTATCAGGACTTTCTTCTGGGCACCTCAGCGGAGCAATTCGGCTTTCGCAAACCGGAAACCGCGCTTTTGGCGATCGAGAATTCCGAGGCTCAGGATACGGAAGGACGAAACAGGATGTTTGCCCACAGCATTCTGTTTGAAGCACCGAATGGCGACTCCATCGTATTGAGTGTAGGACTGCCTATCGACACGCCGGTCGCCGCAGCCAATCGGCATTTCTATTTCACCCTGCTGCTGTTTGCCATCGTCATGGCAGGCATCGCCATCATCGCCGGTCACGGTCTGCTGACCAGTATATTGCGACCCTTGCGGCGTTTGTCCGCGGCCACCGAGCAACTGGAACACGGCGAAATCACGGCACCGCAGGATCTCAGTGGCGCCCGAGAACTGGTCGAACTGGAACAACGCTTTCAACGCATGGCCCAAACCCGTATTGAAGCGGAAGAGGCAGCCCGTCAGCACCACGAAGAACTCAAGACCGTCTTCAGTTCACTGCCGGATTTGTATTTCAGAATCGATGTGGATGGCACCATTCGAGATTATCACTCGTCACCGGACAGTGATCTCTTTATGCCGCCTTCCAATTTTTTGAATCAGCGTCTGTCAGAGATCATGCCGGATGATGTCAACGAACAGTTCATCCAGCACTTCAGGGAGCACAAACAGACTGGCCGTATTGCTCACTGGCAATACCGACTCTCAATGTGGAATGCGGAACGCATCTTTGAAGCGCGCCTGAACAGCATTCGCGGTAGCTCGGATTGTGCCGTGGTGGTGCGCGATATCACTGAGCAGAAACGGGCAGAAGACTCCAACCGCCTTGCCGCACTGGTGTACCAGAACAGCAGCAAAGGCATGGCCATCACTGATGCCGACGGTTTTATCGTCACCATCAACAAGGCCTTTACCGAGGTGACCGGTTATGAGGAACACGAGATTCTGGGGCGTAATCTCGGCGCCTTGAAGTCCAACCGTCACAGCGAAGCCTTTTATCAACAGATGTGGCAATCCATCAATCAGACCGGACGCTGGCAAGGTGAAATATACAACCGCCGCAAGGATGGCGAGATATTTCCTGAATGGCTCACCATCGACACCGTCGATCACGATGATCGCAATCAGATTCGCCGCGTTGCCCTGTATCGCGATATCACCGAAAAGAAGAAAGCCGATGAGCTGATCTGGCATCAGGCGCATTTCGACAGTCTGACCACACTGCCCAACCGTTTGACGCTGTTTAATCATCTGACGGACGAGATCAACCAATCCGCTCTGGACGATTCTCGCTTCGCCGTTTTGTTCATCGATCTTGATCATTTCAAGGCGGTGAACGATTCCATGGGTCACGACAACGGCGACCAATTGCTGCAGGAAGCAGCCAGCCGCTTGTTGGGGTGTGTGCGTCAGCGTGACACCGTTGCTCGTCAGGGCGGCGATGAATTTCTGTTGATTCTCAGCGGTATTCCCAACCTCAATGCCGTCGAAGAAACCGTCAAACGAATTCTGACGACACTGGCCGCTCCCTATCAACTCAAGTCCGGTACTGCCTACGTGACCGCCAGCATCGGTATTTCCATTTACCCGGATGATGGCAATAGCGCGGATGACCTGCTCAAGGCCGCGGACCAATCCATGTACACCGCCAAATCCGAGGGCAAGAACCGCCACCACTACTTCAAGCCGTCGATGCAAGAACAAGCCATGCAGCGGGTGCGCATGATCCACGACTTGCACGTCGCTCTGGATCAGGATGAATTCGTTCTCTATTACCAGCCGATTGTCTCAGCCGATGATGGAAGACTGATCAAGGTCGAAGCCTTGCTGCGCTGGCGTCACCCGCAAGATGGTTTGATCAGCCCGGCCGATTTTATCCCGTTGGCGGAAGAAACCCGCCTTATCAATCCGATTGGCGACCGGGTGTTCAGGCAAGTGGTGGCCGACCTGCCAGAGCTGCGAGCGTACTTTGGTGATCAACTTCAGGTCAGCCTGAATGTGTCACCGATTCAATTCAGCAGTCCGGAAAGCGGTATGGAGTCCTGGTACCCTGCCTTGCAGAAGGCCGGGATTCACGGCAGCGCCATCGTGGTAGAAATCACCGAGGGCGTGATGATGGAAGCATCGGCAATCACGGCAACTCGCCTGATCAACCTCGCCAAAGCCGGTATCGAACTGGCACTGGATGACTTCGGCACCGGCTTTTCATCGTTGTCGTATATCCGTGAATACGCGGTTGATTACATCAAAATCGATCAGTCGTTTGTTCAGTCTCTGAGTACCAGCCACGATGCTTTTGTACTCTGCGAGGCGGTGACGGTGATGGCCCACAAGCTGGGAATTGAGGTGATTGCGGAGGGGGTCGAAACCTATGAGCAAAGTCAGCTGCTGAAACAGATCCAGACTGACTATGCCCAGGGCTTTGGATTTGCGCGGCCCATGCCCAAAACGCGACTACTGAAATGTCCGCACTATCTGACGCTGAGCGACGACCTGGCACCCAATCCAACGACCGAACACGACCAGGGCAAGAGTAAGGATCAGCGACTCAACAAGGCATCAAGCAAGGCGTTATAAGCGTCTGCCTGAGCCGTTTTGCGCTCAGCTGGAATAAGGGTTGCGCGGTTGTCGAACACTTCCAGCAACAGCACGTCGTCGTCAAGCGCATCCAGCAAGGGCAGGATACGCTCGGCAACCTGCCGATTGGCGCTATGCCAGGCGTCGGATTCTCGCTCCAGATTCCGGCCAGGCCAGTCGTGCCAGGCCATGCCTTCTGGCAAGGCATCCGTTTCCCAACCGGCTTGTCCCACAATGCGAAACAATAGCTCGTCTTTCTGCGCTTCACTGTGCTGCACCGGAATCACACGGGTGTAGGCTGTGCCGGTAATGTCATCACGAACCCCGGTTTTGGCTGCGTCCACCTTGAAGGTGTGATGACGAACCTGAAGCCCGAGTTTGATGGCAGCCAGACGCAGATTGGCCAGACGGGTTTCGCGAGGACTCGGCTTGAGCCAATAGATCGAGCCAAAAACCACCAGCCCGACCATAATAAAGACCATCCAGCTCATGACACCATGTCCTCCAGTTCCAGCCAGCGTTCTTCCAGTGCTTCGAGTTTTTCTTCCAACTCAGCCAGCTGGGCCAGCACTTTCTGTATCTTGTCCTGATCGCCAGAATAGAAATCCGGTGCGTGTGATTGCTCGGCCAGCGCGTCACGCTTCGCTTCCACTTCAGCAATCTGATCCGGCAACATATCCAGTTCTCTCTGCAGCTTGTAGGAGAGCTTTTTCGGGCTCGATTTGGGCGCAGCTTCCGCTTCCGACGGGGCCTTCACAACCGGTTTGGCGTTTTTGGACTCGGCTTTGACACCGGGCTGATTGGCCTTTCTCTGAGCCTGACGGGCCTGCCAATCGGAATAGCCGCCCACCTGCTCGTCGATCTTGCCTTCGCCTTCAAACACCCACAGCTGGGTAGCAACGTTGTCCAGAAATTCCCGGTCGTGGCTCACCAACAGCAGCGTTCCCTGATACTCCATCAGGCGTTCTTCCAGCAATTCAAGAGTTTCCACGTCCAGATCGTTGGTTGGTTCGTCCATCACCAGCAGGTTACAGGGCTTGAGGAACAACTTTGCCAGCAACACGCGGTTGCGCTCTCCCCCGGACAACGCCTTGACCGGTGTACGAGCACGGACGGCCGGGAACAGGAAGTCGCCCAGGTAACCGATCACATGGCGGCTCTGGCCATTCACGATGACGTGATCCTTGCCATCCGCTACGTTATCGGCGATGGACTTGTCTTCTTCCAGTTGATGTCGGCCCTGATCAAAATAGGCGACCTCCAGCTTGGTGCCGGTCTTGATCGAACCCGATTGAGGCGCCAGATTGCCCAGCAACAGCTTCAGCAACGTACTCTTGCCAACGCCGTTGGGGCCAACCAGACCAATGCGATCGCCCCGCTGCACAATGGTGGAGAAATCCGCCACCTGCGGCTGATCCTGCCAGCTGTAGCTGACATTACGCACCTCAAAGACCTGCTTGCCGGACGACTCGGCGGCTCCCATGCTGATGTTGGCGGAACCTTGACGCTCACGTCTGGCCCGGTGTTCCTTGCGCATTTCTTTCAGGCGTTCGACACGGCCCTCGTTGCGGGTGCGGCGAGCCTTGATGCCCTGACGAATCCATTTTTCCTCTTCTGCCAGACGCTTGTCGAACAGGGCATTTTGCGTGGCTTCGTCTTCGAGGCGCTTTTCCCGGTATTCGATAAAGCTGTGATAATCACCCTGCCAGTTATAAAGATGCCCCCGATCCAGCTCGACGATACGGGTCGCCAGACTCTGTACAAAGGCCCGGTCGTGACTGATAAAAATCAGTGCACCATTAAACTGCTTCAGTTGCTCTTCCAGCCACTGGATGGTGCTGATGTCCATGTGGTTGGTCGGCTCGTCCAGAATCAACAATTCCGGCTCGACCACCAGCGCACGCGCCAGCATCACCCGACGCTGCCAGCCGCCGGACAACTGCGCAAAACTCTGTTCACCCGGCAGGTTGAGGCGTTGAATAATCGCATCAACCTTTTGCTGCCAGCTCCAGCCATCCTGAGTCTCGATGATCGTCTGCAAGCGCTCCAGAACGGCCATGTCGGCGTCCGCCCCCTTGGCCGTTTCATCGTGATAGCGGGCAATCGCCTGTCCCAGCTCCCCCAGACCTTCTGCCACCACGTCGTAGACCGGTACATCAACGCGAGCGGGCAGTTCTTGCTGCAGGTTCGCCATGCGCAGCAAATCCCGTCGTTGTAACACCCCGTCATCCAGCGGCATCTCGCCCAGCAACACTTTCAACAATGTTGACTTGCCTTCGCCATTGCGGCCAACGATACAGATGCGTTCACCCGAGTGGACATCCAGCTCCACCTTGTCGAGCAACACGTGATCACCGAACGCCAGTTCGGCCTGTTTGAGACTTGCTAACACCATAGAGTTCTTATCCGGTCACGCTGAGACTGCAGGGAAATCGGGCCAGTGTAGCCAGCGGACCAGGGTTCTGCCAGCGAATAAAACCGAGGGTTCCAGTGATCTGTTCCATTTGTTCAGCTTATTGAACAGTGCATCATTAAATGAAGGGTTGCGTGTCGAACAGTTGTGGTATCTAGTCCCATTTACAGTGTAACGCCCAACTCGCCCGATTCATTCACTCAGGACGTGTCCATGTCGACTTCCCCAAAACCTTCTCGCGCTGGTTACTGGTTGGCTGCTGCCATTGTGATTGCAGCCACCGGATGGATGATGTCAGCCTCGCTGGAACCCGCAGACAATGCCGAACCCTTGCCGAGCCGCCTGACCAGCACCGAGCCAAGCAGTCTGGCGACCGTCGCGGTCGCAACGCCGGAATCCCGTATGGTGAACCGCACCATTGATCTGTCCGCACATTCGGAGCCAAACCGCACCGTGATGCTTAAGTCAGAGATCCGGGCGCGAGTGTTGAAGCTTCACAAACGTCGTGGTGAGCTGGTTCAGGCCGGGGATTTGCTGGTAACCCTGGACTCTCGTGATTGGCCGGATCGTGTCAGTCAGGCCAAAGCCAATTTGCACCAACGTGAGATCGAGCAAAAAAGCGTTCTGGCGCTGCGAAAACGCGGACTGGCGAATGAATCCGCGGAGGCGCAAGCAGCCACTGCCGTGGCCAATGCCAACGCCGATCTGAAAAACGCCGAGTTGCAGCTGGAAGCCACCAAAATCCGGGCACCGTTTGACGGCGTCCTCAACGACCGTCTGGTGGAAGTGGGCGATTTTCTTCAAGACGGCGCTGCAGTGGCCGAAATTCTCGACCTTGATCCTCTGGTGATCTCGGCACAACTGCCAGAACAGCATCTGCGCCACGCAAAAACCGGCATGATAGCAAGCGCTCGCTTTGCTGATGGTCAGGAAGCCGAAGGCCGCATTCGCTATCTGTCCAGAGCCGCCAACGAAGCGACCCGCACCTTCCGCATTGAGCTGGAAGTGCCGAATCCCGGACAACGTGAGCTGTCTTCCGGTACCACAGCCAAGCTGATGATTCCCCTGGGAGAACAATTGTTGCACCACGTTTCACCCGCACTGCTGGTGCTGGACGATGCCGGTCGCATGGGGCTGAAAGCTATCAACGAGCAGCAACAGGTTATCTTTCTGCCGGTTGAGCTGGCCGGAGCGGATCAGTCCGGCGCCTGGCTCAGTGGCGTTCCATCCGATGCCCGAGTGATTACCCGAGGGCAAGGTTACGTCGAACCTGGAGAGACCGTGACACTGGCCCGGGACGAACCTGAAACCGGCAGTGTCGTCGCTAACGGAGACCAATAATCATGCACGCTCTGATAGACGCAGCACTGGATCGCTCGCGCACGGTTCTGATGCTGTTTGCCCTGGTGATGGTGGTCGGCATTACCGTGCTGAACACCATCCCCAAAGAGAGCGCGCCGGATGTCACCGTTCCGTTTGTGTACGTTTCGGTTGCCCACGACGGTATTTCACCGGAAGACGCCGATGCTCTGCTGTACAAGCCATTGGAACGTGAGCTACGTGGTCTCGATGGCCTGAAAGAGATGGTCTCCATTGCCAGCTCCGGACACCTGTCCATCACGCTGGAGTTCTACACCGACGTTGATATCGACCAGGCCTTGCTCGACGTCCGACAGAAAGTCGACGACGCTCGTGGTGAACTGCCGCAAGAGAGCAAGGAACCCAGGGTCATGGAAATCAACGTTGCCCTGTTCCCAATCGCCGTGGTCACCCTGTCCGGCAACGTCAGTGAACGAGAGCTGTACGCTGTCGCAGAAGATTTGCAGGATCGACTGGAAGCGCTGCCGGGGGTTCTGGAAGCGGCGGTTCAGGGCAAACGCGAGGAAATTGCCGAAATCGTGGTCGATCCTTCCCAGATGGACAACTACGGTCTGTCTCTGAACGCCCTCGCCAGTCTGGTCGGCAACAACAGCACCCTGGTTGCCAGTGAAGACATACAGGGAGAGGCCGGTCGATTCGGGGTCCGTATTCCAGGCCGCGTGGAAGAACTGGGCGATATTCTCGATATGCCGGTCAAGGTCGATGGCGACACCGTCGTGCTGTTCCGCGATATCGCTGTTGGGCGCCTGTCATACAAGGACCGCAGCAGCACAGACTGGGTGGATGGTCGACCGGCTGTAACGCTGGAAATCAAAAAACGCATTGGTGCCAACATCATCGACACCATGGAACAGGTGAAAGAGATCATCGCCACCGTTGAGCCATACTGGCCCGCCGGTATTCAGGCCAGCGTGATTCAGGACGGCTCGCGTGAAATCCGCACCATGCTCAATGACCTGTTCAACAACGTTCTGGTTGCCACACTGATGGTGATGGTACTGGTGCTCGGTAGCCTGGGCATTCGTAACGCCTCACTGGTGGGCATCACCATTCCAGGCGCGTTTCTGATGGGCCTGATTTGGCTCAGCACCACCGGCAACACCATGAATATGGTGGTGTTGTTTGCTCTGATTCTGTCCATCGGCATGCTGGTTGATGGCGCCATCGTGGTGACCGAATACGCCGAACGCCAGCTGGCTCTGGGGTTGCCTCCCAGAACCGCCTACGCCGAAGCGGCGAAACGCATGGCCTGGCCGATCACGGCCTCAACCGCCACCACATTGGCCGTCTTTCTGCCGTTGCTGTTCTGGCCTGGTACCACCGGCGACTTTATGAAGTACTTGCCGCTGACACTGCTTTACACACTCACGGCCTCCCTCGTAATGGCCCTGATCGTGGTTCCAACGATTGGTGCCGTGACCCGCTCAGCCACGGCGTCAGCCAGTGCGGAGGGGCAGCATCAGGAGCCAGAGCCATCCGGTTTTACCAAAGGATATTTATCGGTGTTAGCCGTTGCCCTAAAACACCCGTTCAAGGTACTGGGCCTGGCACTGATCTCTTTGATTATTTCCTTCATGGTGTACGGTAAATTTGGTCATGGTGTCGAGTTCTTCCCCGATGTGGATTCGGACATCGGCCTGATTGATATTCGCGCACGCGGCAATTTGTCGATCGAAGAAAGAGACGCTCTGGTACGGGAAGTGGAAGACCGCCTGTTCAGGATGGAAGAGATTCGTAACATCTACACCAGCGCCTATGCGAAGCCGCCCAACGACGCAGCTCCGGACTTGATTGGCCGAATTCAGATTGAACTGGTGGACTGGGAACAACGCCGCAGCGCCAACCAGATTCTGGCGGACATTGAGCAACGCAGTGCAGACTTGCCGGGAATCATCGTCGAGACCCAGAAAAAACAGGGCGGGCCACCGTCCGGTGCCGATATCCAGCTGCAGCTGACGGCACGCAATGGCGATGCCATCCTGCCGCTTTTGGATCAGGTTCGAGACATTATGGAGGCCGACCCAGAGCTCAAGGACGTCCGGGATGACCGTCCTCTGGACGGAATTGACTGGCAATTGACCATTGATCGCGAACAGGCCACCCGTTACGGCAGCAGTATTGCAGAAACCGGCGCCATGATCCGGATGCTCACAGGCGGCCAGAAAGTTGGCGCGTTCCAGCCGGATTTCAGTGATGACGAAATTGATATTCTGCTGCGCTTCCCACAAAGCCAGCGTACCATCACAGCCCTGAACGACTTCAGCATGACCACCGCTGCGGGTCTGGTGCCCGTGACGCTGTTTATGGATCAAACGCCTATTCAGCGCTCCGGTGACCTGATGCGTATTGATGGCAAACGGCGTTACCGCCTGACTGCCAATGTGCAGGAAGGCGTTAACGTCACTGCCAAGATCCAGCAGCTCAGCGAGCAAATGAAAGACCTTGAGTGGCGAGAAGCCGGTGTTGAACCGCGCTTCCGGGGTGATTTTGAACAAATGGCCGAAACCGGTCAGTTTCTCGCCAGCGCTTTTGGAATTGCCATTTTTATCATGGCGACCATTCTCGTGACCCAGTTCAACAGCCTCTATCAGGCATTCCTGATCATGAGTGCCATTGTTCTGTCGCTGGTTGGGGTCTTTATGGGTCTGCTGATCCGGGGGGAGGCTTTCAGTATCGTCATGAGTGGAGTTGGGGTCATCGCACTGGCGGGGATTGTGGTTAACAACAACATCGTGCTGATCGATACCTACAACCGCTTGCGCCAGGAGGGCATGGATGCCTACCAGGCTGCTCTGACGACCGGTGAACAGCGCTTGCGTCCGGTACTGCTAACCGCAGTCACAACCGTTCTGGGATTGATGCCAATGGTCATGCAATGGAACATTGACCTGATCCATCGGCACGCCAGTATCGGTGCTCCATCGTCGCAGTGGTGGACGCAGTTATCCACAGCCATCGCCGGAGGCCTGACCTTCGCGACGGTACTGACACTGATTCTGACACCTTGCATGCTGGTTGTTGCCGCCAAAGCATCCGGGTTGCTCAAAAAACGCGCAACCCACTGAATAGTGTAAGAAATTCGAAAAAAGTGTTTGACACCGAATGGCTCAGGAGTAGAATGCCCACTCGCTTTTACGGACACGGGTGATTAGCTCAGCTGGGAGAGCATCTGCCTTACAAGCAGAGGGTCGGCGGTTCGATCCCGTCATCACCCACCACCGTAAAACAGCGACAG
>PBNY01000077.1 GCA_002723385.1 Oceanospirillaceae bacterium | reverse complement strand
TTTATTTCCCCCTTTGTCCGAAGTTGAAATAATAACTCCAGATTTATTTTTTTTAATTGAGTCTACTTTATGCTCCATATGAAATTTAATTCCTTGTTTTTTTAAAATTTTCATAAATTCTTGAGAAATTTCCCTATCCATTCCTGGAGTAATATGATCTAAAAACTCTACCACATGAACTTCTGCTCCCAATCTTAGCCAAACTGAACCCATTTCCAAACCGATATATCCTCCGCCAACTACAATCATTTTTTTTGGAACTTTTTCAATTTTCAAAGCTCCTGTTGAAGATAATATTATTTTTTCATCAAAACTAATCCCAGGAAGTGAAACTGGAACTGATCCTGTGGCAATTACTACGTTATCTACAATGAACTCCCCTTCGTACCAGTTGCGGCCATTCATATTGACACTGCGAGAGCTGGCATCCTGGCTATAGATGTGGCTGGAGATAATCAGATCCGGGATTTTTAACAACGAAGACATGGGAGGTAACACCCGGCGCTCTATAGACGGACGCTCAGCAGATGGACGCTCGACGGACATATCTTCAGTCGCAGCCTGCTCTTTAGGCTGCTCTTGAGATTGCCCGGAGCTGTGCTCAACGTATCTGTCAGCAAGTTGAGTCTGGACGGGTTCAGCTGGTTCTGGCCGAGTCTCGACTTGGGCTTTTGTTTTGGCGACCGGAGCGGGTTTGGAGACAGGCGCAGCAACTGGTGCAGGCACGGCAGTAATGTAGGCCGGTTTGGGCGGCGTGTTGAGCACAACGGGTTCAGGATTGGCTTCAACCCGATTGTCTGTTTCCGTTTCCAGCGCCTTGGTTTCAGCGACAGCAGAGGGCTGAACAGACGTATCGTTATGGCCGGCCTCTTCTTCTATAGCCACAGACGGCTCAGACACATCGTTCGAATGAGTGCCAGGCAACCACAATAAAACACCAACAGCGAGAACCAGCGCGACCATGCCAAATCCGGCAACGATCAGACCGAGCGGGAGACGCGGCGATTGCGCGGCGGCGGGAGTCATCAGCAACGGCGTCATATCCGCACTCTGCCCCCCTTCACGCTCACGCTTTTGCTGCTCGGATTTTTTCAGCGCATCCAGGATGTAGGACATAACTCAGGACTCTCCCGCCAGCGTCTGCGGATACCGCTGCAGGAAAATCAGGGTCTGTGGACCCAGAATCTTGTCAGCATCCAGACCGTGCTTGACCTGAAACTCCATCACCTTGTTCGCCAGCAAAGGATCGTAGAAGCTTTCATCCGGCTTGGCACTGGATGATCCCTGTGGGCCAATCACTTGCCAGCCACCGTGCCATTCAACGCCCAGCTGCCGACGCACCCAGCGAACAATGGCACCACGCCCGCCGGGCTTAACGCCACGACCATAACCTGCTGGCGGATGCCAGGCGATCAGCTTGCGGGCGTGGATGCTGTTAAGGTCTCGATGCGTGGCTGTCATCACCGCACGCCAACGGCCATCGCGACGACTTTTTACCGCAACGGGAACGCCTGCATCCACCAGCTGTTGTTTGGACCAGGCAACCCAGCTGCAATGCCAACCGGCCTCAGCCAGGGTGTCGCACGTTCCACCAGGAACGCCCATCGTAGCGGCTAACACCGCCTCAGGGCCGTCTTGCTCCACTTGCGGGGTCGTCACTTCCGCACTTACTTCCGCGCTTGCACCGGCGTTTTCAGCGACGGCATTTTCACCGGATTCGGCGTTGGGGCTGGCACCGGTTTCCGAGCGTGTTGCCGCCAATGATTCTGAAGCACGGGTTGATAACTGTGAGGAGTCGTTTGCAAACAGGGAGAGCAGTGAATCCTGTTTCTGCGCCGCCAGATAACCACCCGCTGCCAGCAAGGTGACGGCCACCACGGCAATGGGAAGGACTGCCCGGCTTGACGGAGTTTTCCTTACGCCTCCTGTTCCGGGGCCGTATCCAGCGCCACGACTGCTGCCCTGCTCACCCGTGACTTCTTCCAATGCACGCCTGGCAATGGCCGGAGTGACTTCAGACAGTCCATTGGCGTAGGCACCCAGCAAGGCACGATCAGCCACGCTATTGATCAGACGCGGAACGCCATGACTGCCCCGCCAGATAATTCGGGAACTGGCCGCGTCAAATACCGGATCTGAACACCCGGCGGTTGCCAGTCGATGCTTGAGATAGGCCTGGGTTTCCAGCTCACCCAAATGATTCAGGTGGTAACGTGCGGTGATGCGTTGATTCAGCTGTCGTAGTTCATGGCGAGCCAGGATATCGCGCAGCTCTGGCTGTCCAACCAGAATCAAGGTGAGCAGTTTTTCACGGCTGGTTTCCAGATTGGTCAATAACCGGATTTGCTCAAGCAACGGCGCGGGCATGCTCTGGGCTTCATCAATCACACAGATCACCCGCTGGCCCTGTGCGTACCAGTCAAGCAAGGCTTCATTCAGTCGGGCGTAAAGCGTTTTCTGGCTGTCGTCAACGTCGTATCCGATCCCGAGTTCATCACACAAAGCCTGCAACAGCTCCCGCGCGGACAACTGCGGGTTGAAGATGTACGCGGTTTTAACATCCGGTGCATCACCCGAGAGAAAGGCCCGACACAAGGTGGTTTTTCCGGTTCCGACCTCGCCCGTCAGGCAAATCAGTCCGCCGTGCCCGGACAATGCGTATTGGAGATGCGCCAGCGCTTCCTGATGCCCCATAGACGGAAACAGAAACTCGGGATCAGGAGCGATGGTAAACGGGAATCGGGACAGTCCGAAGTGATCAAGATACATTCAGCGGCTCAGTGTGGTTCAGGGCAAAGCGCAAACAGGGCGGCATCATACCGGATTTATCGGCTAATGGCTGATCACCTGATATTTTGATCAGACAGTCTCTTCCAGTAGCAGAAAGCAAAATAGATAACGGTATAACTACCATTTCAGATCAATTCCCAGGCCCACATCCAGATCTCTGGCATAGGAAAATCGCAGATCGTCAGCTTTCCAATGAAACGACAACCATTCGGAGCGCCACTCAACACCGAGCTGGCGACTGGTGTAAGCCGAAAAGCCCAACCGGTTTTCCAGCACAAAGCGGGTTAAACCAAGACGGCGATAATCACCGTGCCAATCCAGCGTCGCTTCCGTTTGCCAATCAGCGCGAGATACGGACATGGATGTCGTCGGAAGCAGACGAGCCACCAGCTGCTGCTGGCCTGAGCGGCCTGATGCGGTACCCGAGCTGGAACAAATGGATTGCTCAGGATCGTTGAAATTGATGCAGGCGGTTGTGAATGCCGCGTCGCCCCATTGCCAGCGGTTGACCAGATCCTGAACCTGCAGCCTTGCCTGCCAATGCAGATGTTGCCACCCCAGCGTCAGGTCCAGACTGGCCCCCCAACCGTTGGGCACGAAGGGATCGTGCTCAAGAATCTTGTCTTCGTCGTAGAAATACCGCAACTGTGCCGATGCCCGCTCGCTCTCGCCGGCTTCCGCCGTGCCAGACAAATGTCCGAACTGGAAATGACCAACGCGATACAAAGCCAGCGCGGGTTGGATATTCAGATTGCCAAACCCGGAGCTGGCTTCGAAACGGCGACCCAGTCTCATACCCCAGGCCTCGATGCTTCTGACGTCCAGACTCAATGACTGGTTGGCTTTCAGCTCATTATTCTGCTCCTGAGCGTAGTAATAACGAGACATGCCGCGTGAAAACCGCAGATCGTAATGCCAGCGAGATTCTCGCTCCAGAAACCACTGCCGCCAGGCCGCCCCCGTCACCAGACGGACATCACCAAATGCGTAGCGCCCGCTCTGAAACGGCCCATCCCAGCCTTCGACCATATCCATCACAGGCACAGGCTCGGAATGCGCCTGCATGTCCAGACGGCTGTACAACTGCCACTGACTATCAACACGTTCCGCTTCAGCATGAGCCAGAGCGGCACCGGCCAGAGCAACCCATGCAAAAAAACAGATACCGGAAAAGCAAAACGCCCGCAGTGGGCGCGGGGGAAGTAAATACGAGGTCATTCAATATCCAGACTATGACTAATACAGGATTCACCGTTCGCCAACGAATCCATCAATGTTGTTCGATCCATCGCGCGGGCGGCTTCCAGTTGTCGGCCCACGGACCAAAGTCCTCCAGAGGCATGGGCTTCGCGATGCCGTACCCCTGGGCGAGATCACAACCCAGCCCCATCAGAACCGTCCCGTGCTCAATAGTTTCAACCCCTTCCGCCACGACCTCCATGCCACAACCGGTCGCCATGGTGACAACACTGTTCACAATCGAGAGATCTTCCGGATCGACAAGGATATCGGCGACAAAGCTCTGGTCAATTTTCAGCTGACGCGCTGGCAACCGCTTCAGATACGTCAGTGACGAATACCCGGTACCGAAATCGTCAATCGAGAAATACACGCCCATATCCTCACACTGCCAGATCACCTTGGACACTTCGGCAATGTCCTCAAGCGCGGTGGTTTCCAGAATTTCCAGTTCCAGAGAACCGGGTATAAAGTCTGGATGCGTCTTGATTTCTGCCGCCAGTTTACTGACGAAATCCACCTGACTGAGTTGCAGGTTACTGATGTTGATGCTGAGCGGAATGAAACGGCGCTCGCGATTCCAGCGACTCAGAACGTTCAGAGCCTGATGAATCACCCAGTCACCGATCTGAATCCCGAGGTAGTGATGCTCGGTGTCTGGCAGAAAATCTCCGGGCGCAACCACACCCCGCTCAGGGTGATTCCAGCGCAACAGAGCTTCTGCACCCACCACCAGCCCGTCACGCATATTGACCTTGGGCTGGAAGTAGAGCTCCAGCTCGTCATTTTCCAGCGCCTGCGCCAGTCGCTCAAGATTCTTCTGACGATTGGCGGCCTTGACGTTTAATACGGCATCAAAGTAATGGAAGCGATTTTTGCCGCTGGTCTTGGCGATGTACATGGCCTGATCCGCCTGACGCACCAGCTGGTCAGGGTCCTGTTCTTCCTGCTGGGGATAGTGGGTCACCCCGATACTGGCGGTCACTTTCAGCACCAGACCGTCGATGTCAATCGGTTGTGACAGACAGTTCAGCATGGCTTCAAGCAGCGCGTCGGATTCGCCCTTGCAGACATCCTGCTCCAGAACAGCGATGAATTCGTCCCCACCGTAGCGAGCAAGGCACGCCTCTGGCCCGGCAACCTCACGCAGTCGGTGTGCCACCAGCTTGAGAAATTCATCGCCGGTTTCATGGCCTACGGCATCATTGATCTGCTTGAAGCCATCAAGATCGATATACAGCACCACCAGCATGGTCGAGGCGGAAGCATTGCCATCGAGGCTGCATACATCGCCGTCAACAACGCCATCCACAACACCAGACTCCTTCTGAACCTGCTCCATGCGCTGCTGCATCACTGTGGTCAGTTGACTTCGGCTCATCAATCCGGTCAGGGGATCAAACAAAGCGATGCGTTCAAGTTCGCGCTGATATTCAACCCGACGGGTCACATCAATCGAGATACCGCACAGCGCGTATACTTCTCCGTCATCATTGAACAGCGGCAACTTGGTTGCCTGAAATGACATGGCTCTGCCGGTACTCTGAGGGGCGACATGCTCGTCGCGCTTGATGACCTGATTCCCTCGCAAAACCTGCTCGTCTGCTTTCCGAATCTTCCTTGCCGATTCTTCGTCAAAAAAGGACTCATCGGCTTTACCCAGAATGTCCTCATCTTCCAATTGCCACAGTTCGCGTACCAGTCGGTTAACAAACAGATATCGCCCTTCTGTGTCCTTCAGGTACACATAGGCATCGATGTTATCGAGGATGGTTCGGAACTGCTGTTCGTTCTCGCGGATTTGCTGCTGAGCCCGTACCATATCGGTGATGTCCTGGGCAATAACGATAATCTGACTGTCGCCATTCATGTCCCGAATCGGCTTCTTGATCGACTTGAAGTGACGCACTTCACCACTAGCCACATCAGTGCTGTCTTCGTAGACGATCTCGGAGCGATCATGGCTCATCAGATCCAGCACACTGTCGCGCATTTTCTCTGACAATTCAGGCGGCACACCAAAATCCGCATCGTCCTTGCCGACCATTTGTTCGGGCGTGGTGTTGTACAGATTGGCGACGTTGTCGTTGCACAACAGGAATTTGCCGTACCGATCCTTGAGCACAAAAATATCAGGCATCTCACTGATCACACTGCTGAGCAGGGTTTCCCGATCCTGAGCTCGCTGCTCTGCGGCGACACGACGGCTGATGTCGCGACCAATTCCGAGGACGCCGTTCAATGTGCCGTTTTTGTCGTACACAGGTACCCGAATGGTCTCCACCTCTATATCACCGGGGCCATGCAAAGCGGTCAGGCGCTGTTCACAGACATCGGTATGTCGCGATGTCATCACCGAACGATCAATGCCATCAATCGTCCTGACGGTATCGGCATCAAAGAAGTCTTTGGCCGTTTTGCCCTCCGCCTCGCCTTCGCCGATACCCAAAAATTCTTCCACCGCCCGGTTTACCAGCACGTAGCGACCATCAATATCCTTGAACCAGACCAAATCCGGGATAGTACGAACCAGCAGGCGAAGCTGGGTTTCCTTGTTTTCCAATTCCCGACCAAGCTTGCTGCGCTCACGCGCTTGCCAAAACATAAAGATCAGCAAGCCGATCAATAGCGGCACCAGAGATAACGCCAGCATCACCGACAACTGAAAGCGTTTCAGAAATGACACTGGCTCGAACAATCGTAGCGCCTGAGGCGGGATAGCGCCGGGAGCAATGCCAAAACGCTGAACTTCCCGCATATCGATCTGAACCACATTGGGGCTTTGGAACACCGGCTTCACGTCAGACAACGGTTTGCCGTGCATTACCTGCAGCGCCTGTTCAGCCGCCACCCGACCTTGTTCAAAGTGACTGATTAACACGCCACCCAGCACGCCTCGTCCCATGCCGTGCTCCCACAAGTGGAAGACAGGCACCTGCGACTGCCCCACAATCAGTTCAAGACTCTCATCAAACGAGAACATATTCCCGTCAGCGTCGCTGTAGGCCGACATCAGCAGCAATGCGTCGCCCTTATCCAGCCCCTTGATGCGCTGCTGCAGCTCCGGCATGGTCAACACTGCCAGCGACAACCACTGGGTGACCAGCCCTTTCACCTTGCCAGACGCTTCCGCCGCCGCCAGTTGTAGCTGCTGTCCGGTCATCGTGCCGTCGGTCACAATCCAGAGGCGTTTACGGTTTGGAGTTACCCGCTTGACCAGCTCAAGCGTTTCTTCAACCGAGACTTTCTCGATGACGCCGGTCGCCAGCCCCTGAGCGTTAATAGCGCGAGCGTGGTCGTAATTATTAATCGCCAGATAGACAATCGGAGCACGTCGAAAAAGCGACTGCTGATGCTCCTCGGCGAACATCAACGCAGCGTCATCCACCACCATCACAACGTCATAATCCGGTCGACTGGCCAGTCGGTAACGCAGGTCATTCAGAAATAACTCTCGCGACGTCGCATCCGGGTGGCGCTTGGCGTTCATGTACTCCACATCAAGCAAAATGGAATCATGGCGACTGAACACAGACTGAACGCCTGCCAGGACCTTTTCAGAAGTCGGGAAAGTCGGGTTGTAGGAATACAACAGCAAGACTCGATCAGCGTGCCCTGCTGTGGCAGAGCTGACACTCACCAGAAACAGCAACACCGCCCGAAAAAACAGTTGATCAACAATCATACAAGACAGCACCTGACTCAAGTCGGCGAGAGAAGCCCAATACCCCGAGTCCATACCCGGAGAGATCCTCTGCTGGCCTTCTTGCGCGGAAAGGCCAAGGTTAGTAATTATTGTAAGTCTGAAAGGGCTGCGCGATACATGATTCGAGTAGTCATTCCAGTGTGTTTGCTATCGATTACAAAACAAACACAAGGGACCGTGTCTTTGCCATTATGGAGCAAGAACTCAATAATTCCCTGATACATACTTTAGTAAAGGAATCACCATATTTTCTGAAATACTGGCTTCTGTCGGTATCGGGTCTGTGAAAACAGACACCGTTCACAGTGCTGAAAAGCAATTTCCGCACTGACAGAGCAGTGATGGATCTACTTGCTGTCAATGCACCGTGCAGACCATACAGGGATCAAAACTCCTGACGATGTGCTGCACCGCCACCGGGTCTTTCTCGCCTTCTTGAACAGGCGCTCCTTCGAGTCCCTGTTCCAGCGCACCCGGCACACCGTGCTGATCCCGAGGTGAGAAATTCCAGGTGGTAGGCGCTACGATCTGGTAGTGGCTAATCTTGCCGTTTTTGATTCTCACCCAATGCCCCAGAGAACCGCGCGCGGCTTCGATCAATCCAACGCCCTCGCCATCCAGCTGCGAATGCAGATCCAGATGATCACAAAACGGCTGATCCGGTTGCAGAGATTTCGCCCAGAGCTGCATTTGCGGCACCAGAGAGGCCAGCTCCAGCAGACGCCCAAGGACGCGAGCCGTGACACTGCCGCCATATTGCGTGACCAGTTCGGCCAACAGTGGATTACCGCCCACCAGCGCACGAGCCAACGCCCCGGTTTCGACCACACTGCCAGCGAGCCTGGGCGCTTTACACCAGGAATAGGCTTCCGGCTTTTCGCTTGAGCGCAATGACACTTCGGTTTGGCCCTGTTGTGGATGAAGCGGCTGGTTGTCAACGCCATCCATCCAGCTGAAGCTGATGTCTTCTGTAATCAGACTCACATCGAAGGGCTGAGTCCCCTGAGGTGTCCAGACACCCGCAGGCAGCAGCCGGGCATCCTCCTTCAGCGGGAAGTTTCCTACACTCAAATAGCGATCTGTGGCCTGGCCAAGCTGATCCAGTCCCAGCGCATCCGACAGATGCAGGAACCGGCGCAAATCGCCCTGCTGCCAGTCCTTCTGGTGCTGCCATGCCCTTAGCTGTTCAAGGGTCGACAACGCAGAGATGACTTCCAGGTCGTCATCAAACAACACGTGTTCAAGAAATCGCCTGAACTCCGCCAGAATGGCCAGCAACCGGATTTTCTCCTGTTTTGTCACGGGCTTGCTGGTGCCGCCCGGCTGAATCGCCAGCGTATGCGGCCAATGTCCCGCCATTAACCCCATCAGATGCAGGAATCCGGCGCGTGCGGGCAACACTTCGCGGGTTGCCTGGCCTTTGACAGCCTTGAAACGCCGCTCAACCGGCTCAAACCAGCTCTCACGCTGATAAACCGTGCGAGCAAAGTCCGGCATAAAAAACAGGTAAAAATGGGTTAACAAATCGGTCAGGGATTCATTGGCCAATAACAGGTTCTGGCTCAGCGCGCCATTAGGAGACATTGCCACGCCGGAAGCATCCGCCAGCGCACGGGCGCAGGCCACAGACTGACTAACAGAACAAATGCCACAAATCCGCGGCGTATACACCAGCGCATCCATGGCGGGTTTGCCGATCAGGATTTGTTCAAAGCCACGATAGAGGGTCGAATTCACCCGCGCCGAAGTCACGGCGCCAGCGGCAATCTCCAATTTGATATCGAGATCGCCTTCAACGCGATTAAAGGGTCCAACAGACAGCCTTTTCGGCTGATCGGTCTCTGATTGACTCATTTATGATTCTTTTTATGCAAAGTCGGTGGGTAGATCAGATTTTCTGAGCGGGCATTATGCCTCAGTCGATCGGGTGTCGCTGCTTTGGACAGAGAGGCCAGCGCCACAAACCAGGCCTTGGGCATATCCGTTGGCAACCCCACCGGTATCCCGGCAATTTTTGGGGTCTCGACAAACGAATGCCGGGGCTCCTCAAATTCCGGCGCGGTGCAATTGATACAAGCATAGCCGCCGCGAGTACAAGAGCCATTACCATTCCAGGGGCGTGAGTTGCAGTCGGCGTGTGCCTGGGTGCCGAGACAGCCCATGTGCTCCATCATGCAACCCAGCTCACCCGGTAGCTCTGCACTGGCCTTGTATTCGTAATATTCATTGCGCGTACAACCGTGATGCACCAGCTGATCGGCATAGAGTCTGGGACGAAAAAAATCGTCAAAGTCGTCTTCAGAAGGCGTATCCAGCACCAGTGACAGCAGGGTTTCCGTTACCCAGTCCGGGTGCGTCGGACAGCCTGATACATTGATGACCGGCATCCCGTTGCGGCTTTGATAATCGCCCCCGAGCAATCCGCCACGCAGTTCACCTTCAAACTGTACCCCCGTTGCGTCAGTGACATTATCAGACGCCGAGCTGATGCCGCCGAAGGCCGCACAGGAACCAATAGCCAGTGTGTACCCGGCTTTTTCCGACAAGCGCGAAACCCATTCAATCATGGGAATGTCGGTGCCGCCGAGCAAATGAAAACGCCCCGTTCCTTCCGGCCCGCGCAGCATCGAACCTTCGATGCACAACAGGTCCAACGATATCTCGTCGCTCAGTATCTGCTCCAACAGCTGAACAACGTCCGCACCGGTTTCTTCACTCAAGGACGGATGCCACAACAAATGAATGCCAGCGTTTTCCAGTAACGACACCAGATCCGGGCCTTCGGCATTGAGCAGTGACATGGTGCAGCCTCCGCAACCACCCGACTGCAACCACAGCAGATTAACCATCCGACGCCTCCGTTATCGCTCTGTTACCATCCGGACTGACCGCTGGCAGCTCCAGCCGGGCCAGCACACCAGACTCTGCCACCAAGTGATCAAGTTCAGGGTAAGAAACCTCTGGGTTCTGAAAATCTGCGACGTTGACAATGGTCAGCCGCCCGCCGTGCTCATTGACAATACCGTAGCTGATCGACAGTCCCAGACCCGTCCCCTGGCCGGGAGGCTTGGTGGTGAAAAAGGGATCAAACAGACGCGGCAAATTCTCTTCCGACACGCCGGTCCCGTTATCCTGCACTTCCAGCCACAAACGATCGGCGTCGATGCCGCTTGACGAAGCCGATGATCTGCCAGCACGAATCACCAGTTTGGGACGGGACTGGGTTTGAATGGCATCCACGGCGTTCTGAATCAGATTCACCACCACCTGATGAATCTGTCCGGCATGCCCATACCCTTGAAGCTGATCCGGTAACTCTCTGACCACTTCCACATCGGGATGTTCTTTCAGTATCCAGTGCAACCCGGACTGCGCCACATGGACGAGATCAAAGGGTTGCTTCTCGGTTCGCTGGGTGGAGGAGAACTGCTTGAGATCATTCACGATTTCGCGCACCCGGTCAGCACCTTCCAGAGTGCCTTCCACCAGCGAGTCCAGATCCGCAATGGCACGATCAAGCCGCAGCTCGGCGCGCAGTTGACGCAGGGATTCTCGTGAAGCGCCGGATTGCACGGTATCGAAGTATTGCACCAGGCGCGTGGTGTAACGCCGCAGCGCGTGCATATTGCCGTAAACAAAGCTGATCGGATTATTCAGCTCATGCGCAACGCCGGCCACCAGACGACCGAGAGAGGCCATTTTCTCCGATTGCACCAGGCGTTCCTGGGCCAGCTTCAACTCCGCGTGTGCTTCGTTCAGTTCCTTGAAGGCGGTTTGCAGTTCTCCCAAAGGCCGTCCCGCAACCACAATCCCCACCAGCCGCCCGCGAGGGTTGAAGCGTGGCGAGCAATTCAGTGCCAGCGGAACCGGGCCATCAATGCCCTGCAAGGTAACTTCCTGATCGCGCACCGGTGTACGCCGCACCTGCTTAAGACAATGATCCAGCACCTCAACACACGAGCCCTGACACAGCGCCCCCATCGGCTGCCCAACCATGGACTCCGCTGTGCGTCCGGTTAATTCTTCAAAAGCCCGGTTCACCTGCTGGATACGCCCCTCGTGATCACAGGCAATCAGGACGTCGCTCATGGCGGCCTGAACACTGTCGGAAAAGTTATGCGCTTCTTCCAGCTCAGCGTTTTTTTCCTCCACCTGCACCTGGTAATCAACCAGATCGGCGTAGGCCTCGTCCATTTTCTGGATCACACTGAGCCAGGCTTCGTCGCTACTGGCGGGGTCGTCTGTCTTCATTCGGTGTCTCGTTCTGGCGTGACTGTCGCGTAATCGACAAGGGCACAATCACCTGTTGCGCAAACAGCGGCGTTCAATAGTGGTGCGCAGTGCGGTATTTGAAAATACTCTGTGCTGTGATGTGCAAAAGCAAGGCCGGATTCCAGTCGCAAGGGTCCCAGTCACCTGACTACCTGAAGACACCACCAAGGGTGGCAAGCTACTTGTCAGCAGCCAGACAAAACACAAGATTATTTTGCACTGTCAATCAACGGGCAACTGACGGACATGGCGTTATCCAACTGCAGTTCCCACTTACCGCCTCTTCTCCTTCGCAACTGCAGCAACACCTTCAGCGACAGCCAGGGCCGCAGCAAGGGTCACAATCCTGATCAGAGCATGGCCCGGCCCCGCTCCGGCCACTTCCCGACCATTGTCAGACGCAAGATATGGCACCATGTTTGCTTTCACTCCTCAGCAGTTACCCATAAAAACGAGTTTGCATCGGCTTGGGCACCAGGCCGAAGAAACACCTGACACAGTCTGCATCAACGGATTTGCCGGAAATGAATCCGTTGATGCAGACATAGAACAAGAAAAGAGGTCGCCCATGTCCCGCTCCGTTGTTGCCACCGCCTTGCTCCTGGCATCGCCACTGGCTGTATCACACCCTCAGGCACACCATGCTGCTGAATCCGGCCTGATAGACGGCCTGCTGCACGTGATGACGGGCGCCGACCATTTGCTGGCCATGCTGGCACTGGGATTGTGGGGAGCCTCTCTGGCGAGGAAGCATCAGACCAGCATCAATTTTGGCTTACCGGTGGTTCTGGCAATGGGCCTGGCACTTGGGCTTGTCGCCAACATCGCTATGGCAGCGGAATGGGGCATTGTGATGTCGCTGATCTGGCTCGGCGCTCTGGTAGCGGTAAACCGCTCCTCCTCCGCCGAACTTCTGAGCATTCTGCTGCCAGCAAGTGCGGTGTTCATTTTGGCTCACGGCGTTGCACACGCCGGAGGCACAGCGGCAGCCAGCACAACCATGCTGCTGACCTATGGCGCAGGCATGTTGATTGCCAGCTGCGCCGTTCAACAAATTGGCCTGCTGGCAGGCAAAAAACTGGTTCATCACTTCCCTGGATTGATCAAGACAGCCGGAGCTCTGGTTTCACTGTCTGGTCTTGCCCTGCTGGGGACTCGTCTGGTAGCGGGTTGATCACCCCTTGCTGCCATTTAAACCCGGCCTGCCTACTGCCAGGCAGGCCGGGGCTTTTTACAGGTCTGACGCCAGTTTCTGCACCAGAAAATCGATCATTGCCCTGACGATTGGCTTGCGCCCTGCGGCAGGTGTCCAGACCAGGTAAATACTGGCATCATCCAGCTCGGACAACGCCGCCGTCCATTGCGGCAGCACCACGCTCAAACTGCCCTCCCGGATCTCTTTTTCCGCAAAATTACGACTCACCAGTGCAATCCCCTGCCCCCGTCGACACCACATAATCAGTGGGGTACCACCGTCTGCCGAGAGACTGCCGACAACCTTGATCTTGCGATACTCACTGCCGTTGCGAAAGTGCCACCAGGCAAACTGTCTTGGACGATAGAAGGTCAGGCAATCGTGTTGGTGCAGATCTTCTGGGGCCTTGATCGCCGGTCGGGAAACCAGATACTTAGGACTGGCCAGCAGCACCCCGCTGGTTTTGATTAACGGGCGGCAGATCAGATTGGAATCCGTCGGTTTGCCGTAGCGAATCCCGAGATCAAACGGGCTGTCGTACAAGTCCACCAGCTGATTCTTCAAACTCAGCGACACCCGCGTTTCAGGATACATCGCCCGAAATTCAGGCAGCAGCGGAACCAGCGTTTCTCGCCCAAGGGTGTCGAACGTGGTGACAGCAATGCTGCCCTGAATATCAACATTCGGCTGGCGAAAACTCTGCCGAGCGTTCTCAACTGACGCCAGGATGTCCACACACTGACTGTAAAACTGTTCGCCTTGCGGGGTGAGCTGCAAACGTCGGGTTGAACGAACCAGCAACCGGGCACCCAGCTCCGCCTCCAGTTGGTCAATGCGCCGTGTCACCGACGACGGATTCATTCCCGCCAACTGCGCCGCCGCGCTGAAAGAGCCAGCCTCAACCACCCGAACAAAATGCACCATGCCTTCCAGCATCGAAATTTCTCCTCTGATCCCAGTCGCTCATTCTTGCACAGTACGCAAAGCCCAACTTCCAATTAGCCTTGTTTTTTTGCCTGGTACGCAACTGAGAAACTGACTTCATCTTTTCACACCGATGGAGCCACCAACAATGAACACGCTGGAAAACATCCTCACTCGCCGCTCAGCCAAGCATTTCGACGCCCACCATCGCATGCCTGACGGCGATTTCGAACGACTCACACAAGCGGCCATGTCGGCGCCAACCTCCTTCAACATTCAGCATTGGCGATTTGTTCGGGTAATCGACATGGCGTTACGCCAGTCCATCCGCCAAGCGGCCTGGGATCAGGCGCAGGTGACCGATGCGTCAGAGCTGTTGGTCATCACAGGCAACACCCAGGCCTGGGATCAGCAACCGGAACGCTACTGGCGCAATACCGATGCTGAAAAGCAGCGGATGCTGGTGGATATGCTGCGCGAGTTTTACCGTGGCAGACCTGAGTTGCAACGCGACGAAGCCATTCGCTCTGGAGCGCTGGCGGCACAGAACCTGATGTTGGCGGCAAGAGAACTGGGCTACGAGAGCAATGCGATGATTGGCTTCGACTTCGATGAAGTCAGCCGTCTGATCAAGCTGCCAGACGACCACGTGATTGTGATGCTGCTGGCCATTGGCAAGCCCTTGAAGGCAGCCTGGCCCAGAGGCGGACAGCTGCCTGTTGAAGAAATCTTTTTGGACAACGGGTTTAAATAGCGCGCTACGGCAAGCCAACTGGATCGAACCTGCTCAAGAACCACCTGCCCTTCAGCTCAGCTGTTGTTCTTGAGCACTTTACCCGTCAAATTGATTCTGAGGATTCAAAAGAATGTCGATCATTCAGTGATATTGGGCTGATACAACTCACCGCTGGAACGAGCCAGAACCTGACTGATGTAATTCAGTGATTCACCGGTCTCGTCCAGCCAGGCATCCAGCACCGGCTGAAAAGCCATCCAGGCTTTCCTGGAAGACGGTGCCTTGTCGAGCACGCCAAATTCCTGCAGCGCTTTCTCGACGCTGGGCGTCATGATGATCGCGTCCACCCCCATTCGACGGAGCCAGATGGCGGCAGTCTTGCCACCGAGACGATTGCCGTGTTTCTGCAAAAACAGCAATTGCTCGCCGTAATTGTGAACGTCCCAACGGGAGAAAAACTGCCCCATCGAGCCGTGTTCCCGTACCAGATCAGCAAAAAAAGTGGCGTTGGCCGGGATGGATTTCATCTTCGCCCAGTGTCTGACCAGTTTGCCGGTGGCCATTTTGTCTTCCAGCTGTTCATCCGACAAGGCGGCACAGGCGTCGAGATGAAAACTGCCAAAGGCGTCTTCAAAAGCAGGCCATTTCTTCTCCATCTGATCCCAATTGAATCCGGCCTGGAAGACAATCTTGGACGCTGCGGACAACCAGCGATCATCTGCAATTCGTGCGATTTGTTCCGGTGCCAGCGGCCACTGAACCATGCTTCTCAGCGCCTCTCGACCGCCATGACGAAGCGCGGCCTGATCTTCAATCTGTGCAAAATCAATCATAAGACAATCCTGTTTTTCAGTTCACACTGACGACAAATCCAAAAACACTCGATAAAACCCGGTATCCGAATCCACCTGAGCCTCACACTCTGCCGATGGGGAAACCCTCTGAAAGCCGCATTTCTCCAGCACCCGAATCGACGCTGAATTATGACGGGCCACACCGCCAACCACGGTGACAGGCGCCCCATTTGCCTGAACCTCAGCACGGCTGGCATTGAGCAAGCCATAAATTAGCTCCGTCGCCAGACCGAAACCCCAACAGGACTTCGCCAGCAGATAACCAATGCGGATTTCTTCACCCGGATGGTCTGGTGCCGGAAACCGATGTTGAAACAGAAAACCAGCCAGCCTTATGGAACCGACGCCATCCGCAGCGCAGCCGTTATCCGGTTTATGCCAAACCAGACAGCAGCCACCTTCCTGCTGTCGATTTTGCAGCCAGCGTCTGGCTTGCTCCGGGGTGTCAATGCCTTGCCAGTCTGGAGGCAGATGCTCGGTCACCTCTGGTGCCAGCACCTCCAGAATATCGGTATCGGAAACGTCCTCAGCACGGAAGTTATTGCAAGCATCAATCGCTTGTACCACCAGACGCTCTGTTTCAAACGATTCTTTCATACATCACCTGTTTCCGGACTTTCCCAAACTGTCCTCCAGCCGTCAGATGACACCAGCCAGCCGCAGGGCCAACACATGGACAACAGCGAATCCGACGCATATTCCACTGGTCACCAGCATGAACGGCGATCGAAAGAAAGCAACCCATGGCGATAACAGCAACGGATACAAGCCACGAAGCGCATAAACCGCCGCGATGCTAATGGCAATGCCCTCAACCCAGGGCAATGCCAAACCACCCAGCTGATTCCCCAGCGACAGAAAATACAGCCCCCACACAGCCAGAACGGCAGCGATCAAAGCGGTCAGTATTCCAGGCCACCAGCTGCCCTGTTCTGCCATGGTAGCCAACTCCTCACCTGCCCCAAAAAACCGATACCAGGCCGGCCCACCCAGAATACAGGCGACGTGCAATAAGGCAGCGATAAAATCCAGCGTTGCAGCAGCGATAAACATCTCAATTCCCTCGTAGTGATAAAACCGGTATTCGTCGAACACACTGTTATGCCAGCAAGACCCGCTTGAGCAGCGCCTCCATATCAGCGAAGTCCTGTTCGGTCAGCGTCTCGTGCATCTGCTGCCAGCCCACAAAATGGGCGTACACCACCTGTGCAGCAATTCGGGCATCGACGCCCGGCGCAGCATCCACTTCCAGCAGCTGACGAATAAAATCGATCCGTCGCTCGTCAACGCCGTTGAGGCGGCGGGCAACGTCCGGGCTGTAAATCGCCCAGGCTCTCAGTGCATTTTCAAGCTTCTGATCCTTGCCATTGGCCATGGAAGTCAACAGTTCACGGCGTGCGGCGTTGTCTTCCAGCTGAGAGACCGCCGCAATAATGGCTTCGGTGTGGACCTGCTCCCAGCTATCGAGCAGAGCAGACTGATAACCGGCCAGATGGCCAAAGTGATGGTAGAACGCTCCTTTACTGAGCTTCATCGCCTTGCAGAGGTAATCGACTTTCACAGCGGTTGGGCCCTGGGTGACCAGCAGCTCAAACCCACAGGCAATCCAGGCTTCTCTTGGAGCTTTCATTGTTCTCACCGCCGTTTTTTTGCAACAAACAGGAAACGAAAAACAAACCATACCGTATGGTTTGTTTTCAATACAAGAAAAAAGGCCACCTGGCCTTTTGACGTTTTCTCTCACAGACCCGACTAGCTGTCTGATTTTGCCGCGTCTTCACGCTTGGCCAGCTTATGCTGATCTTCCGTGCTGCCATTTTTCCAGTAACTGCTGATGTAGCATTTTGAACGGTTTACGCTGCGCTCCTGACGCACATATTGCCGCAGCTGCCGCATATTGCTGAATTCACAAGCTGCCCAGACCGACGCTTCACCACCCAACCAGGCCAACGACTTCACTCGATCAACAAAGCGGCTTTCAACGGACTCAGAATCCTCCTGAACCACCCAGACCATCTCGATACCGGATGGTGCATCCAGATGCTGAACATCCTCAGCCGACTGAATCTCCAGCACGGCATAGCCTCTGGCATCATCAGGCAAACTCGCGAGCTGTGTACTCAGGGCAGGAATGGCGGTCATATCACCCGCCAGCAGATACCAGTCTGCTTCAAGGGCAATACCCCGACCGGGACCAGGACCACCCACACGGATCTGCTCCCCCGGCCTGGCGAACTCCGCCCAGTGAGACGCCACACCCGCCTGATGGTCTGAACCGGAGTCCCCATGCAGGGCGAAATCCACGTCAATGGTCTGGTGCTCAGCATCAAAAGACCGCACGGTATAAGTGCGCATCAAAGGCCTGCCCGATAACTCGCTTTCCGTCACCGGACGCCCGTCCGGATGAAACATCAACTTGACGTAATCGCCGTCGTTATCCGACGAAAAACCCGCCAGATCTTCCCCTTTCAGAACCAGTCTCTGCATGTTCGGGGTAACGCGCCGGGTGCTTTCTACGGTCAGCAACATCGGTTGTGCTGGCATCGGCTTCTCCACTTCAATAATGAGACGAACAGATTAGCAGATCGAAGAAAAATGAGAATACATCTCAATAGGATTTATTACCCCTTAAAATGGAACAATGACTGAAAATACCCTCAAGAGATTCCAAAACCTTCAACTTAAACCGACGGCTTATTTTGAAACCCAAAACCGGGCAACGCCGCAGACCCAAACGAGGACGCCGGATCGGCGTTCCATTTTTCCAACTCCCAGAAACAAAGAACCCCGCTCAAGGCGGGGTGATCTTTTACTGAACGACCAGAGAACTGGCCTGCGGCCCTCAGGCTGCTTTTTTCAGTTTTTTCTTCAGAGACTTAAGCTTGCCTTCTTGCTTGGCGATCTTGGCTTTACGCGCCTTGATTTCTTTCTTCAGGCTTACCACTTTCTTGGATTCTTTTTTTGCTTTGGACATAAGTGTCGCTCCCGCCGTTACCGGCTAATGATTGTTTAGGAAATATCTTCAGTCGGCTTTGTGTTCTCGCACGAATCCGCGGATGAACTTGCGAATTTCTCTTGCTGCGGACGTATCCAGTTCATCGCACAAGGCAATGAATTCATCCCGCTCCTCGCCGTTAATGCGGATCAGGAGCTGGGCGTCCTTCTTGTTCGCCTTGCGCTTGGCTGGTTTTGCAACCTCGCCTTCTGGATGGCCTGCAGACATCGAAACTCTCCCGCCTGAAGATATACTTAGTATATACAAAGCATATCCAAATGATAGTCATAATTTTGTAACAATGTGAACCAGTAACGCTCACGGGTCAATCATGACCAAAGACGATGGCTGAGATCCAGTCCAATTCAGCTGTTAACCGAGGTCTCCGCCGAACCAAAGATGCGCTTCAACGCCAACCCGACCCAGCTGGTTTCTTTCTTGAGGTATTTGCGCACCTGTTCGGTGTACTTGCGATCTTCGTGACGGATGTGCTCGATCAGCCAACGCATCAGCTCGGTTCGAACACGACGTGCTACGCCAATAGCGTCATGCCCCTGATTCAGTGATTCTTCAAACTCCAGTACCTTGCCGGTGAAACGTCGGTGCACTTCAATGTGAGAGTCCAGCAGCGGGAACCCGGCCTGTTCCATTAACTGCTCTTCGAATGTGAAGTGATCCAGCGTGTAGTCTTTCAGAAGCTCAAGAATGAAATGCACGCTGGCGATGTCATTCTCGTGGATAGCGTCGTCCAGCTGGTTGATGTAGTCCGCAATGCGACGGTGCTGTCCGTCAATCAGATCCACACCGATATCAAAACTGTCTTGCCACTCAAAGTAAGCCATGATTCCTCCTGACATGGGTTTGAAACCGATGAAGGCTACCGCCGTGTTTCAGGGGCTTACTGATACAGATCAGATTCGAGCAGGAACTGGATCACACTTCCTGACCCAGGTATCAACAAGACACACAACAATAATCTCAGCGCCTATCAGCTCTGGCCGATACATCTGTTGAGCTGCATGTAGAAAATACAACCTTTATAAGGACATAATCCCCGCTTCTCCAGACCATCTCCGGCGACCATGACACAGACAAACCAGACTACTGAGATCAACCAGAGCCCAGATGCTGCGAATCACAGCCCCGGCGCTTTACGCATCTATCTCGCTGGGCCAGATGTTTTTTTGCAGAATGCCGAGCACATTGGCGAGCAGAAAAAAAACCTGTGTGTTCGTTATGGTTTTGAAGGGCTGTTTCCGCTCGACTCGGAACTCAGTGCCGAAGCAGCAAGTGGCAAGGCTTCCGAGCTGGGATTCGCCATCAGCGCCGCCAACGAGCAACTTATTGCACAGTGCGATGTGCTGATTGCCAACCTGACGCCCTTCCGGGGGCCAAGCGCAGATGTCGGCACGGTGTATGAACTGGGACTGGCCCGCGGGCTGGGCAAGCCGATTTACGGGTATAGCAACACCCCGACGCCTTATCTGAATCGCCTTCGGGGCCAATTCGGGATGTTCGGCAAGACGGGTGATATCCGCGACCGCGACGGTTACAAGATTGAAGAATTTGACCTTCACGACAATCTGATGATCGAAGGCGGAATCCGATTGTCTGGTGGTACTTTTCTAACGATAGACAAAAACGGGGATCTGGCTGACCTCGAAGGGTTTGAGCAGATACTCTCGCAGCTTCGACAACGCACTGACGAAGCATCAGCAACGGAGCAACCCGGCCAGAACCCGATCGGCTCTCAACGCGGAACAAACACTGGCGTCGAATAGCCTGGCCAACAGGGCTATGATTTTCGCGCGTTTCAATTTCCATTTTCATTCGACCTTGTACCGGAGTGCCTGTGAGCCTGCCCGTTTCTGACTCAAACCCTTCTACCCCACTTGACTCCGGCGACTTGCGCGATCGCATTCGGATGCTGATCGAACAAATCAGCGACGGCATGTTCGAGCGGGAAGAAGTCGTTTCAGTTGCTCTGCTCAGCGCACTCTGTGGCCAGAATTGTTTCCTGTTCGGCCCGCCGGGAACCGCTAAAAGTCTGATTTCGCGCCGCATCGCCAATGCGTTTGAAAACCCCAGCTATTTTGAATACCTGATGAATCGTTTCAGCACACCAGAGGAGGTGTTTGGCCCGGTGTCGATCAAGGCGCTGAAGCAAGATCAGTATTTACGCAAAACCGAGCATTATTTGCCGCAGTCGGAATTTGCCTTTCTGGATGAAATCTGGAAATCCAGCCCCGCCATCCTGAACACTTTGCTGACACTGATGAACGAGCGTGTATTTCGTAACGGTGAAACTCTGGAGCACGCGCCGCTCAAGGCCCTGATTGCCGCCTCAAACGAAACCCCGCAGCCAGACCAAGGCCTGGACGCGCTCTACGACCGCTTTATTACTCGCTTGTTAGTCCAGCCGATTCTCCACAACGATAACTTCGATTACTTGCTGAACAGCGCGCCACCACCCGAGAAAGTCGTTCTGTCTGATGGGCTGGCAGTAACTTCCGAAGAATGGAGCGACTGGCAAGGGCAGATTGATCAGGTACGGATCAGCAGCGACTGCTTCACCATCATTCACCTCATTCGTGCCCAGCTGGAACAGCAACAAGACGCGCTGGAAGTCTACGTCTCTGACCGACGCTGGCAGCGTGCAGCACGCCTGATGAAAGCATCAGCCTTCTTCCATGGGCGCTCCCAGACCCATCACAGCGATGCCCTGCTGCTGCGGCATTGTTTGTGGACGCAGGAATCCAACCGCGATGCCATCGGCCTGATCGTGCTGGAAGCGGTGCAATCGGTGGGGTTTGAGGCCGGGATGCAGTTATCGACGCTGGATCAGGCCAAAGACACGTTGGATCGTGAGATCAACGACGAGCTGTTTTACTCCCAGGACGTCTATGACACCGTGCGGGAAGAAGATCGTGAGTTCTTCCGCGTCGATGCCCAGTTCGAGATGGTGAATTACCGCGATTTCAAGGAAGTTGAGATCTTTATTCCGGTCGAGAAAATGCGTACCCAGGACGTGTTCTCACCGCTGGATGATCGCGGCAATGAAATCAGTGAAATCACAGCCCAGTTTGAAGGCCAGGGCAGCTGTCGACTGCAGTACAGTGACTACACCTACCGTTACAGCGATCTGATTTTCCAGCCCGAAGTGGTGTTCTATCGAGGTGACCGCAAGCCGGATGTCAACCGTCGCCTGGTGAACTCTCTGGCGCAGTCGGTACGGGAACTCAAGGCCGAACTGAACCAGCTGGTGGAACGCGCCAATAGCAAGCAGGATGACTACCGCAGCAGCCTCCACTCCCTGTTCGTTCCTTCCGAGCTGACCGAGCAGACACTGGTCGGTGTCGAGCAACAAATGAACAGTCTCAGATTACGCATCAGGGATTGTGAGCGACTGGAAGCGCTATGTCGGTAACCTCGGCTCTGGAAACCGTCGTCGAAGAAGCGCACGTCGACCGCGTCGGCAAGGCCGGCCAAAGCCTCAACC
This sequence comes from Oceanospirillaceae bacterium, assembly GCA_002723385.1. Taxonomy (GTDB): domain Bacteria; phylum Pseudomonadota; class Gammaproteobacteria; order Pseudomonadales; family Oceanobacteraceae; genus Oceanobacter. Next base: position 10,235 of record PBNY01000077.1, on the reverse strand, counting down.
AGCATTTGAATCAGCGCCATGATTATTGGCTGCGTTCCAACCAGCAAGCCGAAGACCTGATCAGGCGCAAACTGGAACGCTGGGCTGATGAAACCCGCGTCATCCTGATGCGGGAATTTCCGTTTCAGCCACAGCTACGACGCATGCGCCGCTGGGAAGGTCGGGTATTTTCCCTGCCCCCGGAGCAGCAACAACAGAAGCACCGGCTGAAAAAGATATTTGAACAGATTTTCAAGGAGTATCGACAGTTCTGCCAGATACTGGGCAAACACGTCGATGACGACTACTGGCTCAACCTCGACACCGACATCGTGGTGGATTCCGGTGAGGTCGTTGAAATGGACGAAAATCCCCTCTTCCACCTCGAAATGCTGCTGGCCGAATGGCAGCGCACGCTGGATCATGCCCGCAGTGAATGGGAATTGCAGCGCATCAGCCAATGCAGGGAGCAGTTTCTGCAAGATATTGATGAGGTGTTGTCATTGCTCGAACGCCTGCACCGTCAACTTGAACCACTTGGCATGAGCACCGGCATTCTGTTCGACCTGTCCGCCAGTGATGTCAGAACCGACGACCTGAAGGAACTCAAACGCTGGACAAAATATCTGGATGACGACCATGGCGCACAGACCATCAGCGAACTGCTCGGAAAACTGCGCCAACTGGAGTTGTCACGTCAGCTGGAACAGGTCAATGCCCGCGATCACAAGAACGCCAACTGGCATGACAACTACGCCCGCGACGAACTGATCGGCTTGCGCCTTGGCCGCGACCTCGAACACGTATTACCGAGCGAACTGGCGTTACTGTCCGACCCGGACACGGCGGTTCTCTTCGACCTCAAGTACATCGAATCACGACTGATGTGCTTTGACGTTCAGAACCTCGACAACGAGCCGGACGAAGACGATGACAACGACCTTCGTAACGCCAATCGCGCGGTACGAGGCCCGATGATTATCTGCGTTGACACCAGCGGCTCGATGAGTGGCCCGCCGACCACAGTCGCCAAGGCTGTTACGCTGTATCTGGCCGGCCAGGCACGTCAGGAGCAGCGCCCCTGCTACCTGATCAGCTATGCCACTCACATTGAAGAACTGGACTTGTCGTTCCATCAGGACGAGGAACAGGATTCAGAACGCAATCGTCAGAATCTGATGACCTTCCTGACCCGCACCTTTGAAGGTGGAACCGATCTGACTCCGGCACTCGAAAGCGCCCTCAACACCATGAACGAGCAAGAATACCGCCGCGCTGATCTGCTGGTGATCTCCGACTTCCTGATGGCCGAGCTGCCAGAAAAGCTGCTTGATCGCATCGAACCACTCAAACAACGCGGCAACCGATTCCACTCACTGGTGATTGGCGAAACCTACATGCTCGACCGGCTGAAGCATCTGTTTGATCAGGAATGGGTCTACGACCCTCATAGAAGCGAAATACAGGAGTTGCTGACATTCAAAAATCGGGTGACCGAAAGCGAGAACCAATAGCTCTCGCCCAACCCTTTCAAGGTCAGCTCAATGTAGTGCATGGGATGGAGTATTCAGAACAAGAGAATCGTCAGGATTCAGACCCTGTTACAAAAACACCTGGGCCAACATACGCAAGCCAGTGATCAACAACACCACAGCGAATATCTTCTTCAGTTTGCCAGCATCCAGACGAGAGGCAATGGACGCACCGACGGGCGCGAACAATACCGTAAGCGGAACGATGCAAATAAAACCAATCAGATTAACCAGTCCAAACGTTCCGACCGGCGCATCCGATGGCGTGCTGCCCAACACCAACATCGTCAGCGCACCGGGCAATGAAATAATCAGACCGATTGCCGCCGCCGTTCCAACCGCCTTGTGAGCCGGGTAGTTATACAATGTCAGCAACGGCACAGACAGGGTGCCACCACCGATTCCGACCGTGGCGCTGAAAAAGCCAATCGACACTCCCATCACCGTTTGTCCAGCCGTGCCTGGAAGTTCGCGGAACAGCGCGGACTTTCCGGTGCGGAACAACATGTTGAGTGCCGACAAGGTCGCAATCACACCGAACAACAGCGTTAGCCAGGTGCCATCAACACGGGTCACCAGCCAACTGCCGACCAACACGCCCACCAGAATAAACACTGCCCAGCGTTTCAACAGATCGAAATCCACATTGCCCTTTTTGTTGTGCGACCGAATCGAACTGATGGAAGTCGGAACAATGGTCGCCAGCGACGTCGCTGTGGCCACCAGCATGGCGGACTCAGGTGAAACGCCAAATCCCTGAAACAGAAAAAACAGCACAGGCACAATAACGATGCCACCGCCGACGCCCAGCAACCCCGCCAAAATGCCCGCAAACACCCCCGTGGCGACCAATGCCAGCATGGTCGGGATATTTGCCGTTATAAATTCGATCATACTCATGAGTGACTACTTCTATTCTGAAAACGGGGACAGACGGCTGCACGAGTATTGCGACTACGCTCTGATTTTGTGCGTGGTTTCGTGTACCGAGAATTGGCGCGCGAGTATAGCCCGGCCTTAAATTGAACAAAAATGATGGAAACTCATAGAGTTATTAATTTTCTTCAGCTTCCCTATGAGCACTGTTAAATAAGGCTGAATGACCAGCAGTCATCTCTCTTGTAATCAGCTCGTTCTTAAGGATTTTATGTTTTTGCTGCCACCTGATTTCCGATCTTCGCAAGCAATGCCACCAGTACCGAAGTTCGCTTGATGCATCAACTCCCGGCTATCCCAGAAGAAAACATTCAGGTGGCGGAAAGAGGCAGTGAGAAGTTTGGTGAAGTGACGCAGCGGGCAGTCGCACAGCAAAAGAAAACCTCCTGGCGGATAACCACCCGGAGGTTTTCAACATCATAATCAGGCTCAACCTCCATTCCCCAGGGAACGAAGAATAAGACCTGACCGATTAACGGTGGCTGAAGTACATCGTCACTTCAAATCCGATACGCAGGTCTTTGTAGTTTGGTTTGGTCCACATAGCGATTACCTCTGATAGATTAGGTTGGGTCATGGTTTTACAGCAGGTTAAGCAGGAACTGAGTAGTCAGCTCCGGGGATGCCCCGAGTCAGGGCAAACAGGATCACGCAGCCTGGGCTTGTTTCAGTTGCACGAGGTCAGCCATGGTCAAGGCCGCAAAAACGGTCTGATTGGCATCCATTAGTTCGTACAAAGCACCACCATCGTTATCAAAAATACTGAACAGCACGATGCAACCGTCTGGGCCGCCACATTCGGTGTGAGGTTCTTCTTTTGCAGGGGAGATGGTGTAGCTGCCGGTTGGGCGTACTTCGGTCTGAGTGCCGTCGGGGTCATAAATATGGTGTTCGCCACTGATGACCAAGGATTTATTTAACGAACCATGGCGATGCAGAATAATTTTATTCTCTGGCTCCAGTTTAAATAAAACCTCAGCCCGACTATTATCCTCGTTAATATGTAGCACGTTATAACCAAGATAATCGATACCTTCGAGTTGATACCATTGGACAACATCTTCAATTCTGGCTGGAATCATTGCGGCTTCCCTCTCGTTTTTATTAATAAGCGGTAATAAATGCTAATCCATTGCCACCAACCCCGACAGAGTCCCGATACCCGCTGAATACGGGCATTTTGCCCGAAATATTCGACTCCCTTTAGCAGATGGTTTATTCATGTTTTTATTCAGTGCATGATAAATTAATGAAACGACATAAATTACAAACCTACCTGTTTGCACTGGTGATTGTGTCCGGGGTGTTATCCATGACCCTGATGTCCTTATTTGTAATCGATAGAAGTCATAAAACAGCCGAGGACAAGGTCCAGCACGCGATCACGGTAGTTCACGAGCGTTTTGGCTGGCAGTTGCTGCGGGTGGAGAACCGCCTTGATCCACCAGGCCGTTTTCCGGATTTTGGCTTATGGCAACGTTCCGGGCATTTCGATGGCTTGTGCATTCAATACACCAGCTTCCAGGGCTATGCCTCCCGCGGTTGGTGCAATGGCGCTGCCGACGAACAAAACTGGCCCAAATGGTTTGAGTCCTTTTACCGTTATCTGCAACCCGAACCACTGCTGTATCGGCGGGCACTCGAACACAACGACGATACCTTTGGTGAAGTCGAAGTCTTTCTTGACCCTGCCACCGAACTGCAACAGGCCTGGGACAACACCCAGCATCTGCTGATGTTTATGCTGATTTCTATCTGTCTTACCTGTGTGCTGCTGTTGTTATTGCTGAGGCGTTTGCTGTCAACACTTGATGCCACCCATAGAGGCTTGGCAACCATGGTAGAAGGCCAGCTCAACCACCGTATTCCTTCGTCGCGGGTACAGGAATGGCATAACCTCAATCAAGGCATTAACAACCTCGCCGAACAACTCGATCACACGCTGGAACAGCGCAATCAGTTGCTGATCAAGATGCTGAACCTCCAGGACAGCGAACGCAGACACATTTGTCGCGAGTTGCATGACGAGCTGGGTCAGGCCCTGACCGGACTGTCTGCGGTGACCCAATCGCTCAGTCAAAGCCCTGAACCCATGGCGGCGGCCAGTCAGGAAAAGCTGCTGCAAATCCAGGACATCAATCGCCACCTTAAAACCTCACTGCAACGATTGCTGCTCGATCTCAGACCGGGCCTGTTGGATGAAATGAGCCTGGAAGAAAGTCTCAACAAACTGGTTTTGCAGTGGAATCAGCAGCAAGATCAGGTGTTCTTTGAGCTGTTTTATCAGGCTCCAGCCACGCCGATGCCACCAGCAATCACCGACAACGTCTTCCGTATCACCCAGGAATGTCTGACAAACACCTTTAAACATTCTGGTGCCGGGTATGCGGCGATCAGCTTGAGTGAAGTAAACGCACCTGCGCCGGGCTGGTGTCTGTCGATCATTGATGACGGTGCGATAGCCCTGAAATCCTTAAGCCGAGAGTCTGTAAAGCAAGAGTCACTACGACAGACGTCATCAAGACCAGAGAACGATCATGCCGGGCAAGGTCTGCTGGGTATTCAGGAGCGAGTCACCCTAATGAATGGCGAATTCAACACACAACAATCGGAACTGGGCGGACTGGCATTACGCGTGTTTATCCCGATTGCCTCCCATCGGGCTGCCTCATGAAAAGCATTCAGATATTGCTGGTCGACGACCACGCCATTGTCCGTCAGGGCTATCGTTCGTTACTCAACGACCATCCGCATTTACAAGTCGCCGCCGAGGCCAAAAGCGGTGAAGAGGCCTATTCCCGTTATCGGGATAACCATGTCGACGTGGTGGTACTCGACCTGTCACTCCCCGGCAAGGGCGGGCTGGCAACCTTGATTCAGCTATTGCAGTACGACCCCAATGCCAGGGTATTGGTCTTTACCATGCACCTAAACCCCAATACCGCCATTAAAGTGATGCAAGCTGGCGCCCGAGGTTACATCACCAAAAGCTCCGACCCGGAATGCCTGATCGATGCCGTAAACCGGGTCATGCAGGGAGATATCGTCCTCAGCGACGATATCAAGGAGCAAATGGCCCTCACTACCCTGGCCGACAAAGACCTCGGACTGGCCAAACTCAGCGCACGGGAATACGAAATCCTTGGGCTACTGGTCGAAGGGAAATCCAAACAACAAATCGCCGACATTCTCTGCATCAGCTTTAAAACGGTCAGCAACTGCCACTACATCATCAAACGAAAATTGGCGGTAAACACCGACATCGAACTGATGCGAGCCGCCATTAAACTTGGCTTGATCGCGAAGGCCTGCGACGAATAGCTGTTTTACAGTTCAACCACCCGCAACCTGGGCTGGACCAGTGCTGAGGACTGATTGAGATACGCTCGCAGTTCCTCAAAAGGCATATGATCAATAATGTCTTTGCCATAGTGAGCCGCCAGAACAGTGCCGCCCTCGTCAATCAAGATGTCCGCAGGTACACGACTGATCGACCCATGCAACATGCCGGGCTTGTAGCCAGAACTGAAAAGTGCCTTGAACACATCGGTGACACGTGCAAAGCCTTTCAAAGTCGAAAACCAGGACGCTTCCACACCGTAGGCACGGTACAAATTGGCTTTCGGATCGGCGATCACACGGAAAGGCAGCTGACGAGGTTTAACGTATTTTTCCAGGTATTTATCGCTGGATTCAAACACTCCGACAAAAGTCACTTCCTGACCGAAATGTTTGTGTTCTCGCATGGCCTGGGCCACCCGGAAGTTGGACAAGGGACAGGTCGCAAAGCGATAAAACGACAGAAATACTTTCTGTCCTTTTAAATCAGAGAGTTTCACAGTCTCCCCAGCGAGGTCTGTCATTTCAAAATCCGGTACAACATCACCGATGCTCAAACGTTGGTTAGCCATAAGTCATCCTTTCTAGCAGATTAATGACTAAATACAGATATACCCATCCAGTTAGTCGATCTGCTTTGCAGGTTCTTACAGCGAAAATGAAAAATTTTGCAGCTCATCAAAATCACGCAGTGAGAACCCCACCATAGACAAGGCCTTGATGCACTTTAGACTGACTCCATTGCTCAACTGAACAAACCGGTGAACAGTTATGGACTTTAACGAACTGGCCCTGATTGGTTTTTTCTCCGTATTGGCCTACCTCTTCTACCGCAACAAGAAACGCAATCAGCTTGATTTTATTCAGGAGTACCGCTTTAACTCCGCCATTGGCCGTAAAGTTCAGCAGCGGTACCCTCACCTGAATGAACAGCAAATCAGCCTGGTACTCACAGCACTGAAAGACTATTTTCTGCTCTGCCACCAGGCCAAACGGCGCACGGTATCCATGCCATCCCAAGTAGTCGATGCAGCGTGGCATGAATTTATTCTGTTTACACGGCACTACCAATCCTTCTCCCAAAAAGCCCTGGGACGATTTCTACACCACACCCCCACTGAAGCCATGTCGACCCCGACTCAAGCCCAGGATGGCATCAAACGCGCCTGGCGACTGGCGTGCGCCAAAGAAAAAATCAATCCACAGCACCCCACCCGCTTGCCCTTGCTTTTCTCCATTGATGCAGACCTCGGGATCAAAGACGGCTTTCGTTATTCATTGAACTGCAAAGACAAAACCTCCCCTGCGTATGGCGATGGCTACTGCGCGAGTCATATTGGTTGTGCGTCGGGCTGCTCCGGGGATTCAGGGTCGAGTTCAAGTTCAGGAGGATTTTTTGATGGGGACTCAGGTAGCTCTGGCGATGGCGGCGGCGGATGTGGGGGTGATTGAGGAGTAAGCTGGACAAGATGCAGCAAAATTAAAATACTGACTCGCAATATTCGATGGAGTGATTCAGTTGCATAACAATAAGCCGACAGTTCCCCTTACCCGTTCTTTTTCTCAAGTGACAAACCAGAAGGATGAACCCGACGAACGAAATTGGGAAGAATTTTTCAGTCTGGATAAATCCAACCTGTGGGGTGATCTGGAACGAGAATACCGCTGCGTCATTCTCGCTGAAGCCGGTGCTGGTAAAACTCATGAGATGCGAACCAGAGCAAAAGAGGCTCTGGCGCACGGCAAAACGGCATTTTTTATTCGTATCGAAAATATCGCGTCCGACTTTGAAGACGAATTTGAGGTCGGCACCGAAGCAGAGTTTGAGCAATGGTTAGACTCTGATCAGGAAGCCTGGTTTTATCTGGATTCAGTCGATGAAGCACGTTTGGCAAGTCCCAAAGCGTTTGAAAAAGCGATCAAGTGTTTCTCCAAACGCATTAAGCCCGCACTTCAACGAACGCATATTTTTGTTTCCAGCCGTCCATACGCTTGGCGGGACAGTTCTGACCGCAGGCTTCTGGAAGAAAAATTGCCTTATCTACAACCGTCAGATAACGCTGAACAAGCTCCCTCTTCTGAAACAGAGCTTCAAGAAAATACCTCTCAAGATGAAGAGGCCTTGAAGGTTTATTACCTCAATGCGTTATCTACCGAAGATATTCGTTTCTTTGCTGACCATCGAAAAACCGAAAGCCTTGACCAGCTTATGGATTCATTGGTGCCCAGCAACCTGACCAGTATGGCCGAACGCCCATTCGACCTGGATGTAATTCTGGATAAATGGCAGTCAGATAAAAAACTGGGCCAACGTCTGGAAATGCTCCAGCACAGCGTTCAGCGACAACTCAAGGAAATTGATACAGACCGTGCAGAATCTCAGCCTCTGCATCTGGATACCGCTTTAAAAGGTGTCCGTCTGATCGCAGCAGCCGTAACGCTAACCGGTGAACCGGGAATCAAGGTTCCAGGCTCTCAAGCATTAGACGGAATAGCAGCCTCGGAGTTACTCGGCCCAACATGGCCAGACCAAGATGTAAGGGCCTTGCTGGAACGAGGCATCTTTAACGATGTGCTATACGGCCACGTACGTTTCCGGCATCGGGAAATCCGAGACTTGTTGGCCGCCGAGTGGTTTCACGATCAGCTCATTAAAGGTGCTTCACGACGGAAAATCGAATATTTTTTCTTTGCCGAACAATACGGTGAACAGGTCATTCGACCACGGCTTCGCTCTGTACTGGTATGGCTGGCCATTCTTGATGCCGATATACGCCACAAAGCTACCGCTATTGCCCCGGAGATCATCACAGAAGGTGGAGACCCAGCCTGTTTGCCTTACCCCGAAAGGAAGCAAATCCTGACTGATATTGTTCGCCGAATTGCTGCTGATAAAAGCACACAGGATGTACGCGACAATAGTTCCATTGCTCGGGTTGCCCTGCCCGACCTTTCAGAAATAACATTGCAGTTAATTGAACAAAACAAAGAAAACAGCGAAGTCATCTGGTTTTTAGGGCGGTTAGTCTGGCAAGGACAAATGTCCCTGTGCTTACCGCCCTTGAAAGAGATCGCTTTTAACCCAGTGATGGACAAGTACGCCCGGTATGCCTGTGTTCGCTCAGTCATGGCCCTAGGATCGACACAGGAAGGAGATGATCTTTGGGAACAATTGAATCAACTGTCTGAATCTCTCGACCCTCATATATTGACTGAGATGACCGAGGCCTGTTCCTGGAATGCCAGATCGATTGAGTTGTTACTCGCATCCATTGAGAAACTTCCTCCACACAATCAATACGACTCTGGGTTTAGCGGCCTGAAAATCTCATTGCACAACATGCTTGATCGACACTCAGCTTCAGCTGCTAGTCAAGAATCGGAACCCCTATTTACTCTAATTTCAGGCATAAACAGACTTCTTGAACGAGAACCACATATCGAAAAAAGAGATTGCTCAGTCTCTGAAGAATACAGGTGGCTAATACCAATGGTCTCTCATGCAATCAAAAGGCTCATTTCCACCCATTCACCATATGCACTGAAAAACGAATGCCTCAAGACCCTTTCCCAAATATCTGAGGTCAATTTCTGGAGAGACATAGACGAAAATAAGTATATGAAAAAGCTGAAAGAGCTTATCCCAGAGTGGCATGAGCTAAATGATGCTTTGTTCTGGCACGAAATTGAAAGAGCAAGAATGCTTTTAGAAAAACCGGTAACTAAGCACTGGGATGCCGATATATATCGCCAGTTCGATCGGTTTGGCTCTGATCGCTTTTTCGACGTATTGAAGTATATCGACGAAAAAAAATTCATTGATAACAAGCTCGTTGCTTTGTCGCTGGCCTATTCAATTTTTGAAAAATCAAATAGGCCTGAAACTTGGCTTGAAGCACTGCAAAAAACCGTTGCTGGTTCAAAAGAACTGGATTCTTCACTCGATAAACTTATCAACCCGGTAATTTCTGAATCAGTTCGATTACGCAGAGAAAGGTACGCCAAAGAGGATGAAGAGAGGAAAAAAGAGAATGCCTCCAGAGAGCAGAAACAAAAGCAGCAGTATCAAGCATGGATTGACAATCTAAGCTCTAATCCAGAGCAGCTTGAATTTTTACCCGATGATCCGAAGTTGCTAACCAATAATCACATCTGGTTGATGTGTGAAGTCGACGAACCCAACACCTCTATAGACACAGAGACAATCCATAACTGGAAGAATCTCATTCCCAAATTCGGCAAACAGGTCGCAGAAACCTATCGGAAAACTGCGATTCGGCAGTGGCGAAGGATTACGCCAGAACTACGCTCTGAAGGTGGTAATACTACATCCCGGACATATGTGTTCTGGTCAACAAAACCGGACACATTAATTGGTTAATTTCTCATACTCCACGGGTGACAAATCACCGTTCGAAGAGTGCAGTCGATCGAGGTTGTAATACTTCA
>PBNY01000076.1 GCA_002723385.1 Oceanospirillaceae bacterium | reverse complement strand
GTTCTACTACAAGGACCATCAGGGCGAGACCATCCGCCGCGCCATTCACACCGCGAAACAGTGGATTGCCGAGAACGGCGACAAGGTTGAAGGCCTCACCATCCATCTGGCCGGGGGCACCATCGGTGTGACGGCAGCGATGAACGAGGCGGCGTATGAAACCAATCTCTGGGTGCTGCCGCTGGTGTTCATCCTGATCTTCCTGTTCGTGACCTTTTTCTACAGCTCGATCGCAGCCGGTTCGATGATGTTTATGGCGATGCTGTTCGCGACCACGCTGACTTACGCCTACATGGGCGTGACCCACATGGGCATCAACATCAATACCGTACCGATCATCGCCGTCGGGGTCGGGGTCGGGATCGACTACTCAATCTACATGATGGATCGCATCCGCAGCGAGATGGTGGCCAGGGGGGATCTGGCGGTGTCCGTGCGTCAGGCGATCCGTACCACCGGGCTGGCGGTGAGCTTTACCGCCATCACCCTGATGGCCGGCATCGTCATGTGGGTGATCTTGTCCGACCTGAGGTTCCAGGCCGATGCGGCACTGTTACTGATCGTCATGGTGGTTCTGAACGGAGCCGCTGCCATGTTGCTGGTGCCCAGCTGGGTGCTGGTGTTCAAGCCGAAGTTCATTTGCGATGCCTACGAGGATGAGGATGGCGTGATCCATTCCCACTGAGCAGGTACATCGAAGTGACCCTGAATCCGGCGCGGTTACATGAGAGCGCCGTCCGGATTCAGAACCGGGTGATCGGCTGATACCAGCCGGGATACCTGAAAATAACAATAATCTGGAGGTTTCCAATGCCTGAAGAGATTCGCACCAGACGCTCGCTGCTGGCGTTCGCTGTTGCTGCTGCACTCACGCCAGTTGCCAATGTCCAGGCGACGGACTGGAGCGGTTTTGCTGAAAACGCGACTTACCATCGCGATGGAGTAGGCTTGTCCAAGTTCCGCAACACCGTGCAGCTGGAGATGATCAAACCGATTGAAACCAGTGGTGGTTGGTACAACGTGACCCTTAACGGTGTACTGCGAGCAACGTACGACGGTGTCTACGATCTGAACGACAAGGAGTTCGGTGAAGACGCCAAATACGAATACCTCGGTGAAAACTGGCACCCGAATGAAGACGTTTCCAACCAGGCACTGACGCCGGGTGTTGCGGTTCCGTGTGAAAACGACGACCGCCTGTGTAACAACCTCAGCGGTTACATGGATGAAGACGCCAACGATATCCGTTACCCGGATTTCAACGACGAAATGGACTTCATCCGCGAGTTCTACATCGATGCCACGCGCGATATCGGTGACGATCAGCTGTCGGTTCGACTGGGCAAGCAGCAGATCATCTGGGGCCGGACTGACCTGTTCCGCGTACTCGATACCATCAATCCGGTGGATTACTCACGCCACAATATCTTCGATGAGCTGGAAGACATTCGTATTCCGCAGTGGATGCTGTCTACGGAATTGCGTATGGGCGCCAACAGCGTTTTCGATGACATGAACTTCCAGATGGTGTGGAACTTCGACAAGTTCCGTCCACACAATATGGGCACGTGTGGCCAAGCGTATCGGCTGGTGGATGCGGGCTGCTTCTTTGCTTCATACATTGGCTTCCCACCAGACTTTCCGGTGCCTGACTACGCGGGCAGTCTGATCCCCATTATTCATGATGTTGTACTGCCAGAGTACACCCTACAAAACACCCAGGGTGGTATTAAGTGGGAAGGTGTTTATGGCGATGCCACATTTTCTTTAAACGCGGCTCGTTACTTCCAACAGTTGCCGTCTATTCACTACCGCCCTGGTGCGGTGCCTGGCTTGCCTGCATTAGATGGCGTGTTTGATATCCACTTCCCACGCGTCAATCTGGTGGGTGGTTCGATCGACTACTACCACATGGGCACGGATGCGACCTGGCGTCTGGAGTCGGCCTACACCGAGGGCGAAGAGCTGCCGCGCGATACCGACGGCCACAAGGAAACCCCAGTGGTGCGCTACGTCGTCGGCATGGACAAGAACATCATGATCCCGGCACTGGGTTCCCGCAGTGCTTTCCTGCTGTCGGCCCAGGTCTTTGGCCAGAGCATTCAGGATCACGAAAAGGACATGCCGGAAGCCAAGGACAACTGGATCGGTACCTTGCTGTTCAAGGGCTGGTACATGAACAACCGTCTTAGCCCGCAGATCGTTATCGCTCATGACGTGGAAGCAGAAGCCACTGCGATTGCGCCGTCCATTTCCTATCAGCCGGATGATCACTGGCTGGTGAACTTCGGTTTCAACATCAAGGAAGGTGGCGAGCAGAAATTCCCATGGTCGGTTGCCGCAGCAAACGGCGACACCAGCCCTCAGTGGGAGCCGCTGGCCCGTTTCACCAATGGCCCGATTGGCGTAGCCAATCAGGAAGACGAAATCCAGCTGACGATTCGTTACGGCTTCTAACAGTTATTAGAGGAACACATCATGCGTAAACAACTTTTGTCCATCGCTGCCGGACTGATGGGCGTCACACTGACGGCTCAGGCAGCATTACCGGAATCTGTGATTCAGGAATCCTTCTTCCCGTACAAGAACGGTGGCCCGGACGTGGCTGAAATCAAGCCTGGGATGGCCATCAACGCGGGTAACGTTGACCAGTTTGTGGCCTATCTGGATCCGGCCACCTACATGTTCATCAAACGCGGTGACTATGAGATCACCGTGGGTGAGACCACATCGTTTGATCTGCACGAATCCTATGTCGAGGCGACGCGTCAGTTCGCCGGTCAGGCCAAACTGGGTGCCAGGACCGGTGAAATCGATGCACCGGGAGCTGGTCGCCCATTCCCGCAGGAGCCGTCTCTGGATGATCCTCGCGCTGGTGAGAAGCTGGCCTGGAACTACAAGTTTGGTTACAACTGGGGTGATTCTGCCGCGATCAAGCCGTTCTACTGGAAGATGCGCGACATGGAATCCGGCAAGGTTGAGCGTACCTTCAAGATGAACTTCAACTTCCTGAACTTCGCTCGTCGTACGGCTCAGGATCCGCATCCGGAAATCCAGCCAAACCCATCGGCCTTGTTCCGCGCTACTTATGTGCAGGTGCTGGAGCCTTTTGACGTCAAGAACACCCAGCTGCTGGTGCAAAAGTTCCAGGACGATTTGAAGAACGACAACGCTTACCTGTACCTGGGTTTCCAGCGTCGTGTGCGCCGTCTGTCTTCCGGTCAGACCACCGATGCCTTCCTCGGCACCGATATCATGATCGAGGATTTCGAAGGTTATAACGGCCGTATCAGTGACATGAAGTGGACCTACAAGGGCACCCAGTGGATGCTGTCGCCCATGTACAACCACAACGACATGCCACTGGCCAAGGAACATCAGGAAGACGATGGTTACCAGTTTATTGATTTTGTGGGCAAGGGCGGTTGTTTCCCGAACATCACCTGGCAGTTGCGTAAAACCCACGTGCTTTGGTCCGAACCGGTTGACCCCAATCATCCGGTTGGACGCCGTGAGCACTACATTGATGCCCAGACCTTTATCATTCCGCGTAACATCACCTACGACCGCAATGGTTCGATGTGGAAGAGTTGGACCATTGGCCAGTCACACCCGGATCATCACCTGCCCATCAACAAGGGCACTGGCGTAGCCATTGATGATTCCTTCTCCATGGTGGATATCCAGGCTAACCACTGCACCACTGGCCAGTTCAAGGGCATTGTTGATCCGAAGCTGAGCCCGGCCTCCAAGTTCACTGTTCAGCAATTGCGTGCCGCCGGACGCTAGATTCCAGCAGACGTGCTCGCTTGGCCGGCCCCGTGCGGGCCTTTTTTGTCGTCAAAAATAATAACAACAGGAGCAAACAATGAAGACATCCCACGTGCGTTCGCCCTGGACCGCGGGCTCTTGCCTGCTGTTGATGTTGCTGCTGGTCAGTGTCGAACTGAAGGCCGCCGAAACCATCAAGCTGGGGTTAACCTATCCGAATACCGGTCGCTACAAGGACCTGGGTATTGATCAGGCTCGAGGTGCATTACTTGCCATCGAAGAAATCAATCGGGCAGGCGGATTGCTCAATCGCAAACTGGAGCTGGTGGTTGGAAGTTCCGGTCGGCAGGGCAAGGAAAAAGAGCAGATTCAGGAGCTGCTCAAGGTCGGTGTCAGCATGGCGTTTGGCGGTTCACTGAATCCGGTTGTCACTGCCACGACAGCTGCCAGGTCCAATCTGTTGTACGTTGATACCTTGTTTCACTCACCGGCTGATCGCATCAGCAGGCCAACGGTCTTTTATGAATCCTATGATTCCTGGATGGCCGCCAAGACTTTGGCGTTCTATATGAATCAGCAGCTGCGCAACCGGCGTATTTTTTACGTCTCCAGCGACAGCCCCTGGGGAGAAATGACGGAGTCGATCCTGCGTAAATTCACCAACAGCGCTGATAAGCAAGAGCATGGCCAATCGGTCACACGGTTCCCGAGCCCTCGACGCAAGGACTTCCTGTCGGCGTATCAACAGGCCGATGCCGAAGGCGCTCAGGTGCTGGTGTTGGTGCAATACGGTGATGATTTGGCCAAAGCGCTGCAAGTGGCCCATGAGCTGGGGATCAAGGAAAACATGCAGATTGTTGCACCCAATCTGACCCTGACCGTAGCGCGTTCGGTCGGAGCCAATGTGCTTCAGGATGTGATTGGCACGGTGCCCTGGAGTTGGCAAGTTGCCCGGGATTACAGCTATGCCGAAGGTGTGCGTTTTACGGAAGCGTACGTTGATCAGTACCAGACCAAACCTTCCGCCGCGGCTGCGTCCGCTTATACCACCGTGATGCAGTACCGGCATGCGGTCGAGCAAGCCGGGGAGCTGGGTGCCCATACCGTTGCCAAACAGCTGGCGGGCCAGACCTATTCCGGGCCGAAAGATCCGCAGACCTGGCGAGAATCTGATCACTTGAGCGTGCAGTCTGTGTACGTGGTGAAAGGCAAGCCTCGTGATCAGGTGATACAGGGTGAATTGAGGGAAGACTATTTCCGGGTGATGTCCAATATTGCCGGGCAGATAGTGGCCCTGACGCCGCAGGAAGTCAGTCAGAAGGCATGGGAAGGGATTTAAGCCCTTTCCAGCATGGATCCTGCTATCAGCACTGAGAGGAATGTACCGTCATGACAACGGTGTATTCCTCAGGGTGTCGAGAAACGATTCCAGGATCGGCGATTTCTGATCCTTCAGGTACACGCAGCTCAAGTCCACCTTGGCAGCGGCAGGCAGGTCATGAAAGTCCTTGTAGACCACGCCCGGCAGGCCAAGCCGGGTGGCTGAGCTGGGCAACAAACACACTCCAAACCCGGAGGCAACCAGCGCGAGTCCGGTCACGGCGTCGCCGACCTCCTGCGCGATGGTGGGCAAAAAACCTTGTTCCTGGCATAGCGTCATGATCTTGTCGACGAAGTTGGGGCGACCTGTATTGGGGTAGGCAATCAGCGGCTCGGTTTTCAGAATGTCGAACGACAGGGACTCTTTCAAAGCCAGTGGGGAGTGCTCTCCCACCGCAACACGCAGTTTCTCGGTATCGATCACTTCTGTCGTGATGTCGGGTAGCGGTGCCAGCATGCGGTTAAAGCCAATCGAGATGCGACGTTGCCGCAGCGCTTCAATCTGGCTGCCTTTTTCCATCGTGTGCAGGGCTACGGTGACATCCGGGTGCTTTTTACGGAACGCCAGCAGCAATTTGGGAATGGTGTCCAGAATGGCCGAACCAAAGATGCCAACATCCAGACGTCCCAATTCGCCACGGCTGGCACGCTGGGTACGCTCGGTGGCCAGGGATATTAGCGAACGGATGTTGGTCGCTTCTTCATAGAACAACTGGCCTGGTTCGGTTAGCTCAACGCCCTTTGGCGTTCGGATGAATAGCTTCACGCCAAGGCTCTCCTCCAGCTGCTGGATCTGACGGGTCAGGGGAGGCTGGGAGATATGCAGTTTGAGAGCGGCCCGGCCAATGTTGCCTTCTTCTGCGACGACGATGAAATAGCGCAGTTGTCTGAGTTCCACAGCGATGATCTCCGATCAGGGGTTTCCCTGATACTTTATGGGTATGACGCTGCGGGTTCAATAGTATTAGACGAGTATGGAGTGTGGCGGTAACTTGAATGGAGAAAGAGGAGGCCAACCGTCAGAGGACGGGCTTATTCTCACGTTACGCAGGGGCTCCGGGCCTGTGTAAACATAAAAAAACCCGCAAGCCGTTAGACGGCAAAAATAATAAGGGGAGTCCAATTATGGCAATGTCAGGTGTACTTCGTCCGGGTCATGCACAGATCCGGGTTATGAATCTGGAAGAAGGTGTTCATCACTATCGCGACGTTCTGGGACTGGTGGAAACCGGCCGGGATGATCAGGGCCGCGTTTATCTGAAAGCCTGGGATGAAGTGGATCACAACAGCGTGGTTTTGCGTGAAGCGGAACAGGCTGGTATCGATTTCTTTGGTTTCCGCGTGCTGGATGACGCCACGCTGGATAGCTACGAAAAACGCTTGCAGGAATACGGCCTGGGTACCGAACGTATTCCGGCGGGCGACATGCTCGAAACCGGTGAGCGCGTTCGTTTCCAGCTGCCGTCAGGTCACTTCATTGAGCTGTATTCCCGGAAAACCAAGGTCGGGAATGGCAGTGGTAATCTAAACCCGCCTCCCTGGAACGACAATGCCGAGAAAGGCATTGCGCCTGTCCGTATGGATCACTGCCTGCTTTACGGCCCGAATGTTGCCGAAGTACAAAAGATCTTTGAGGATGTGCTGGATTTCCAACTGGTTGAGCGCACTCTGACGCCAGAAGGCGATGCCAATATGGCGGTGTGGTTGACCTGTTCCAACAAGGTTCATGACATTGCTTTTGTTGAGCATCCTGAGCCGGGCAAGTTGCACCATGTGTCGTTCTTTATTGAAAGCTGGGATCGCGTACTGCGTGCCGCCGACATCATGAGCATGAACAAGGTGCCGGTGGACATTGGTCCTACCCGTCATGGTGTAACGCGCGGTGGTACGATTTACGCATGGGATCCTTCTGGAAACCGGTTCGAAACCTTCATGGGTGGCTACATTGTTTACCCGGATCATGAGGTGATTACCTGGACGTTCGAAGGTCTTGGTGAGGGCGGCGGTCTGGACTATGCCCAGCGTAAACTGCATGAGTCCTTCCTGACCATCGTTACATGATCAGGTGCTGCCTGTAATTTGGGGTATCCACATAACCCGATAATGCACTGAGCGTTGAAATATAGCCCGTTGATGTTGGTCAATAACCAATGTCATTGACTTAATAGTGTCCCTGCTGGAAGCAGGGACACGAATCAGACTGAATACAGCAGCTTTTAAAGATAGCTTGTCCGTAATCAGCATTAAGTTAATGGCATTGGGTCAATAACGATTAATGGGTATGTCTTCAGGACGTTTTATTTTAAATCGGTTTCTTGAATCGACTTCAGTGCTATCGGGTCAAAGGTTTCATACGGCGGACTAACTCTCCATATTTTCTGGACGAAATACTGTCCAGGGGCAGATTTCGCCTTCTGCCCTATTTTTATTCCATAATATCGGGCACTACAAATCTTGTGGTGTCCGATATTTTATTGTCCTTCAGATGTTCACCTTTTCCTTTTTATCTTCAAGTTTCTGTCTATATCCATATTACGTTTCTGATTTCCTGTTTTCAGCAGAGTCATCAAGCTTTTTAAGGCGATAGGCCAGTGCCGGACGACTGATACCCAACAGCTTGGCGGCATGGGTAATATTATTCTTGGATTGAGCCATTGCTTCCTGGATCATTTGTCGCTCAATATCTTCCAGGCCGACGCCTTTTTGAATCAATGCGCGGGCTTGATCCTGTCCGGCGATCAACTGGCTGGTACTGGCGGACAGTTTGCCATCCTGGGCGATAACATTGAGAGGGTGGGTCGGTTCCATCAGGGACGGGAACAGATTGCAAAGCTCAATACTGGAGCCGTTATCCGTAAGAATAACGCCACGCTCGATCATGTTTTCCAACTCCCGGATATTACCTGGCCACTTGTACTGAACCAGCGCCTGCATGGCTTTGTCGGATACGCAAGCGACACGTTTCTGATACAGGTTCTGGTACTTTTCGAGGAAGTGCTCAGCCAGCAGTGGGATGTCATCCGTGCGTTCCCGCAAGGGAGGAATGCGTACGGGAAAGACGTTCAGGCGGAAGAACAGATCCGCCCGAAAGCGGCCTTCTTCCACCGCTTTTTCGAGGTTCTCGTTGGTTGCCGCGACGATACGAACATCAATGGCGCGGGTGCGATGATCACCGACACGTTCCAGTTCGCCCTCCTGCAATACCCGCAGCAAAGTCGCCTGGGCACGCGGGGACAATTCAATCACCTCGTCGAGGAAAATGGTGCCGCCATTGGCTCTTTCAAAGCGTCCTTCACGGCTGACCGTTGCGCCGGTAAAAGCGCCTTTTTCGACGCCAAACAGCTCGGCTTCTATCAGGTCGGGTGGGATACAGGCACAGTTGACGGCCACAAACGACTGTTCTGAACGGTCACTGGCAAGATGAAGTCCGCGAGCGACCACTTCTTTTCCAACCCCCGTTTCTCCTTGAAGGAGTACAGTGGCCTTGCTTTGGCTGGCCTTGCGGATGAGCTGGCAAACCTGACGGAAAGCCTCGGAACAGCCAACGGAATTGAACAGCAGATCGGCTTGCAGTTCGTCGGCACGAAAACTGGCTTTCAGGCTGTCGACCTGTTGCTGCAGTGAGTAGAGTTCATCGGCCACATGGTCCGGGGTCAGCATGCGTTCCAGATCATCACGGTCTTCCCACTCGCAAGCCGGTTTTCCGATGATGGAGCAGTGCTCGTCGCCCATACCTCGACAGGAAACTTCCTTGTACAAAATGTTCATGCCCAGGAAGGCCGAGGTGTAGCCACTGGCGTAACCCAGCAGTGTCCAGCACACCGGATAGTCGGCGGTGCCATGGTTGGCCAGATGCAGGTCGGCTTCGTAGGAACCGGTCCAGTCGAACTCGCCGTAAAAACCCTTGCCGTCAGGATCAAGTTGTACTTTTCGGGGGGTGACACAGACGATGCCTTCAATCGCGTGCAGCTGTACACCGGCCAGAAAGCCCATGTCTAGCCCCATGTGGCCACGCACCTTGCGCGCTACTTCCGCATCGCGTTTTCCAGCCTGATAACCGAACCGCATCAGGAATCCACGAGCCCGTTCGATCCCCATGGAGGTGATCAGCTCGTCACGCAGGATGCCCATGTCGCCGGCGTGAATCAGCAGCATGCGATTTTCCTGCAGCCAGATTTTCCCTTCCTTGTGGTTGAATCGGATCTGCGCGATCAGGTCGTCGGCTTCAGGCAGCTCAGACTGAACATCAATGAAATCTTTCATATTTTTATTGTTATGTTTGGCTTTGCTCCATTCTAGCCGGTATCTGTGTCACAGAGCAAAACCTGTCTTTATTATTGAGTGCTGTTATTGGGGGTGCTGCCTGATCATATCGTGAGGCAAAAACATCAGCTTCATCATTTCCTCAGGTAATTGAAAATCCGGCATGTGGAAATGGCCGATATTTCCCCGGTTTTGCTGGAATAATGCGTGAAAAAAATTTGGCACGCCGCTTGCTGGATGTCATTGGATTGCTCAATAAATATAACAACCGGGTATGTCTTATGGCTCGTAATGTAACTCCAATACCAGTCCGTAATACGGACTCCTTTACCCGTTATATACGCGTGCGCAGTGAACCGGACGCGCGTTTTGTTGAATTTGATTTCGCTATTGGTGATCCCTCTCTGTTTGTCGAACTCATTATGCCGCCAACGGTATTCGAAGAGTTCTGTCGCAAGAATCAGGTGGTTGAAATGACCCCGGAACAGATTCGGATTGTCGATGCAGATCTCGACAAGTGGCGTTACGGCGAGGAAACGCTGATGTCTGCCAATCACTCACGGCCAGCGTCCAGCTAGCTCCCGGCTGCACTCTGGCAACAACAATAACAACAGGAAAAAGACCATGACCATAGAAATCAAGACTTCCACCCTGGAGCCGGTGCGTCAGACCTTTGCCAACCTGGAACGGCGTTTTGGCAACAAGCAGGCGACCCGCTATCAGGAAGCGACGTACGACGTACAGGCGACCAACAACTTCCACTATCGACCGTTATGGCAGCCTGACAAGGAGCTGAACGACGCGACTCGAACCGACATCGTGATGGAAGACTGGTACGCGCTGAAAGATCCACGTCAGTTCTACTACGGCACCTACGTTCAGCAGCGGGCCAAAATGCAGGAGTTGGCGGAAAGCAATTACAGCTTCTTTGAGAAGCGTGGCTTGTCGAGCCACCTGAGTGATGAGGTCAAGGCCAGTCTGGTTCGTCACCTGATTCCTCTGCGTCACGTCGAGCACACCGCCAACCTGAATAACGTTTACGGCAGTGCGTATGGCTACGGTACGGCCATTACCCAGGCGTTGTTGTATGACGGCATGGATCGACTGGGTATCGCCCAGTATCTGTCCCGCATCGGTCTGATTCTGGATGGCAACAGCGGTGATGCCTTGTCACAGGCCAAGGAATTCTGGATGAACGATCCCGTGTGGCAAGGCCAGCGAGCCTTGTGTGAGAAGACGCTGGTGATCAAGGACTGGTTTGAGACCTTCATCGTTCAGGATCTGGTGATGGATACCCTGATGCACGACCTCTACTACCGCCAGTACGACGAGTGGCTCAACGCCAATGGCGCCCAGGACGTCGGTATGCTGACGGAATTCATGCGCGACTGGAATCGTGATGTTAGCCGCTGGGCGGACAGCGTGTTCAAGACCGTTGCCAGTGAATCTGACCATAACAAGGCGCTGATGAAAGGCTGGGTTGAGACCTGGCGCGGTCAAACGGCGGAAGCCATGGCACCACTGGCACAAGAGCTTTGCGGTGGCAGTGCCTCTCTCGACGACGCGCTTGCTGCGCTCGACAAACGACTCAAGAAAATCGGTCTGGCCTGAAGGAGAACCCCATGTCCAAGGTGTATTTGATTCTGCAAGACAACGATGTTTCCCGCTTCATTGTTGAAGCCGTCGAAGACGACAACCCGGAAATCACAGTGATTTATCAACCGGCCATGATTCGGATGGAAGCGGAAGGCCAGATGGTGGTGAACCGCGAAACCGTGGAAGAGAAGCTGGGACGTGACTGGGACGTTCAGGAGCTGCATCTGAATCTGGTGTCGCTGGGCGGCAACGTTGACGAAGACGACGACAAGCTTGAGCTGAGCTGGGCTGTGTGAGTGGGCTGATTCTGGCGGCGCATTGCGGCGTTACTCCTCGAAACGGCACTGCGCCTACCTGTTCGGTATGTCTTGTGTCCGTTTCTGCGGGGCGCCTTGCACTGCATCCACCAGACTACGCCCCTGAACGCCGCAAACGTTGAAATTACTCTATCGCGTCCGACGTCTGACCTCAGACATCTGGCCAAAAGAATAAAAACAAGGAGCCAATCATGGCTGCAAAAAAACTCAATCTCAAAGACAAGTACAAACTGCTGACTCGCGATCTGGACTGGGAATTCTCCTACGAAGATCGCAAGGAAGCCTTTCCCTACGAAGAATTCGAGGGTATCAAGATCACCGACTGGTCGAAGTGGGAAGACCCGTTCCGTCTGACCATGGACGCGTACTGGAAATACCAGGCCGAGAAAGAGAAAAAGCTGTACGCCATTTTTGATGCCTTTCAGCAGAACAACGGCCATCTGAACGTCTCGGACCCTCGCTACGTCAACGCGGTGAAATTGTTCCTGACGGGTGTTTCACCGCTGGAATATCAGGCCTATCAGGGCTTCGCTCACGTTGGCCGCCAGTTTGGTGGCGTTGGTGCTCGTGTGGCCTGCCAGATGCAATCCATTGATGAATTGCGTCATGTACAGACCCAGGTTCACGCCATGAGTCCGTACAACAAGTTCTTCGATGGCTTCCACGACTGGACGCACATGCACGACCGCGTCTGGTACCTGTCGGTGCCGAAGTCCTTCTTTGACGATGCTCGTACCGGCGGCCCGTTCGAGTTCCTGGTGGCCATCTCGTTCAGCTTCGAATACGTACTGACCAACCTGCTGTTCGTCCCCTTTATGTCCGGTGCAGCGCACAACGGCGACCTGAACACCGTGACCTTCGGTTTCTCCGCCCAGTCGGATGAAGCCCGTCATATGACACTGGGTCTGGAAGTGATCAAGTTCCTGCTGGAGCAGCACGAAGACAACGTGCCGATCGTACAAAAGTGGATCGACAAGTGGTTCTGGCGCGGCTGCCGCCTGCTGTCCCTCGTCGGCATGATGATGGACTACATGCTGCCGAATAAGGTCATGAGCTGGAAAGAAGCCTGGGAAGTGTATTTCGAGGAAGCGGGCGGTGCCCTGTTCAAGGATCTGGCCCGTTACGGCATTCGTATGCCGAAGTACGCCGATGTCGTCGAGAAGGAAAAAGAACATGTTTCGCATCAGGCCTGGTGGACTTTCTATGCCTATGGTCATGCTGCCGGTTTCCACACCTGGATTCCAACAGACAAGGAGCTGGATTGGCTGAGCGAGAAGTACCCGGAAACCTTCGACAAGTATTACCGTCCGCGCTGGGAGTTGGCGAAAAAACTGGAAGCCGAAGGCAAGCGTTTCTACAGCCAGGCGCTGCCACAGCTGTGTACCACCTGTCAGGTGCCGATGATGTTCACCGATATGGAAAACCCGGGTGAGCTTTCTTACCGCTCCACCGAATACAAGGGTGAAAAGTACCACTTCTGCTCCGATGGTTGCTGCGACATCTTCAAGGATGAGCCGGAGAAATATGTGCAGTCCTGGCTGCCCGTTCATCAGATCTTCCAGGGCAACTGTGGTGGCCCGGATGTGCCAGACATTCTGAAGGATTTCTATCACTTCAATTTGGGTGCCGACAATCTGGACATGAAGGGCAGCCCGGATGAAGAACGCTGGAAGCAGTGGAAATCGGCCTGATCTGTCCCCTGAAATCTGAATTCCCCCTCTTGCTCCCGCGTTCTCGCGTGGGAGCCGAATCGGGAAAAGCAGTTACCACATTGAGTGTGGGAACGAGAAACAATACATCGGTCGCGGCGGACGCTCTGTTCCGAGCGTCAGACGCATTAAAACGAGAATAACAATATGCCAGTACAAGCCATTACGCCGGAATACACCGGCGACATCAAAGACAAGGTTGAAAACTTCCATGGTAATCAGGTGGTGTACGTCGGGTGGGATCAGCATCTCATGTTCCCGGCTGCCTTTGCCTGGCCGGTACCGCCACAAATGAGCTTCGGCGATTTTCGGGATCAGGTGATGGATAGCGGGTTCTCTTCTCATCCAGAATGGAAGCAAATCAACTGGGACAAGACCATCTGGATGCTCGACGGCGAGGCATTCGAACCGGATGAATCCCAGTCGCTGGAAAGCCTGGGCATCGGTCACAAATCCCTGCTGCGATTCCGTACGCCGGGCCTGAACGGCTTCAAGGGGATGGGGGTGTAATCATGAGTTATCTGGTAACCATTGAACCGACTGGCGAGGAAGTCGAAGTTGAGGAAGGCCAGACCATTCTGGACGCAG
Organism: Oceanospirillaceae bacterium; assembly: GCA_002723385.1. Classification (GTDB taxonomy): domain Bacteria; phylum Pseudomonadota; class Gammaproteobacteria; order Pseudomonadales; family Oceanobacteraceae; genus Oceanobacter. The sequence continues at coordinate 18,488 of PBNY01000076.1, read as the reverse complement.
CGTTGCGCCAGGGCGTCTGGTTACCCTTTGCCTGTGGCCACGGCACCTGCGCTACGTGCAAATGTCAGCTGGTGGAAGGTGAGGTCGATATTGGCGCGGCCTCTCCGTTTGCCCTGATGGATGTGGAACGTGACGAAGGCAAGATTCTCGCGTGCTGCGCGATCCCCGAAAGTGACCTGGTGGTTGAAGCTGACGTCGATGTGGATGAAGACTTCGCCGGGCATCCGGTGGAAGACTATCAGGCCACCGTGAAAGCGATTGTCGATTTGTCTCCGACCATCAAGGGCATCACATTCAGTCTTGACCGCGACATGGCGTTCCAGGCCGGTCAGTACATCAACCTGGACATTCCGGGCGTTGAAGGTACACGGGCTTTCTCCATCGCCAATCCACCGTCCAGAGCCAATGAAGTTGAGCTGCATGTTCGCCAGGTTCCCGGTGGTGCTGGTACCCGCTGGATTCACGAACAGATGCAGGTTGGCGATACGCTGAAACTTGCGGGTCCTTATGGACAGTTCTTCACCCGCAAGTCGGACGTCAAGGATGCCATTTTTATTGGCGGTGGCTCCGGCTTGTCCAGCCCGCAATCCATGGTGCTGGAATTGCTGGAAGAAGGAGATCCCCGGCAGATTTATCTGTTTCAGGGCGCTCGTAACGTGGCGGAACTCTACAACTGCGAGCTGCTGGAAGACCTGGCAGAGAAACACGCGAACTTCCATTACATTCCCGCTCTGAACGCGCCAGAAGACGGCGACAACTGGGAAGGATTCACCGGTTTTGTTCACGATGCCGTGAAGGACTATTTCGACGGGAAATTCGAAGGTCACAAGGCCTATTTGTGTGGCCCGCCACCGATGATTGACGCCGCTATTACGACCTTGATGCAAGGTCGCCTGTTTGAGCGTGATATTCATATGGAACGCTTTGTCACCAAAGCGGATGGGGAGTCTGAACAGTCCCGTTCGGCCTTGTTTAAACGTATATAATAAATATTCACTATCCTTTATATGCATTTCACAACCCTGCCCTGGCAGGGTTTTTTGTGACAGTAAAAAATGACAGGGTAATCGGGATTCCTGAATATCCGATATTAGCGTTGTAGATTGGATGACCGGATTTGCGTTGGAGCTGTAATAAAATACCGGTGATTAAACCCTGGCTTGTGATAAAACAACTGTATGGTGCACTGGAGAGCCGTTGACCATACCATCGACGGACAAAAGGTTGGAAGCAGCAAACCTCACACCAGAAAGCCCGGCAAAATGCGGCTTTCAAGTGAAAATTGATCTGTGTTCTGGTCAATGATGCCCATCAATAATCCATTCGGGATGCAAAAATAGTATTGGACTCCTGATTAATCAGTATTAGATATCAATACGGTGCCTGAGTATCTTGATGCCAGTGGCAGCACCCGCATGGCTTGTTTCAGACGTGCTGCCAAATAATAAACCGTATGGAAATATTCAGTCTGGCGGTTTATTACGAATCGTAAAATAACAAGAGGAATGATAATGGCGATTAAAGGTGTCATGCGTCCGGGGCATGCCCAAATTCGGGTTTTGAATCTGGAAGAAGGTATCCATTTCTATCGGGAAGTTATGGGATTGATCGAAACCGGGCGTGATGAACAGGGACGAATCTATTTCAAAACCTGGGATGAATACGATCACAACAGCTTTATTATCCGTGAAGCTGCTACCGCAGGAATCGATTTCTTCGGTTTCAAGGTTCTGGACGACGCAACATTGACTCAGCTGGAGCAAGACCTGCGGGCGTATGGTCTGGACACAACCCGCATGCCTGCCGGTGAGATGCTTGAGACCGGGGAGCGGGTTCGATTTGTGACGCCAACCGGGCACACCATCGAGCTCTATGCCGAGAAGACCTGTGTTGGTAACGACAGTGCGGAATTTAATCCGGCGCCATGGAACGCCAATGCTGAAAAAGGCATGGCCCCGATACGCATGGATCACTGCTTGCTTTATGGCCCGAACACGGCGGAAACCAAGAAAATTTTCACTGACGTATTGGGATTTCAGCTGGTTGAGCGAACGCTGACTCCTGAGCAGGATGGTGAAATCGCGTTGTGGATGAGTTGCTCCAACAAGGCTCACGATATTGCATTCGTAGAGCACCCTGAGCCCGGCAAGCTGCACCATGTTGCCTTCCTGCTGGAGAGCTGGGAAAAGGTACTTCGGGCTGCCGATATCATGTCCATGAACAAGATCGCCGTGGATATTGGCCCAACCCGTCACGGCGTGACCCGAGGGTGCACCATTTACGCATGGGATCCTTCCGGGAATCGTTTTGAGACCTTTATGGGGGGTTATCAAACCTACCCTGATCACAAACCCATTACCTGGACGTTTGAAGGACTGGGTGAAGGCGGCGGGCTGGATTACACCCACCGCAAACTGCACGACACTTTCCTGACTGTCGTCACTTGAGTTGTCCGTGCTATCCGAAATGGTGGTTTAACCAGCCACCGTTTCCAGAATAACGGACATCTCTGATAAAGCGGTGCCCGCGAGGGCCGTATCCGCGTTATTTATACTTCTTCTTGATCTCTTCCAGCAGCCACGGCTCGTAGTCGCTGATCGCAAGGGTCATTTCCAGCTCCGCCAGTTTCTTGTCGAGATCGGCGATTTTCTCGTTCAACTCCGGCACTGTCAGTGTGTTGTCTTCAATCTGATACAGATGTTTGGAACCGTGCAGGCTGAAGTAATGAGCCTTGAGGGCATCGACATCATTTTCGGCAACCCCGGCATCAACGAACTTCACGTGACGGTAAATACGGTTCAGCTCCTGCTTGAGCTGCCAGGTGTAGCGAATGTCTTCCATCCATGGCTTGTCGCGAATCATCTTGAATACACCGGCCAGAATGATCACGGCCGTGAGCACTCCCGCTGCATTCAACAGCGTGCTGGACTCTCCATCAGCCCAAAGGGCACGGTAAATTTCCGCCAGCCCCATGCCCAGAACAAACAAAGCACCAACGGCACCAAACTGAACCTGATTGAGACGTTTTTTATACGTCGCCTTGTCGATTTGTTTCAGTTCCAAAACGAAACCCTCTGAAAGAAAAGTGGTGGCAAGGATACCTCAGCGTTTCCCCCCGCGTGCATTGGTTGTTCGTTTTAACGCCAGCTTCTGAATGGCCAGACCGGCTACGATCATGATCAGACCGTAGAGGGTGGCGGCCTCAACCGGTTCTCCCAGAATCTGGCTGATAAATACCAGTGACAAGAACGGACTCAGAAAGATCAGCGAGCTGATGGCAGCGGTATTGGAAGTCAGGTTCATGGCGTGTTGCCACAGCAGGAAAGTCAGGCCCATCTCGAACAATCCGATGTACACCGATGCGGCAAGGCCCGTTAGCAGGTTGTCACTGCCAGATGCCGGAAAGCCATCCGTTGCTATAGCGATCATCAGGGTGACTGGTGCTGCAATCAGAAAGCTGGCCCACATGCCAACCGCCGGATTGGCTTGTCTGGTTTTACGAGCATCCAGGGTATTCAGAATCCAGTACAGCGCCCACAGTATTGTGCTGGCCAGCGCCAGCAACACACCAGTGACAGAATCAAACTGTAATGACACCACATCACCACGAGTGGCGATAATCAGAACACCGAGGTAGGCCAGCAGCAAGGCGATCTGATCCCGAAGCCGGAGCTTCTGTCCGAGAAGCGGTATCGCCAGCAGACTCATGGTGATGGCCCATGTGTAGTTGATGGCCTGGGCTTGTTGTGCAGGCAGCAGGTCGTATGCCTGAAACAGCAGCAAGTAATAACAAACCGGGTTGATCATGGCATTTCTGAGGTTGAGCCAGGGTTGTGCCAGGAGACTCTGCAGAGCATCTCCCAGCTGCTGTTTGAAGACCAGAACACAGGTTAGAAAAAGCCACGATGTGGTCACGGCTATGGCCAACAACCAGCGGGCGGAAAACACGTCCAGTGCCAGTTTGAAAGCGGTTGCAACCGTCGACCAGCACAGCACGGCCAGTAAGGCGAAGATCAGTGCTTGTCGTTCGTTTTTCAGAGCGGTGGTCATTGCGTTCGGCGTTCCTGGTGAATGTCGGAAAAGCGCCGACGATGCCATATCCCGTTGTGGAGTGCATCTGTGGCGTGTGACCAATGAGCGGACATGGGCGTTGGGCTAACTTCCTATTGATATAGGTATATTCCCGTATCAATATAGGGTTGCTGATTACCTGAATAACAATAAAAGAGGACAACGCAATGCCACAGAAGATAACAAAAGGCATCTACACGCTGGTGGAAGAAGCCAATCAGGTTGTGGAGGAAATCTCGGTCGAAGAAGCCAAAGCGCTGTTCGGACAAGACGATGTGCAATTCATTGATATTCGCGACGTACGCGAGTTGCAGCGTGATGGCATGATTCCCGGTGCCTTCCACTGTCCGCGCGGGATGCTGGAATTCTGGATTGATCCGGAAAGCCCTTACGCCAAGCCGGTATTCCAGCAGGACGTCACCTACGTACTGTATTGCGCTGGTGGTTTGCGTTCTGCATTAGCCGGGCGCGCTGCGGTTGAGATGGGTCTGCAGCCGGTGAAGCATATCCACGGTGGTTTTGGTGCCTGGAAAGCCGAAGGTGGCGAAGTCGGTGAGAAACCCTGATCCGGTGATCTGCCAACGGATTTTCTGCCCGGATTTTGATCCCGAATATGGCTGGATAAGTCCCGTTTTTGAGGGTTCAAAGCCAGTTCCGCATGACCTAGCCTGAAGCCGGGATATTCGGAGTTTTAGGTATGAAAATCGCGATGGTAGGTGCCGGTGGCATCGGTTGTTATTACGGTGCCCGGCTACAGACTGCCGGACATCAGGTGGTGTACGTTGCCCGTGGTGCTCACTTGAATGCCATGCAGCAGCATGGGTTGACAGTGCGCCATCCTGATTTTCAGTTTCGGCAGCCGGTCGAAGCCTGTGATGTTGATGGCCTGATGCAGCAGCATCACTGCGATGACTTTGATCTGATTGTGATTGCTCTCAAGGCGGCGGCCACCAGGCCGGTGATGGAGCAACTTCACGACTGGCTACAAGCCGCTCAGACGCCGGTGATGTCGATCCAGAACGGCGTCAATAATGAAGCTGAAATCGCCCATCATCTGGAGTCCGGGCGGATTCTGGGTGGTCTGGCGGTTCGAATCGGTGGTCACATTGAACAACCGGGTGTGGTGGATGCCCGTGGTGTGGCGCAGATTCAAACCGGCGTCTGGCCCAATGCCAGTGCCTCTGAAGATTTACACCGCTGGCTGCTGCCGGTTGTGGATGCTTTCAATCAGGCGGGCATTCCGACTTCTCGCAGCGACGACATCCAACGTGCCCTTTGGTGCAAGCTGATGATCAATAACGGCGTCAATCCGCTGTCGGCCATTACCTTTCTCGATACCCGCCAGATCACCTCTGATCCGGTTTTGGGCAATACCGTCTACCAGATGATGGACGAAGTTCGCCGTGCCGGTTTGGCTGCCGGGGTCTCGCTGACCCGTGAAGACGTGGACGCCATGTTCAAGCTGATCTCGGAATTCGATGCCATCAAGACCTCCATGCTGGTGGATCGTGAGATGGGGCGACCGCTGGAGCTGGATGAAATCTGCGGCACCGTGATTCGCTACTGCCACGATGCCGGTGATCCGGCTCAAACCACTGAACTGGTTCACCGTTTACTGCAAAGCAATCTGGTTGCCAGCTCACAGCCATAGCCCGTCGGTGCTACACTCAGGCTCCACAAATGAAAGGGGTCTGAGCCATGGAAAGTTTGCTGTCGTTTGCGTTTTCAGTTGAGTTCATCGCGCTGGTGTTTGTCATCGTGATCCTGAAAAGCGGTATCAAGTTTGTACCGCAAAACCGTGCCTGGATCATCGAACGATTCGGCAAGTATCACTCCACCAAAGAAGCCGGTCTGAACTTTATTGTGCCCTTTATTGACTGCGTCTCCGCCGATCGCAGTCTGAAGGAACAAGCCCAGGACGTGCCCAGCCAGTCCGCCATTACCCGCGACAACATCACTTTGTCGGTTGATGGCGTGCTGTACTTCCGCGTACTTGATCCTTACAAGGCCACCTATGGTGTGGACGACTACGTATTTGCTGTCACCCAACTGGCCCAGACAACCATGCGTTCCGAGTTGGGCAAGATGGAGCTGGACAAGACCTTTGAAGAACGTGCGCAGTTGAACGTCAATATTGTGGGCGCCATTAACGAAGCGGCCGAGCCCTGGGGAATTCAGGTGCTGCGTTATGAAATCAAGGACATCGTGCCGCCAACATCGGTCATGCAGTCGATGGAAGCGCAAATGAAGGCCGAGCGGGTAAAGCGGGCGCAGATTCTGGAGTCTGAAGGTGATCGTCAGTCGGCCATTAACGTCGCTGAAGGTGAAAAGCAGGCGCGGGTTCTGGCGGCGGAAGCGGAAAAAGCCGAGCAGGTGTTGAAAGCCGAAGGTGAAGCCCAGGCCATTGTGTCGGTTGCAAAAGCCCAGGCGCTGGCGATTCGCATCGTGGGTGAGCAGGCGGATACCGAAAGCGGTCAGAAGGCAATTCAACTGGATCTGGCTTCCAGGGCCATCGAGGCCAAGCAAGCGATTGCCAAGGAATCGTCCGTGGTATTGCTGCCGGACAGCGGCACTGATCCGGCGGCTCTGGTCAGCACCGCAACCACCATCATTAACACCTTGAACAAGCAGAACGGCGCAGCGTCTGCGGCGCGTAAATCGACGGAATCCAGGGCATGAATCTGATTGTTGAACATTTGCCAGAAGCCCTGTTGGTAATCGGGATTCTGGCTCTGATTATTGAAGTGGCCATTCTGGGATTCGCCAGCTTCGTGTTGTTCTTTCTGGGCATCTCGCTGGTGATTAGCGGTGTGCTGATGTTGGCCGGGGTGTTACCGGAAACCGTCACTGCAGCTCTGTGGAGCAATGTGATTCTGACCGGCCTGAGTGCCGCCGTGCTCTGGAAACCCCTGAATCGTCTGCAGCAGGAAAACAAGCCTCAGGCTGTGAAAAGTGATTTCTCCGATCGTCAGTTCGTGCTGGAAGAGGATGTTGATGCACGAGGCCTGAGCCAGCACAGCTATTCGGGCGTGATGTGGAAACTCAAAAGCAAGGAGACGATTCCGGCTGGTACGCTGGTGCAGGTTGAACGTGCTGATGTCGGTGTGCTTTGGGTAACGCCGATTGACTGATACGGCATCGTTGTTGTCGCTCTCTGATGGTGTCGAAGGCTTCTGGCTACAAGGTCAGGTCTTCGAAACCATGCCCCTGCGCGACCTCTGGTTTCACTGGCATTTACGAGCGGAACCCTGTGATTGGTACAACGCCCTGGCCTGTGGCCGTGTTCAGATCGACCAGCAGACTCTAACGCGTGAAGACGATACCCGGCTGCTGATTCCGGGACAGCGCTATGCCCTGTTCAAGCCGGAGCATGTCGAAGCACCGGTCAACAGCGACTGGAAGTTGCTGTGGCAGAATCATGAATTAATGGCCGTTCACAAGCCCGCCAATTTGCCCGTCAGCCGAACCACCCGCAATCTCTACAATACTCTGATCAGCCTGGTCAGGCGTCATACCCAGTACACCGATGCCCATCTGTTGCATCGGCTCGACGCTGAGACTTCGGGCCTGATGCTGCTGTCCAAAAACAGCCATTGTGATCGAAAGTGGAAAAAGCGGCTTGACAAGCTGATGGTGAGCAAGCGTTATCAGGCGGTAGTTTGGGGAGTGCCAGACTGGCAAGCGTATGATTGCCAGAATTATCTGGCCGAGCACCCGGAGAGTCCGATCCGCAGTCGTGTCTTTTGCCTCTCGGAGCAGCAGGTTCAGTCTGAACCGGAATGGATCAAGCCTCGTCTCAGTCGTACCCGCTTTCGCAGGCTGAAAACCGGCACCCATCAGCAGCGCCCGATCAGCCTGATTGAATGTGAGTTACTCACGGGCCGACGTCATCAGATTCGCACACAGCTCGCCGCTTTGGGACATCCCATTGTTGGCGACAAGACCTATTCCGAGGATGGGCACTACTATCTCAAGCGTCTGGAGCAGGAACTGGATGCGGCTGATTATCGGCAACTGGGCGCTGCGCACCAGTTGCTGCATGCCTGTTCGCTGGCACTCAACGTGTACGGCGAATCGGTTGTGATAACCGATGAATTCTGGCCAGTCGGTTGGCTTTAAAAAGCAAAATGTCTAGTTAGATGCCTGCAGCAGTGGTGACACACCCGCCTGTTGCATCAGGTCGTTGAGGCCAATCAGCGGCAAGCCAATCAAACTGTTGTAGTCCCGACCTTCCAGCGCCTCAAACAACTGGATGCCCAGACCTTCCACCTTGAAGCTGCCCGCGCAATCAAACGGCCGCTCCAGATCGACGTAATGCTCGATTTCCTCTGTCGACAGTGAGCGGAAGCGAACAGTAAAGGGGTCGACCAGGCTGAACACATCGCCTTCCGGGCTGATCAGGGCAAGGCCGGTGTAAAAAGTGACCGCGGTACCGGAACAGGCTTGCAGCTGTTTGATGGCGTTATCACGGTTGCCGGATTTCCCCACGATCTCTTCTTTAATCACACAGGTTTGGTCGCTGCCGATGATCCAGTGCTGCGGGTAGCCGCTTTTTAGCGCCCGTGCTTTTTCAATCGCCAAACGTTCAACGTACGCTCTGGGAGTCTCGTCGGTTAATGGCGTTTCATCGATATCCGGGGAGGCGTGTTCAAACGGAATTCGCAGCTGTTCCAGAAGCTGACGACGGTAACGGGACGAAGAGGCAAGTAGCAGTTTCATTCGGTGCATCCAGCAATGGCGTAACGGTGAGAAAATAGAGACTGAACGAAAAACGGGGAGCCAAGGCTCCCCGTTCGTCACATCGTAACCGGATTAAGCAGCGAAGTTTTCGTTCGCGAAGTCCCAGTTAACCAGCGCCCAGAAACCTTTCAGGTATTCAGGACGTACGTTGCGGTAATCGATGTAGTAAGCGTGCTCCCACAGGTCAACAGTCAGCAGTGGAGTCAGACCTTCCTCAGTGATAGGAGTCGCAGCGTTGGAGGTGTTAACGATGTCCAGAGAACCGTCAGCTTTCTTAACCAGCCAGGTCCAGGAAGAACCGAAGTTGTTCACAGCCATGTCGTTGAACTTGGCCTGGAACTCTTCGAAAGAACCGAAAGCAGCGTTGATAGCGTCAGCAACCGCGCCAGTTGGCTCGCCACCACCGTTTGGAGACAGGCTGTTCCAGTAGAAAGTGTGGTTCCAGATCTGAGCTGCGTTGTTGAAAACACCGCCAGAAGAAGTCTTGATGATTTCTTCCAGAGTCTTGCCTTCCAGTTCAGTACCGCCAACCAGGCCGTTCAGCTTGGTTACGTAGGTGTTGTGGTGCTTACCGTGGTGGAAGTCCAGAGTCTCAGCAGAGATGTGTGGCTCCAGGGCGTTCTTTTCGTATGGCAGAGCAGGAAGTTCGAAAGCCATGTGATGTCTCCATTCAGGCAAATTTGGGTTGCTGTTGTCGCTGTTATTAACTGCGGTCTTACGCCGATATTGGGTGCTGCATGCGCCTTTTCAAGGCCGACAGAACCGGAATCTTCGGCATTCTAACACCGCTGATAAAAAGCGGTAGAAGCCAGATGATAGTGTTTGTCTATCAGAACAACCGGGATTTCTATTACCTGATAAAAATAGTCGGATTTGTAACAATGTCGGGGAATCGACAATCCTGAACCGGGTGAATGAAGGCCCCATGGAATGTTTGTATACTCGTCGCAACTCGTTTCCCATAGCTCCAGGTTTATTCATGCCAAGATCCAAAGAGCCGGTGATCCCGGACATCGTACCGTCAGCCGATGATATTGAACTTCGCAACAAACAACTGAAATCCCGCCGCAAAGGCTCTTCAGCAGCTGCATCCAATGGCAAGTCGGGCAACGGCGGCGGTGGAGCATTAGCTTTGGTGGCTCTGCTGATTGGACTGGCGGCGGCGGGTGGCGCCGGTTATCTCTGGGTCGAACTGCAGGCGGCCAAACAACAGCTGGCAGACGCCGCACGGGTGATTGAGTCGCAGGGCGAAATGCTCGATGGCCTGAATCAGAAGCTCTCCGTCACCGACGAAAGCGCAACCGTCTCGCTACAAGCGCTGAAAGTGATGCTGAAGGAACACGATTCCGAGATTCGTAAACTCTGGGCCATTGCTAACAAACGCAACAAGCAAAACATCGCCAACAATGGCAAAGCGCTGGATAAACAGGGTAAACAGCTGACAACCCAGTCCGAGAGCCTGAAAAGTCTGGAAACCGAACTGGCCCAACAACAGCTCAACGCCAGCGAATTGGCAGAACGCCTGACCAAAGCCGAAGCCGATGCCCAGGCACTGCCACCGGAAGCTGAACTGCGTATGGCACAACTGAATGAATCCATTCAAATGGCCCAGCAGCAAATTGCGGCATTGAAAAAAGCCGATAAACAGTTCAAGACGCTCAACACCAAAATCCAGCAACTGGATGACCGAATCGGTCTGTTGCATCCGGCACTGGAAAAGAAGTGAATACGCAAAATAATCAGGCTGGGTTGCCATGATGGATTACCCGGCTCAATCAGAGGATAAGCTAGGAAGTTGTGCAGCCGCTCGACAATCACCGGGCAATACTCTTTTGGAATTGATGACGTGGAACGAGGTGAAGTAGCTGTGCCAGTACAGCGTTAGAATGCACCATGCCCTGATTCTTGTAATGATGCCTGTGAGAAGCGTCATTTTAACGGAAACGGCATAGGAACGGTTTTGGCTATCGATTAAACCGGACAGTAATGTTCATAGACACGGAGAGAGACTACCATGCTTCAAAACAAACAGGATTCAGCTACCCAAACCGCTATTATCACCTGCTTCTGCTGGGGCATGATCAGCTGTGGCAGTGGTAGTAGCAGCGATAATGACAGCAGTACTCCGGTGATCAATCCCACAGATTCCCGCGAAGTACAGCTCAGTAGTTCAGCTTACGTGGATGACGGCACCTTCTACGATGGCAATGGGATGGTCATTCAACTGAATCAGGAGTCAACTGGTAATAATACCGAACGCAATGATTACTATTATTCGTTCACTGCGCCAGCGAGCGAATTGGTGAGTGTTATTGTCGATGGTGGCGATATTGACCACGACCTGACTATTTCATCTTCTAATTTCTATATCGATGCAACATCCTACTCTCCGCGAGAGTTGATCATGCTGGAAACTGTTGCAGGAACAACATACGAAATCAAAATCCGTGCGAATCACTCCGTTGGGGAGGCATCCAATTATACCCTTACCCTGGCTCAGGCAGACCGCACCATACTCGGTGTTGCAGACACGGAATACTTGGCCTACGCCAACTTCATAGAAAATCAGTCGTGCACTAATTCAAATGGTGTTACCACAGATGAAAATGACGACTACTCGGAATATCTGGTCGTCGATTTTTCATTGGGTGGAATACGCCCCTTACATATAGATGAAGAGCCAGGCTATTCGTATACCATTCATCAGGATTACACTGTATCTAAAGTCGGCCTTTCCGGCACTACTACGTTTAAGGATGAGTATGTGCTCTATGAGAGAAAAAACACAAACGCATTAGAAAATACCATCTCTGCAACTCTGACCGAGAATAATAACAAAGCCACCTATACACTCGACTTTAACCACAACAGCAAGCAGTATGAAAACGGTCAATTGGTGTGGGAAGAAACTTGTACTGGTACAGAAACTGGCACCATGGAATTTCTTCTCTGATTGACTATCTCTGTGGCGGGTGTCAGCCCGTCGAGCATTGCTATCATTTTTTAACATAGCCCTTCCACTAAAGCAGCCATCCGGCTGCGTTCCCGCTTCTGGCGGCTTCGGGTACAATGCCCAGCCGTCTGCGGCTGTGAGCGGTTTCGCTCCTGATAACAGCCGCCTCCAATCGACCTGGCAGGACTCATCGCGTTGCTGAACAGCAGCAGTGGAGAGCTATGTCAGGCCATCGACCGAGCTCATGCAAAGAGAGAGAACTCACAATGACCGTGATCAAGCAAGAAGATCTGATCCAAAGCGTTGCGGATGCGCTGCAGTACATTTCGTACTACCACCCGAAAGACTTCATTGATGCCGTACATGCGGCGTATGAGCGTGAAGAGTCCAAGGCAGCCAAAGACGCAATGGCGCAGATTCTGATCAACTCTCGCATGTGTGCGATGGGCAAGCGTCCTATCTGTCAGGACACCGGTATTGTGACTGTTTTCCTGACCATCGGTATGGACGTCAAGTTTGAAGGCGACATGTCGGTTGAAGACATGGCCAACGAAGGTGTTCGTCGTGCTTACCTGCACCCGGACAATGTGCTGCGCGCGTCGGTTCTGGCGGATCCAGACGGCAAACGTGCCAACACCAAAGACAACACGCCTGCTGTGATCCACATGAAGCTGGTTCCAGGCAACACGGTTGATGTACACGTCGCAGCGAAAGGTGGCGGTTCTGAAGCCAAGTCCAAGTTCGCGATGCTGAACCCGTCAGACGACGTGGTTGAGTGGGTGCTGAAGCAAATCCCAACCATGGGCGCTGGCTGGTGTCCGCCGGGCATGCTGGGTATTGGTATTGGTGGCACCGCAGAAAAAGCCATGCAAATCGCCAAGGAAGCTCTGCTGGAGCCGGTGAACATTCAGGAATTGCAGGAAAAAGGTGCCGAAACTCGCTCTGAAGAACTGCGTCTGGAGTTGTTCGACAAGGTGAACAAGCTGGGTATTGGTGCTCAGGGCCTCGGTGGTTTGACCACGGTTCTGGACGTCAAAGTGGCTGACTTCCCAACCCACGCGGCCAACAAGCCTGTGGCCATCATCCCGAACTGTGCCGCTACGCGTCACACGCACTTTGTGCTGGATGGCTCTGGCCCTGCGGAACTGGAAGTACCGAAGCTGGAAGACTGGCCAGAAATCAGCTGGGAAGTGGGCGACAGCGTGCGTCGCGTCGATCTGAACACCGTCACTCCAGAAGACGTCAAAGACTGGAAGACCGGCGAAACCATTCTGCTGTCTGGCAAGATGCTGACTGGCCGTGACGCGGCTCACAAGCGCATCGTTGACATGCTGTCCAAGGGCGAAGAACTGCCAGTGGATCTGAAAGGTCGCTTCATTTACTACGTTGGCCCGGTTGATCCGGTACGTGACGAAGTTGTTGGCCCTGCTGGCCCAACCACGGCAACCCGTATGGACAAGTTCACCCGTAAGGTGATCGAAGAAACCGGCTTGCTGGGTATGATCGGTAAATCCGAGCGTGGCCCAATCGCCATCGAAGCGATCAAGGACAACGAAGCGGTTTACCTGATGGCTGTGGGTGGCGCTGCTTACCTGGTTTCCCAGGCGATCAAGGCCTCCAAAGTGGTTGGCTTCGACGATCTGGGTATGGAAGCCATCTACGAGTTTGACGTGGTTGATATGCCAGTCACCGTAGCGGTTGATACCAAGGGTGAGTCGGTACACACCACTGGCCCGCAAGAGTGGTCAGCACGTATCGCTGCCAAAGAAGTGGAAGCCTGATCTCTGAAATGTGACGCAGCGACGGCCTGAGCTGTCGCTGATCGTTCAGGATTCAGATGGTATTCAAAAACCCCGTTCAGGTAACTGAACGGGGTTTTTTGTTGGCTTTGACCAGTGCGTCACACATATCTCCCCGCTGTGCTGCGCAGCTGGCGCTATTCGGAATCACTTTGGGTATGCTGCCGTTCGGCTGATCACTTGTCGTATTACTGATGCCTGCTTCTCAAAAGATTTTCAAGGTTCGCCGCCACTACAACAAGTGGGTTGCGGATCAAACGCTGGAAGACTTTGCGCTTCGTTTTACCGCGCGGCGGGGACGCCGTATGTCCATTGATCGGGTCGGGCATACCGCGCTGGGAGCGACTGCGTTTCTTGCGCTGGAAGGTCTGGCGGCGGCGGTGACCCTGAACTACGGCTTTACCAACACGGTTTACGCCATGCTGGTGGTGTGTTCGCTGTTTTTCATTACCGGAATGCCCATCGCCTACTATTCGGCCAAACACGGTCTGGATATCGATTTGCTGACGCGAGGGGCCGGATTCGGGTATCTGGGGTCAACCGTCACTTCACTGATTTACGCTTCGTTCACCTTTATCTTCTTCGCTATTGAAGCTGTGATTCTCGCCAGTGCGTTACAGGCATTGCTCGGTATTCCGTTGGCGATAGGCTACTTCCTGTGCGCTGCGGCGGTTATTCCGATTGTGCTGCACGGCATTTCTGCCATCAGCCGGTTTCAATCTGGGACTCAGTTTATTTGGCTGTTACTGCAATGCCTGGCGCTGGGTGTAGTGATTACCCACGAAGCCTCACAGCTGGAAAACTGGACGCAATTTAACGGCCTCGGCGTTGATCAGTTGCCCATTGGCGGGGCTGAAACCGGTGCTGCCGATCTCGACGATGGCAAGGATGGAGGCTTCCAGACCGGATTTAATATTCTGCTGTTTGGCGCCGCAGCCTCGGTATTTTTTGCTCTGGTGCCGCAAATAGGAGAGCAAGTCGACTACCTGCGTTTTCTGCCACCCAAGACGCTTCACAACCGCAGGCGCTGGTGGTTCTGGCTGATACTGGCCGGGCCGGGTTGGGTGTTCATTGGCATGATCAAAATGCTGCTGGGGTCTTTTCTGGCGTATCTGGCCATTACCCAGGGCGTGGGGTACGACCTGGCTATTGATCCTACTCATATGTACCAGCGTGTTTTTTATTACCTGACCCATTCCGATGGTCTGGCGCTGGTGCTGGCGGCCACCATGGTGATTGTGTCGCAGATGAAAATTAACGTCACCAACGCCTATGCCGGATCGATTGCCTGGTCCAATTTTTTCTCTCGCCTGACTCACTCTCACCCTGGCCGGGTAGTATGGCTGGTGTTTAACGTCACCATTGCGCTGTTGTTGATGGAACTGGATATCTATCAGGTGTTGGAAGCGGTGTTGGGCGTGTTTGCCATTGTGGCCGTGAGTTGGCTGGGCTCGCTGGCGGCGGACTTGTTGATCAACAAGCCGCTGGGATTAAGCCCAGACATCGTTGAATTCAAAAGAGCGCATTTGTACGACATCAATCCCGTTGGAACCGGGTCCATGCTGCTGGCCAGCGCCATGGGAGTATTGAGCTATCTCGGTATCTTTGGCGAGACGCTGGCGACGCTCAGCCATTTCGTCAGTCTGGCGGTCTGCTTTGTCGCCGTTCCCCTGATTGCCTGGTTTACCGGTGGTCGCTATTACCTGGCACGTACCTCGCCGGAACTGGACTTGCTGGTGACGGACGTGACGCCAGAAGAGCTGTCGCGTTTGCCGGAAGATATACGTCTGAACCACGTCGAAACCATCCAGTGCGGTATTTGCGAGAACCACTTCGAACGCGAAGACATGAGTTTTTGCCCGGCCTATGACCTGCCAATCTGTTCGCTGTGCTGCACACTGGAAGTGCGCTGCATAGACAGCTGCAAACCACACGCTCATGTCTCCAGGCAGTTGTCGTACTTCCTGTCCAAGTTTGTTCCGGCTGGTGTGATTAACATCGTGAACTCACGGCTGGGGCAGTTTGCCGGGTTGCTGGTGGTCGTTAATGTGTTGATTGGTGTGCTGCTGGCAGTGGTCTACCGACAGATGGTACCGAGTACGGACAGTGAGGTCGAACTGCTGCAACAAACCATGTGGACGCTGTTTTTTACGCTAATGATCGCCTCCGGGGTACTGTCGTGGCTGTTTCTGCTGGCGCATGAAAGCCGGTTGGTGGCTCAGAAAGAGTCCAACCGCCAGACTCGCAAGTTGACGGAAGAAATCGAGGCGCACAAGGAAACCGACCTGGCGCTTCAGCAAGCCAAGGAACAGGCCGAGTCGGCCAATGCGGCCAAGAGTCGTTATCTAACGGGTATTAGTCATGAGCTGCGGACACCGTTGCAGTCGGTGATTGGTTACGCCCAGCTGCTGGCCAACCGGGAAGACACGCCCGCGAGCCACAAAAACGGTCTTGCGATTATTCAGCGCAGTGGCCAGTACCTGACCGACCTGATCGACGGCTTGCTGGATATTTCCCGTATTGAAGCGGGCAAACTGGAGTTGTACCGCTCTCGGGTTGAACTCCCGATTCTGATTGATCAGCTGAACGCCATGTTCAGCATGCAGGCCGAGAACAAGGGCATTGGCTTCCACGCCACGGTCGAGGGCACCTTGCCGCAATGGACTGTCACGGATGAAAAACGCCTGCGTCAGATTCTGATTAACTTGTTGTCGAACGCGGTGAAATACACCGCTCAGGGTCATGTGGCGTTTCACATTCGTTATCGTAATCAGGTGGCTGAATTCCGTATCACGGACACCGGACCGGGCATTGACGATGATGCCTTGCAGCGCATTTTTGATCCATTTGAACGGGTGCGCAATCGTTCCAACGCCAATTTGCCGGGAACCGGGCTGGGGCTGACCATTGTGAAGTTGCTGACGGACATCATGGGTGGGGATCTCAAGGTCGATAACACGCCGGGCCTTGGCAGTTGTTTTACTGTGTCACTGATGCTGCCGTGGGAAAGTCAGACCGATGCCCATCATTTGCGCTTGGCTGATCCTCTGGAAAGCCAGCGAATTACCGGTTATCAGGGGCCGCGCCGTACCGTCTGCCTGGTGGATGACGATCCGGTTCTGAGAGGTTTGTTGTCTGACTTGCTGACGCCAATCGGCTTCAGGATTCTTGAAGCGCACGATGCGGAGCACTGCCTGTCGATGCTGGAGGACCTGACCAGAGCAGAGGGGCGCATGCCCGATCTGTTCCTGATGGACATATCCATGCCGGGGATGAATGGCATTGAACTGGCCCATTGCATCCGCAACCAGAATATTGAAGTACCTATCGTGATGCTCTCGGCGGATGCGCAAGAAGGCTCACGCAGCAAGCAGGACCAGGCGATCTACACCGACTATCTGGTGAAACCGGTCAGTAATCGGCGCCTGTTGAAAACCATCGCCCAGGTCCTGCAACTGGAATGGCTGCGGCAGGGCAATACCTCTGAATCTGTCAGTATCGCAGGAATGTCGGAAGCGGCATCAACGCATGAATCGACACCTCAGTCTGAGACCTCGCTCTTGCTGGAGCCGTCGGCCAGTGATCGAAGCTTTGGCAAGATACAGCCGACTCCCCAACTGAGAGAACTGCAAGCCTATGCCGAGATGGGCTACCGAAAGGGCGTTATGCAAACACTGGATGCGCTGCAAGATTCCTCCTGCCTGAACAGCGCCCAGCAAAAGCAGTTGCGGCAATTGTCTGATAACTTTCTGTTGCATGAGATGGCCGAGTTACTCAAGCAAGCGATGACCGAACGTACCCTGGGAGATGCATAGCGATGCCGCCAACGAAAAACAACCCTTCTGGCTCGGGCCTGTCCTCTGCAGCGGATATCGTTCTGGTGGTGGATGACTCTCCCGATTCCCTCAGCCTGATTAATGATGCGCTGGAAAGTGCCGGTATCGATGTGCTGGTGGCTCTCGAAGGACGACAGGCGCTGACGATTGCCCGAAAAATGAAGCCGGACATGATCCTGATGGACGCCATCATGCCCAACATGGATGGATTTGAAGCCTGCCGCCTGCTGAAGTCTGACCCGGCGCTGGCTTCAATTCCGGTGATTTTTATGACTGGGCTGACTGATACCAGTGATGTCGTCAAAGGCTTGGAAGCCGGTGGTGTTGACTATCTGACCAAGCCCATCAACCCGGATGAACTGCTGGCCCGAATGCGGGTTCATCTGACCAATGCCCGCATGACCAGCAGCGCCCAGTCGGCGCTGGACAGCACCGGCCAGCATCTGATCACGGTGTCGGCTCAGGGGGAGCTGCGCTGGGCAACACCCCAGAGCTACGCACTTATGGCCAAGGCGCAGATCGATGAGATCACCCGCAAGTCTCGCCTGGAACCGCAAATTGCCCAGTGGCTCGAACATCAGCCGGACAATGGCAATGTCTTCGTGTTGAAAGACCTCGGCTATCCCTTGTCCGTCAAACTGGTCGATCGTCATGACAATCAGGAAATGCTGCTGAAGCTGATTGATGGCGAACGCCCGACCGGAGCCGCCATGCTACGCGAGCACCTCAAACTGACCGAACGGGAATCTGAAGTGCTGTACTGGATTGCCAATGGCAAGGCCAACCGTGAAGCCGCGGAGATTCTCAGCATGAGTCCGCGCACGGTTAACAAGCACCTTGAGCAGGTATTCACCAAGCTCGGCGTCGAAAACCGCACCGCTGCCGCCGGTATTGCACTGCGGTTGTTGGCGCAGGAATCCGTCTGAAATCAGAGAATCGCCCGTGGCCGCCAGCAACCCAAGACGTATCAAACAGCGCAATACCGATTCGTAGGGGCGGCACCCTGTGGCCGCCCGTTGCGTTGCCATGCGGTTCTGGCGATGTATCGCGGTTTCCGGGCCGGGATGGGACCCGGCCCCTACGCAATTG
>PBNY01000075.1 GCA_002723385.1 Oceanospirillaceae bacterium | reverse complement strand
GCTGGTTCTGGATGCCTTCCAGGTGGATCAGCAAGGCAAGATCAGCACCGGCAAAGTGCTGGGGCTGCGCCGTCACAAGTTCAGCGACCCGGAGTGGACACGCGCGATGGAGGCGATCAGTGACAGCGTCCAGGTTGCCAGTTCCAAAGCGTTTGTCCGTTACTACGAACGCCAGACTCCAGAGGATGACTGGCAGCCAATTTCTCTTGATATCGCAAAGGTGTGAGGCGGGTATGGCTTATTACGACGAAGACTGTGATGTGGTGTTTGGCCAGATACTGCCAGATGTTGAGTTGGCGGTAAGACCTGGTGATTTGGACTTGGCAGGATCCAAAGAACTGGATCTTGAAATAGATGGGGAATATCTGGAATTCCCCACTGCTTGGGTTCCTGAACTGATGGCGACCCTGGCAGAAGC
Organism: Oceanospirillaceae bacterium; assembly: GCA_002723385.1. Taxonomy (GTDB): domain Bacteria; phylum Pseudomonadota; class Gammaproteobacteria; order Pseudomonadales; family Oceanobacteraceae; genus Oceanobacter. Next base: position 20,894 of record PBNY01000075.1, on the reverse strand, counting down.
CTACCTGCGCGCAACCGGGGAAGAAGCTCCCATAGCTGCTAATCAACGACGATACCTTCAGCTGAGAAGTGCTGATATTGAAGCCATTCAGAAAGGTGGGATCTTCGCCGGAATCACGCCGGATAACGTAGTGGTAAATGGAGAAGATTTAGATCAGGCATTGGATGCAGTGCGTGATCAGGAGGTGCTGTCATGAGCATAGATATCACCATCAAATGTGATGGGTATTCGCTTTCGTGCTACGAAGAATTGTGGGTCACTGATTTGGATCAGCTGAAAAGCACTCTTGATGGATGGGGTTGGAAAGTGTCGGTACTGGAATATGGAGATCACTATTGCCCCGAATGCTTGGCGAAGATCGAAAAGGACCAGGCCAAGGAGGAAGAAATTCCGATGGCTGCGAACGATACCGATCCGTTTGCCTGTGGCTCTGTGTTCAGCCCGGATACTGAAGAAGAAAAATCGTCTGAAGAAAACTCATCCAATGGAAGCCAACTATGAGCCAACAACATGAATTCAAAGTAGACGATCGCGTGTCGTTCACAATAACCACGGTCACCAAGCAAGGAATGAAAATATCATCTCGTGAAGGCCGCATTGAGGAAATATCAGATGACAATGCAGTAGTCGTATATCGAAAGAAACGCTTCAACGTGCCGTTGGTCGATCTGCGTCTCGTAGGCCAGCGGTCGGCATTGACTGAGGCGTTTTTAAACATGGGCCAAGCCCGGAGCAATACATGACTAACCCATCACAACGCGGTGCAGCCCTCGCCAAGCTGCATATCGCTAAAAAAGAGCTTGTCATGGATGAAGACAGCTATCGCGCTTTGCTGGTGCGCCACGGCGCTCCGGCAGACGATCCGAGCGCCAGACATATGCGACTGCAGCAGATCGACAATGCGCTGCAAGAGTTGATCAGCAAGGGCTGGAAGCCCCGGCAGCGTGTAGCCCATGGCAAAAAGTACAGTCCCAAAACTCGCCACAAAACCGCGATGGAAACCACCAAGTCCGATGCTCTGCGTGCAGTCTGGGTATCAATGGCCAAGGCCGGGTACCTGCGCGATGGATCAGACAACGCCTTGCTGAGTTGGGTACGCAAACAGTCCGCTTGTGCAGGCAAACCCATTGATGCCATCGAATGGCTGGATCAAGACGATGCACTGGTGACAACACTACTGCACCGCCTGAAAAGCTGGCACAAGCGTCTGCAGAGACTGCGGCAGCAATCAACAGGAGTGAATTGATGGAACTGGGCCGCTGTCCTATCTGCCACCACCGCATCAGCCTGGAGGCCATCGCCAAGGATCAGGCTGGCCGTGAACTGCTGGCGGTCTTGGCACGTCTGGATGACGCCACCGCCCAGGCGCTTATTGGATACCTGGGTCTGTTTCGCAGCCCAACCCGTGATCTCAGTAACGACCGGGCGCTGGCGTTGGCCAAAGACGCTCTTGCACTGGAAGCACCGCAATGGCTGGTACCGGCCCTGCAGCAAACCACCGATGCCATTCATACCAAACGCGCCAACGGTGGCCAGGTGAAACCGCTGAAAAATCACAACTACCTCAAAGAAGTTCTGGCCTCTGTGATAGCCGGTGGCGTCATCGCTATCGAACAACGCACCGAACGGAAAGCCACTGAGCATCACGCCTCATCAACAGCTTCACGTCAACGACTCGAAGATACCGACTGGTAGGAGGTTTTTATGACCGATGATCGCAGAATGAATGCGCCGGAATTCCTGGCCGACCTGTTTCAGTACGCCAGTGATGTCTCTCGCCAGATCGGTCTGACTGATGACGATGCTGACCGGCTGGCTGATCGCCTGGTTGATCGCGTTGCGGATGAATGGGGTGGCCTGCCGATTTACATCGGCAAAGGCACCTACATGAAACTGAGCCGACGCGATCTGGATATCTACCGCGAGTTCAATGGCCACAACCACCAGGAGCTAGCCCACAAGTATGGCATCACCAAAGTTCGGGTTTACGCGATTATCCGGCGCGTGAAGCGGGAATTGGAGGAGAAGAACAGCTCAAAGCAGCGACCGCTTCTGTAAGCGCCTGAACGGCGCTTTTTGTGTTTTCGGGGACTTGGGCCGGGAGCAGCAGAAAACGGCAGGAACCCGCGTTATGACGCGTCAAAGAACATCAAGAAGATACCCATCCAGCTTGAAGAAGCTACTGCGCCAACACTTGATCAAATAGACACAGATCAAACGTATAGAGAGGCGCTAATTCCGCAAAAACTTGTAAACCCCTTTATAAGACCACACCCCAAGCCTGCCTGCATCATGGCTTCATCAATCAAGGTGAAGCCTCATGCCAACGTCTACTCCCAACATTCATCTGTTCGTTCCCGGCCAGCACACCAGCATGGCCGGAGACAATCTGCAATTTGGTGAAGCCGATCTGCAAGCCAGTGCAGCGGCATACGATCCAACCAAACACGAAGCCCCCCTTGTCATCGGCCACCCCAAACACAATGCCCCGGCCTACGGCTGGGTACAGTCCGTGCAGTTTGCCGATGATGGGCTGACGGCCATTCCTCATCAGATCAACCCGGATTTTGCCGAGCTGCACGAATCCGGTGCTTTCAAGAAAGTCTCTGCCTCCTTCTATCACCCTGATGCCAAGTCCAACCCAGTACCAGGCGTGTTCTACCTGCGCCATGTCGGGTTTCTCGGTGCTCAGGCTCCAGCCATTAAGGGGCTGCGTAATCCCGAATTCTCGGAAGGCGAGACGACCGAAGACTTTATCACCGTTGAATTTTCCGAACCCGAACAGCCCCCAGAAGAGGACAACACCGTGACGCCTGAAGAAGCCGCCGCACTCGAAGCGAAGAACAAGCAGTTAGCCGCCGATTTGGCTGCACGTGACAAGTTGCTGGCCGATGAACGCGCTGCCCGCGCTCATGCCGACAACGTTGCGTTTGCTGAGAAGCTGGCAACCGATACTCGCATCGGCAAAGACCACGTGCCTCTGGTTGCCGCCGTACTGACGCAACTGCAACAGCCCACTGGCGATGCTGACAAGCCAGTTGAGTTTGGCGAAGGCGATGCCGCAAAGCCATTGCACACCGCCGTCACCGAAATGCTGGAACAACTGCCGGAGCGTGTCGAGTTTGGCGAGACTGCGACCAAGGACAAGGCTGCCGGTAAAGATGATACAGACGATGAAACCGTCGAGTACGCCGAAGGCAGCGACCCGGAAGCCATCGCCCTGGACAAGAAGATTCGTGCGCACATGAAGCAGCATAAGTGCGATTACGTCACCGCCGCCCACGCCGTCGGTAACGAGTAACTGACAGCCCTAACCATTTAACAGGAGAGCACTATGCCTCGTTTATCCAATTTGCGCGTTGTCGATCCCGTACTGACCAATCTGGCCATCGGTTATGGCAACGCTGACCTGGTTGCTGAAACTTTATTCCCAATGGTCGAACTGGAAAAAGAAGGCGGCCAGATCCCGGTGTTCGGAAAAGAGAAGTTCCGCATCTACAACACCATTCGAGCACTGCGCGCCAAGTCAAACCGCATTCAGCCCGGTGACATTGATGGCCTGGATATCATTCTTGATGAACATGACCTTGAGTTCCCGATCGACTACCGCGAAGACCAGGAAGCAGCGTTCCCATTGCGATCCTGGGCCACCGATGTGGTTACTGAAGGCATTCAGCTCCGGCGCGAAAAATACTGCGCAGACTTGGCTCAGAATCCGGCTAATTACGCCACTGGCAATAAAATCACATTGAGCGGTAATAGCCAGTTTACCGATGGCAGCAATTCCGACCCGGAAGGCGTGGTGGATGATGCCAAAGCTGCGATTCGCAGCAAAATTGCAAAGCACCCCAACACCATGGTGATCGGCTACAAATCCTGGCGAACCCTGAAACGTCATCCAAAACTCAAAGAGCTGCTCTCCACCAATACCAAGCGCCTGATCCGAAAAGAAGACCTGCAAGATATTTTTGAGATCGACAATATCGTCATTGGCATGTCCCTCTACACCGCCGAAAACGGTGACAGCGTAACGGACATTTGGGGCGACAACATCGTACTGGCTTATGTACCGAAGAAACGCGGCGACAGTAAACGCCTGATGTACGACGCCAGTTACGGCTACACCTTGCGTAAAAAAGGTGGGTTGCAAGTGGACTCACGCATGGAAGGCGGAAAGGTCGAAATCATCCGTAACACCGACATTTATCGCCCATACCTGTTGGGTGCTGAAGCCGGTTACCTGATCAGCAACACCAACGGTTAACCGCCTTTCCCCTGATCCATTGGAGAACGCTATGCCAGCAAAGAAACCCCAAACCCAGAGCTATACCGCGTTGGAGCCTTTGCTCCATAACGGTACCAAGTACGCACCTGGGCAATCCATTGACCTCACCACTGACCAGGCCAACGCCATGCGAACAAAAAAACTGGTCGGTGACCTGGTTAAAGAAGAAGGAGCCGAATAATGCTGACTCATCATCCCATGTTGGTCATCTCCATGGTCGCCGCTGCGGATCTGACTCGTAATCGTTTTATCGGAGCCGATGGCGATGTTTGTGCCGCCGGGGCGTTGTCTCCCGGTGTCTGTGAGTACGACGTTGCCGCTGGTGAACAGGCATCCGTCAATGCGCAAGGTCTGATCATCGTCGAAGCCGGTGGTGCCGTTGCAGCAGGTGCTGAGGTTGAATCCGACGCTGACGGCAAGGCGATCACGCTGACATCTGGCAAGGCCAACGGTCAGGCACTGGATGCCGCTGCCGCCGAGGGCGATCTGATCCGCATTTTGCGCTAGGAGCTGACCATGGCCACCTATTCAACACTGGACGAACTCGCAGCAGTAGCCGTCGACGGCTGGCAAGAACTGGCCGAGCGATCCAGCGCTCACCGCGACGTCGACGGCGATTTACTGCAAAGCCTCGCCAACGGCGATGCGCCCAGCGTTGAGGCTGATGTGCTGGCCGAAGGTCAGGCCGCGATTGCCCGACTGGAAACCCTGCTGGAACAGGTGAGCCGGTACGCTGATTCGTACCTCAATCAGCGCTACCGCGATCTGATCCCGCTGGCTCAAGAGCATTACCAGAACACCGGGCTGCCCAATGCAGTGGCCACCATTGCCCTGGGTCGCCTGTACGGCGCTGGACGCACCGACGAACTCAAGGCACTGGTTGCACAGGCTGAAAGTTATTTGCGGGACTTGAGTAAAGGCGTTGCCTCGCTCAACTACAGCGAACCATCCACACCGGACGAGCCGGGCCGCATGACCGTAAAGGCTCGGCCATCCGCGTTTAACTGGAGAGGCTACTGATGCTGGCCTCGGTAGAACAAGAACTGGTCGCCCGCCTGGAAGCCTGGCTGCCTAAAGACGTAGGGGTACTGACCGGCGACGATCTGGCTGGATTGACCGAAGATCGTGTACCCACGCCCTCCGTGCATGTGATTTATCGCGGCTTGAAAGTCACAGAGAACCGGCCCGACGGCAAAGCCGCTCGCATCAACGAAAACTGGCTGATTGTTGCAGTGGTCAGTGCGGCTCGTCGCGGTAATCGGTCTGACGCCAACGAAAGCGCCAACGAGCTGTTTGACCAAATCGCTCCGGCGTTGATGGGCTGGAAGCCACCGAGTGCCAATGGGCCACTCAAACTAGCAACACCGCCACCACCGGCAAAAACCAACCATTGTTTGTATTTACCCAGCGCCTTTGACGTTGAAACCACCCTGACCGCCAACCAATAACCGGAGCCTGACATGAGCCGTAAACCAACCAACCCCGCCATCGACACCGTTGAAGTCACTCTGGGGAAAGAACACACCCACCAGGGGAAAAAGAAACAGCCTGGCGACAAGATTCGCGTTGCCCGCCCAATTGCCGAGTGGCTGGAAGCCCAGGGCGTACTGACAAAACCCACCACTGAACAGGAGACCAGCGCATGAGCGAGCGCGTCGAAATTTACAAACCCTACCTTGGCTCCGGTCAGGTGTATCTCAAGCAAGCAGGTGATGCCATAGCCCCCCGGTACCCGATTGGCAACGTCAGCGAGCTGAAGCTGGCCATCGACGAGGAAGTCCTGGAGCAAAAAGACCACACACTGCCCGGTGGTGGTACCCATGCCGAAGTTCGTCGAGTCAATGCGATCACCGCCAGCCTGACCCTGCATGACCTCAATGCCGACAACCTGGCACTGGCCACCAAAGGCACCACCACCGCCGTTGCCAGCGGCTCAGTGACGGATGAATCCCATACTGCTCATAAAGGCGCGTTGCTTCGACTGGTTCACCCAGGTGCCGCCAGTGTGGTGGTGACCAGTGATCCGTCCGGTACCACCTACACGGAAGGCACCGACTACGAAGTCCGTGGCGAAGGTGTCTTCATTTTAAGTACAGGTGCCATTGCCACTGCCATCGACGGACTGGGCACGCCATCGGCTGGGCTGCCATTGCTGATCACCTACAGCTTCGGGGCTTACAACCAGATCCAGGCACTCACCAACAGCAGTAACTACTGGGAAATCAGCTTCGGCGGTATGAACGAAGCCGACGGTGACAAGCCCTGTGTGATTGATTTGTGGAAAGTGAATCTGGGCGCGGCCAAGGAAGTGCCATTGATCACCGGCAGCCTGGGCAGCGTGGCGTTGGAAGGAAAGCTGCTGAGTGACAGCAGCAAAGGCAGCGGCGAAAGCAAGTTCTACCAGGTGCAGCAAGTCTAAAAGGGAGCCGTAACGACAAGGAAGTTACCCATTAAAAAAGGCCTCACAAGAGGCCTTTTAAAGTTGCGGCTGGCGTCAGCTTCTGAATAACCGACCAATCACAGCGGCCAGCGCGCCAAATGCGACCACAACCAGAGCCAAGAGAACAGCGCCGAACAAAGCCGTGATCACCCAGGCACCGACATCAACATCAGCCGCGTTGAAGTAAATCATCGCGGTACAAAACAACACGACGAAGCCGATACCGAATAGCCCCTCACGTATGGCTTCTTTGCGGGATTGAAGCATGAGCAATAACCTCGAAGTGGCGTTAAAAATCAACGTCGATAAGCAAGATGGTGAGTCCAATTTAACTGCCTTTAATCGTGCCTTCAATGAGTCATTACGGGATATTGGCAAATCTGCCCAAGAGGTGCAGGCATTCCAGAAGTTGGCTGCCGATATATCACTGGGCAAAGTCAAAATCGAGGAATTGGACACCGCAACCCAAAGCCTGTATCGCCAATTTGAACAAGGCAGTCAGTTAGCCGCTGATCGTGACCTGCTCGGTTTAAAGCAACACATCACCATTCAAAAAGAGATTGATGAAACCCGTGCTGCGTACAAACGCCTGCAAGAGTCTGGAAAATTAACCGGAACCGAACTGGCCCAGGCAGCGCTCAAAACCGAAGACCGGATCAAGGAGCTCAAGCACCAGACCAATGGCTGGACCGACTCTCTGGAGAACGCCAAATTAAGTCTGGCAGGACTGGCAGCATCCGGTGCCGGGCTGGTGTCCATTGCTGGCCAGGCGATTGAATTTGAATCCGCTATGGCCGATGTCAAAAAGGTTGTGGATGGCACAGACAGTGAGATTGAATCTCTGTCTCTGCGCATCCGCGAGCTGGCCACCGAGCTGCCCATCAGCGCCGATGGACTGGCGCAGATCGCCGCCGCTGGCGGACAGTTGGGTGTGCCCATCGAGAAGCTGGAAACCTTCATTCAGCTCTCTGCCAAAATGGCCACCGCCTTCAATTTGACTGCTGAAGAAGCCGGTCAGGCTGTTGCCAAACTGGCCAACGTATTCAACCTGCCGATTGAGCAGGTCGAGGCTCTCGGCGATGCCATCAACGTGCTGGGTAACACCACTGCCGCACGGGAGGCCGATATACTCGATGTGCTAGTTCGGGTTGGCGGCACTGCCAGCCAATTCGGGCTGACGGCACAGCAAGCTTCAGCGTTGGCAGCGGCGTTTGTCAGTATGGGGATCAGCAGTGAAGTGGCTGGTACGGGCATCAACGCCATTCTCAGCAAGCTCCAAACCGCTAATATCCAAGGCCCAGAGTTCCAGCGTGCGCTGGAGCAAATGGGTATTTCGGCGAAACAATTGGCCGCTGACATTAGAGCCGATCCTCAGCAAGCCCTCAGTGACTTCCTCGGTACCCTGGATCAGCTTGACGACCAGGCAAAAGCGGAGATCCTCAGCAAACTGTTTGGGGCGGAATATCAGGACGATGTGGCTCGCCTGCTGAGTGGACTGGAGCAATACGAAGCCGCCCTGGATCGGGTCAGTGACAGCGGTCAAACCGCTGGGGCGATGACCAAAGAGTTCGCCACTCGAATGGAAACCACCGAGGCACAGATCCAGCTGCTGAAAAATGGCATCGAAAATATAGCCATTAACTTAGGTTCCATCTTCTTGCCCGCGCTGAACGCAACCATTATCGCATTAGGCGATGTGGCAGCCGGTGTCGCCGAGTTTGTTGAACAGCACCCTGGCATCGCCAAAGTCGCCGTGGCCATTGGTACCGCAGTGGTTGCTGCAACCGCTCTCAAGACTATTTTGCTGTCACTGGATGTGGTTGGCCGTAAGGCATTCGCAGGCATCGCTACAGAAGCGGGCCTGGCAAACACCAGCATGAAAGATCTTGCGGCCCAAACCGGCAAGCTGGATGCAGCCATTCGATTGGCCGGTGGCGCATGGGCGGCGTGGGAGGTCGGATATGAAGTGGGAACCTGGTTGCTGGATAACTTCGAGACCGCAGAAAAACTCGGTATCGAATTAGCAGCCGCCTTCACTCAATTGGCTGCTGCCGCCAAACTGGCCAGCGACGTTGTCTCTGATCCGGGCAATGCTGGAAAAGCCTGGGCCGACTTCAAAGCAGAACTGGAAAACATCGAAACCATCTACCGTCAGATGTATGACGACGTCGGCAAGGTGGTCGAAGAGCAAGATAACGCCACGGATTCCGTCAAAAAAACGGGAGATGCCGTCTCCGAAACGGGCAATAAAACAAAGGAAGCCACAGACCAGCTATCGGGTATGGCCAAGGCGTTTCAGACTCTGGGCCTTGATAGCCAGCAAGCATTGGGAGGTATAACTGATAAAGCAGCGGATGCCGTGAAAGCCGTTGAGGTGATCGGAGAAGAACTGAAGGACACGGGTAAAACAGCCAGTGAACAAGCCAGTGTTATCGAAACCGCTTTAATTGCTGCAATCCCACAAGCCAAAACGCTGGCTGATATTGAGCTTATTCGTGATCGAATCGAACAGCTGGAACAAAGCGGAAAATTAGGTGCTGACGGTATTGCCAGGGTAACAGCTGAACTGGCGAAGCAAAAAATTCAAATAGAGCAATCCATTCCTGGCATCCAATCCACTGAAGAAGCCTGGGCCAACCTCGGAATAACCAGCCAGGCCGTATTAGATCAACAAGCCGCTGACGCAAAGGCCAGTTTTGAAGTCATTAAAAATAGCGGTGCATCGTTAGATGAGGTGAGTAAAGCATTTGCCGCTTATGCAGAGAAAGCCATCACTGCCAATGATGGCGTTGCAGATTCGGCCCTTAAAGCCCAAGCAGAGATATACGGTGTTACCGAAAAAATTAATGGCTTGGGCGACTCCTCTGCAGACGCAGCGGATAAAACAGATAAGGCAGCTGAATCGATTGATCATATTGGCCGTGCTGCAAAGTCCACAGCTCAGGATATTCAGGACGTTACTCAGTCCACTGGTAATTACACCAACCAGTTAAATGGCTTTGCCAGCCAATTAGGCGATTATTACTCCAACCTGAAAAACACATTGCGCGATCTGGTGGGCGATGAGGGCGTCGCTGAGTTTGAGCGAATCATGTCCAAAGGCGCCTCGTCTTCCGTCGATATGACCGCAGGTCTGGACGCGCTTGGATTGGCAGCTGCAAAGGCCCGCGAAGAGATGAGTGGTTTGCGTAGCAATGTTGCCTCGCTGACCGATTTCACCGGTTTCTCGTCATGGACTGCTGATGCCAAGCTGGCATTTAACGAGATCGTTATTGCAGCAGACGACGCCAGACAGTCATCAGATGAGGTGGCGGAATCGATTGACTCGGTTGGTGATGCAGCTGAGGACGCGAGTGATCGCATAGCAGTGATGCCTGGCCCGGTCGGTGATGCCACCGAGAGCCTGCTCATGATGGGGAGTGCAGCCAAAATAGCCGGTGATACAGCCGAAGACACCGCCGAAAAAATGGAAGAAATGGCCGACCGTGCCAAATCGTCATTACAGTCAATCAGGAATGAGCTGTACCGCCTGCAGGATGATCAAGAAGCTATAGACCAGGCCAACTATTTGGAAAAAAGGGCAGAACTGGAAATAGCGTTATCTGAAGCACGCGCCGCTGGTAATGATCAGGCCGTTGCCGACCTATCAGAGGCTCTTGTGTTGCTTGATCAAGTTCGGGCCATACAAAAATCCAACAATGAAATCACGCAACGCCGCGCAGACGCTCAACGCAAGCTTGACGATAACCTCGAACGACTTGCAGAGCAAAGAAAGCACGTTGAGAGAGATAACACGGGGCCGATTTTGGAATATCGCCTTGCTGAACTGGACAAGCAGGTCGCGGAAGCTGAACGGAAATACGAACACACGATGAAGGTTTTGGACGATCTGGAAGAAAAGCGTCAACGCCAACAGCAATCCATCAGTTCACTTTCAACCAACACGCCCAATACAACCACAGGGTCGACATCCTCAGAATCCAGAACCGACATCGATAGACAATTCCCTGGCCAGGTGCCTTCGCGTCCTCCAGAAAATCGCTACGCCAGCCAGGTTGTGAAAGTCATCGAAGTAAGACTGGGTAGCCGCACGGTACAAGTGCCTGAAGGACAAGAAGACACCCTCCTCGACATGCTGGAAGACGCAGCGCTGCGAGGTGTCGGATGATATTAGGCAGCATCACATTGCCCGATAACCTCTATTGGCAAGATGAGCAAGATCACAAACCGTTTGCTCAGTCGAAGAATCGCTCCGTTAGCGGTGGCCTGATCCTGGAATATCAAGCGTTGCAGTTTGGTCGGCCTATCACACTGACAGGCGCCTGGATTGATGGGGCAGCTCTATCAGCACTCACAGCACTGGAAATCCAGCCTACGACCAAGCGTGTTTTAACGCTGAACAATGGCGATCAGCACACGGTTCAGTTTGATCTGGAACGCGGTGGTATTCAGGCCACTCCGGTATGGCCAACTACAGAGCCAGATGACACCACACTCTATGAAATCACACTCAACTTAATCACCGTTCAACCTGACGCGGAGCCTGTCTGATGGCGATCACAAATGACGATTTGAAACTGATGCGCGCCGAGCGCAATACCGACAACGCCGATGGCGGTGGGATGATGACCGGTACCGCGCTGTCCGACAGCAACATCAACAACCTGTGGGATGACGTCGATAGCACCGAACTGGCCCGAGGGGGTGTGTCGATCCGCCGCTTCTTCCCAGCCGTCCGCACTGGCAATACCGATAAACTGCTCGGCGCACGCTGCGCAATTATTCAGGACGCCGATGCTGATAACGTCAGCACTCTGCTGTTCCAAAGCGACGACCACTATGCTGTTCGCTCGGAGATTCAGGCCGAAATCGAAAGTTATGTGGTGATCGGCACCCAAAGCCCGCTGCGCCCGGTCGGCACACAACGGGAAGGCCAGAATGCCCTGGTACTTTATGCAGACAAAGCAACGGACGCACCGAATATCGGTGCAGTGATCGTCCTTGAGTCCGATACCGGCGAGCGCCAATTTGTCAAAATCTCGGATGTGGAGACCAGCCCGGTAAGCTATACCTACCAACAGGACGGTGCATTCAAAAAGTACCGCGCCTTTCAATGTGTCGTATCCATCAGCCAGGCATTGAATCAGAACTTTGAAGGCTATGACCCCTCTCCCGGAGCGGATCACCCGACCAAGATCCTCACCACCCAATCCAGTGATACAGCCCGCTATTACGGTATCCGCCCATTGGCCACTATTGCCAGTTCAGGGGATAACGCCATTACGGTGACCGGCATTCAGGCACCGCTGGTGCCCGTCGCAAACTCCGAAGTGCCGATGGTTGACCAGATCCCCGGTATCGAAACCGACATGGTGCAACCCACCGGAGAGGTGTTGTCATTTTCTCTTGGCCATCATTCTGGCCAGACCACACTGACACTGCCTGTTGGATGGGTACCCGGCACACTGACCGTCACCATGGGTACGTCCCAATACCGGGATCTGGGTGACAGCTTACAGCTGGTTTCCGGTACCGAGCGGTTGCTGTCATCCAGTCTGGATGCAGGTTCTGGCCGACTGGATCTGGAGCTGAACAGCGGTCAGTCCATCAGTGTTCAGGTTTTGCCTGGCAGCCTGGTCTCTCTGGCGCCATTAACACGTCTGGTCGAAATCACAGCCGCCAATCGTCAGTTGACCTATACCGAGCAACTGTCACCGATCCCGGCACCGGGGTCATTGCGAGTTGAGTTTTTGTACCTCGGTGAGTGGTACGAAATCCGGGACGATGGCACAGGTAGCTTGTTGGGAGATGGAGCCACAGGCAATCTGAATTTTGATACCGGATCGCTTTCCATCGTGCTTCCCGGTGAACCGGATGAAAATTCCAGCCTGATCTATACATGGACAACCGAGGTCTATTCCGCCACGACCGACGAAGCCCTGTCTGGGCACCTGGCTCTGGAGCTATCTCACGACCCGGAACCTGGCACCGTCGTCGTTCAATGGGAACGCAATGGCCACTCGTATCAGGTGACGGAGCAACCGGACGGGACGTTTACCGGCAATGGCTCTGCGGACTATAACCAAACCAGCCTGCGCCTGGTGCCAGATACTCTGCCTGATGGGCCAATCACCGTATCCGGTCAATATCTGGGTGGCGAGCGGGAAGCGGCCACTCAATCCGTCACTGAAACACAAAACGCTCAGGTGAGCTTAAATACCGCTGCGGGCGCAATCCCTGCCTCGGTGCGTTTCTCCGCCTGGGTCAATGTATCCGTCGAAAATGAAGCCGACGGCCAAACCTTCGAGACTCAGGAGCGCTGGCTACAACGATTCTATGGTCAGGCCGACGGCAATACGGTGTACATCCCGTCAAAGGACAACGACCAGATCGTAGGTACCATTGATCCCGTCACCGGCGAGATTGTGCTGGCGTTGTCCTCGATGACCAAAAGCGTGACTGAGTGGATCAGATCCGGGCTGGATCTGGTCACCCGCCGCGTGGAAAAGCCCATTCGGCTCGAAGCGCAAAGCATCGATGTAGAATACCGGTTGTCCGCTGTGTCCGTGGCCTTCACCGAAACCTTGCCCTTATCGGACATCCTTATCCGATACCAATTACCACGCCGATTGTTACCCGGAGCGCAGCTGCTACAAGTCAGTGGTAACCGTCAGATGGTCGATGACGGTGATGGCAAGCTGTATCAATCCTGGAATGTCGAAACCGCCTCGGGCCTGCAGGCTGGTCAGATCAACTATGAAACCGGCGAAATAGAGCTGGATTATTCTCTGGTTCATGCGGAAATCAGCTCACTGTCGGGGGCATTGCTGGCCGGTGCGGCCAGTGATAATGCGGCGGTACCGGTCACCCAGGTCGTGTTCCGCACGGCAGGAGCGCCACTCAAACCGTCCGGTGTGGTCATCAATGCCAGACGCACAACCGATACGGCTCTGGCATCCGTAACCGCCGATGGTGACGGCTCTGTATCGGGTACCTTCGACGCGTCCAATACAGAAACGGATATTCAGCAGCCCGGTGCGGATTATCGTGTCCCTGTTCGCCGTCGTAGCACCGGCAGTGGTTCGGTATCGGGTTCTGTGGATTTTCAGACAGGGGTCGTAAAACTGAATTTTTCTCAGCCTGTGCTGCTTTCAACGCTTCGATACAGCGCTGTTGCGTACACCAATATCCCGGTTGATCCGACGCTGTTGGGCCTTGATCCGGTCAAGCTCCCCAGTAACGGCAAGGTGCCGGTCTTCGCGCCAGGTTACCTGGTACTGATCCATCACACCGACACCATCACCGAAGCCAGCCCAGTGGCTGGGCAAATCATCGACTGTGGCCGCACGGAATTGGCAGTCGTTCGTATCACCGATGCAGCGGGAACCTCATTGGCATCGACTCAATACGTTACCGATCTGGAAGCTGGAACCGTAACGCTGGCCGATCCATTCAGTGCCATCGACGCCGACGGCAACAGCCTGACGATGCCTCTCACCGTCAGCCATCGTGTTCAAGACCTATGTGCCGTTTCAGGAGTCCGTATCGACGGACAAATTCAGTTGATGACCCAACTCACCCACGATTACCCCGACGGTAGCCTCTGCAGTGCTGTTATTGAATTTGGCGACTTGCAGGCCCGTGTCGAAAATCTGTTTGAACAGAAGATCGATGTCGGCGGTGTGTTCAGAGACGCATTGGAGGGCGACGTATCTGTTGCACAATACGATGCCCTCGCGTACCCACTGGAAATTGACAACCAATCGGCGGTACAGGAGCGCTGGAAGCTGCTGTTTCGGTCAACGTCTACATTCGATGTCATCGGTGAACAACGTGGGATCATTGTCGAAGGACAAGCAAAAGACACCGATTGCAGCCCAATCAACCCCTTCACTGGCCAGCCTTATTTCACTATCCGTGCCGGGGGCTTCGGCAGTGGCTGGGTGACTGGCAACGTGATTCGTTTTAACACTGTTGCTGCAGCTGCCCCCGTTGAAGCCATTCGTACCACACTGCCCAGTCATCAACGACTGCCCGATCAATCGGTCATGATCGAATTTATGGGGGATGCAGACTGATGGCCGCCGAACCACGTGTGTATCGCTGGGACGACGACTCCGCACCCGTGCCAACAGATAAGCAAAACGCACTGTACGAAATCCTGAAGCCGGTGTTGGTTGATGGCTACGGCAGCCAACCCGCTGCCGGTTGGTCTGTCGTTTACGACGCCTGGTCAAGCGATGGGGTTTGCACGCTGACTAATGCTGCTCAGTCCGGTGTACTCGGCATGGTACGAAATGCCACCACCAGTTATGGGGCGACGCTGTTTATCGCGGATGCGATGATTGATGCCACTCACGCCGTCACAGCCCGTTCGGGCTGGAGCGAGCGTACCGATATCCCGGCACTCAGTAATCGCTCTGGGAATAGCTGTTTCAGTGGCTATGGCAACCGCTATAAACACTGGATAGCCATCGCCAACGACAATTTCATTGTCATTTTCTTTGCCAACGGTTCCGCGTACTTCCATGGTTCGTATACCAGCCTAAGCTGGTCGTATCTGGAAGGCTTCGCTGCAGGGGCATTCCGCTCACTGCGAGGTGGTGGTGGGATCAGCACGGCCAATCCTGGTAATTTCTGTTTGATGGGTGCTCCCATTGGAATCGATTCCGGGGTCGAATGGGGTTCAACCAGCGCCATGTGCCTGACGGACGAATCCGGTTCTGTTATAGCCGGGACACGTTATGGAAAGCAGTGGCCATGGAGTGAAAGTGATAAAAATTCGTTGGGTCTCAGCAATGCTGATGCAATCGCTACGTTGTCACTCAGGCCCGCAGAAATATGGACTGGTTCAACCAGTAGTGTACAGGCCATGTATCAACAGGGTCTGCTGCCAATGTTCCTATGCTCAAACCATCTGTTGGGCAGCTCTACGAATACGCTAGCTGACCAACTCAGTTCTCATCGATTAGCCGCCCCAGCTACCATTGCCAATAAATCGGCCTATACCGTCAACATGCCATACGGTGGTCATATGGTGCTGTCCATGGCATTGGAGGACTGGGTGTGATTCAAGTGACCACTCCCATCCTGCATCAAGTAACACCAGAGCCAACCATGGTGGTTCTCAATCACAATCTGCCGTTCGACGATTGTGATTTCTGGGTGGTGGATTTCTGCGACTCGCTGATTGTTAAACGCCGAGTACTCGTTCAGTCCCATCAGTTGAAAGTGGGTCTTGATGCCATTGAGCAAGGCACCACCTACAAACTGATTGCCTATCCAATCCGACAAGGTGTGCTGGACGGCCTCTACTGGTCGGATGATTACATTTACGACCCCGGCCAGGCATCGGTCGAATTTACCAGCGGTGGTTCGCAAGGTGGTTCAGGTGAAGCCAAGACGTTTACCGGCTCGGTGCAGATTCAAGGCAAAGGGGTCAGTCGCCGGGTTGTTGCTGTCGCCCTGGACGCCGAACCACCGTACCTATTGGCCCAAACCCAGTCCGATACGAACGGCTCCTATACGTTGGATTGGCAAGGTTACAGCGGCCAGATGCTCGTCACCGCGCTGGATGACTACGGCACCGACTTTGTTGCCGGTATGACGCTGGGCGTCGGTGATCGTGTGCATCCACCGTATCCCAATGGCTATGTGTACGAGTCTGCCAATCTTGGAATCACTGGAGCAGAACCCACCTGGCCCAACAAAGAGGGAGAATCCGTCACCAGCGGTGAAGTGCAACTGGTCGCGGTGCCATTCTGGCGGCCTAAAAGTTCGGGGCCATTCAGTGTATGAGCTGGGTACCCGGAATCTCCAGCGCAGTTCGAGTAAGGTGTGCCAAGACTGATACCAAGGCATCCAGCACAAAATCCGCCTTCACGTCTCACTCGGTTCGCCAAAACACGGCTGACATCCATGAACGCCAGGCGTTGCCACACCAGGTAAGTCACCCAGTACGGTTTGGCCAGCCGATATCAATCAGACAACTGGCTTCGATACGGGTGAACCCGCCTGAAACGGCGCCATCGCAGCAAAGCCACTTGATATGGGCACAAGCACTGCCGATAGCAGCCGATCATCGCATCCAGATCCAGCCAGCTTCTACGCCCCTAAATGCAGAGCATGGCCTGACTCTGTCTACATCAACCACCCGGTTAAGCATCACCATTTCCGCGACCCAACTGATCGTTGATCCATTCCAAATCCGCCCCGATGAAACCGCGCTGCGAGCGGCTGAACTGTTCGTCGATTACAGCTCTGTCATCGAGTTTGATGATGAGGCGCATATACCCGGTTCAGTTATCAACTGGGCGGGCGAAGACCTCACTCAACGTGCGGCGGTGCCTGTGTCCAACCAGGTGGCCCTGCGTCAATACCAACCTGATGTAAGGCACCGGTTGAGCACAATCAGCTGGCAAAAGACCGCCCCGTATTTGGGTGGGGCAATCATTCGCTATCCCGTGCAACCACCTGCCGTCATTCCCGGTGATATACCAACGGCAAATCAGGCGGAGACCCATATCATCATGAACAGCGTTCAATGTTTCGATTTACCGAACGAAACGCCACTGGCATTGGCCGACATTACCATCAGCCTGGATATTGACTCGTTCAGCTGGAAACTCAGTGCCATCGCCTTGAACGATGCCAGCGCGGCGTTACTCATGCCCAACGCCCAGGGCCGCAAAGAACTCGCCATCGTCATCAATGGGCATCGCTGGGAGTTTTTTGTTTCAAAGACGGCCCAAAGCAAAAGCGTTTCCGATGACAAACTCAGCAAACGGTTTTCGGTGACAGGCTACAGCCGCACCCAATACCTGGCCGATCCTTACGCGCCCAAACGTACCCGATCCATCGGAACGACCACTGCCGTGCAAGCCGCCACGGATGAACTGCTGGGTACTGGATTTACCCTCGACTGGAACACCGGATTATTACCCGACTGGACAATGCCCAATGCCGCCTTCAGTTATCAAAGCCTGACGCCATTAGCCGTGATTAAACGGCTTTCATCCTCTGCCGGTGGTGTTGTGGTGCCTAATATGGCGACAGACTCCATCAGTGTAAGACCACGATTCAAAGTCGAACCCTGGAACCTGCTGGCGGCGGATATGGACGCCACCATTCATGAAAGCCAAATCCTGAATGAACAACACACTGACGAACCCGGTGTGCTCTATAACCAGGTGTTTGTCAGCGGCGAGAATGAAGGCGTCAGCGCCACAATCCCCCGCCAATACACCGCAGGCGACAGCCCGGCACCAGACGTGACAGACAACTGGATCACTGCCATTGAGTGCAACACCAGTCGTGGCAAAACGGAGCTGGGCCAATCGGGAGACCGCGTGAGTCATTCGTTGGAGCTGCCAGTACCAGAGGGGGCAACCCAACCCGGTCTGCTCGAACCCGGCATGACAGTCGCAGTACAGCACACCGATTCCAGCCGCGACTACCGGGCATACGTCACCGCCATCAGTATCATCGTACCGGGGCGCAGCAACGCCAAAGTCAGGCAAACCGTGACACTCGATCAACCGGCAGGCTGGGAGGCAGCATGAGTAATCCATGGACACGACTGAGCAAACTGATCAGTCCCGGCCCCAAAACCATCGTGGCCGTTACTACCGTCCACCCAGACGGTACCAGCACCGCGACACTACGCAGCGGTGAGACCATTCGAGTACAAGGAGATAACGTACCGGCAGGAAGCAAGGCCATCATTCAAGCGGGCAAGATCATCGGCAAGGCTCCCGATCTGCCGCATTACGATGTGGAGGTTTAACGGTCTATTTATAAAGCCGTTTATAAGACCAAAAGCGTTTGGGAGCGGAGGATAGAGGACAGCGACTGATTCAATGCGCCAACATTGAACCAGACAGCGATAGCAACCCAGTGCCATCACCCAAGGCTGTCCCGCCGTGCACGGCAGGGAAAGGCTACCACGCATTGCAAAAAGGTTGCACATTATGGAAAGCGCTAAACCCATTATTCCTTGGATGGGCGGCAAACGCCGCCTCGCCAAAACCATCCTTCCCATGTTCCCTGAGCACAAGTGCTACGTTGAACCATTCTGCGGAGGTGCTGCCATCTTTCTGATGAAAGATGAGAGCAAAGTGGAAGTGATCAATGACATCAACCGAGACTTGATCACCTTATACCGGGTTGTGAAACACCATTTTGAGGAATTGTACCGGCAGTTCCAATGGACACTCACCAGTCGACAGAATTGGGAATGGCTCAAGTCAACGCCTCCTGAAACCCTGACAGACATACAACGAGCCGCCCGATTCCTCTACCTTCAAAAACTGGCTTTTGGGGCAAAAGTCGAAGGGACGACGTTCGGTATATCAGCCACAACAAAGCCCCGCTTCAACTTATTAACGCTGGAGCGAGACCTAGAAGCCTGTCACCACAGACTGGCCCGTACCACCATAGAAGCGCTGGCATGGGACAAATGTGTCATCCGCTACGATAGAGAAGAGACATTGTTCTACTGTGATCCACCGTATTGGCAGACGGCGGGGTACGGTACAGAATTCGGATGGGAACAATACGAGAAACTGGCAGAGCTATCGAAAACGATTCAGGGAAAGATGATCATCAGCATTAATGACCACCCAGAGATCCGAAAGCTGTTTGCACATATGAGAGTCGAAGAAGTGAAACACTCATATTCAGTTGGTGGCGGGCAAAGAACCCAACGATGTACGGAGCTGGTTCTTTACTGAAAATTCATTGCATAGAATGCAACTACATTGGAAAGCGATTTATTGCATAGATAGCGCGTCAAATATCGCGGCGCGCTTCAAGATAGTCCAGCAAGGCCATCAAGCTGGGGCGCTGCATAAAGTCACCTGTGCCTGTCATGTCATCAGGAAAGACTTTTTCAACCTGATAGCCGTGCTGCGCGGCATAGGTACGGCAAAGGTGTTCTTGGCTCTCAAGGCCAGAGCCTGACATTTTTTGTCGTTTTGATGAGACGCGACAATAAACTAATGCGTGTTTTTCAATATCATTCATGGTGTTAGATCCTTTCGTATTGGGGTTTTCCTTTATTGGTTTTGCAGGGTTTTATTTATATCGTCTTGCGCTATTTGGCGTAAGGCTGACTGGGTGGCTTCAATGCCCCAGCCCATATCGACGAAAGTCGCGACGATATGCCACAATGTTTGGATAAACTCTTGAGCTTGGGTATCGCTCATTCCCATATCCATTAAATAAGCCTGATAGGATGCCAAGTCCAGTGCTGTTTCAGGTGGTGAAGTGGATGTATCTTCATCCTGAAGGATAGGACTCAGTGTTGTATCCGAATACTCAGTATGATGATGGTCAGTCATAAGCAGTTTTCCTTTCAATGTAATGTTTTCGTTTATGTTCTCTCCTTTCTGCTGATAATTAAGAACAAGTGCAGAACGGATTAATGACTCGATTTTTAATCTTTGGCAAGTAAAAAATAAGGAATCTTTTCCTTATGTGGTTACGCGCCAAAGAGGCGTACGCAATATGGACTTACTCTAGTCACGGCTAGGCTGATTTTCGGGAAAGATGTGATCGGTAGTATTCTGAAGTACATGGGTATGTGCCTCTTGATGTTGGTGGGCGTGATCACGTTCGATTTGCCAGCGTTCTTGAAACGACTGGCGCAGTTGTGACAGGCTGTGTTTGGGCTTTAAGGCGGGTTTGGGCTGCTCTTGCTGCACCATGGTTGAGCCGCGTTGCTGTGCGCCTTGATACGTTGCCGTGTGTATTGATGAAGAGATCGGAGAACGCACCTGGTCAAACTCAGGGCGAACGCTGCCAGCCTCTCGCAGCGGATCACTGCCGCGCTGCCTCAATGTATCGTCTTGCCAGCTATGACTAGCGCTCATGGCTGCTGCTTCCTTGTTCTGGTTGATAAGAGGCTGATTGATGTGACTGGTTTTGGCTGTGCGTCTCAGTTTGCCGCTGCTGTTGGTTTTGTGTCTGCTGCTGCGCCTGTTCCCGATAGCCCTGCATTTTTTCTTGGCGCAATGCGCGTAGCGTCACCTTGCCGTTCACTGGGGTACTGTCCAAATGCACATCAAAGCCGCGTTGATCTTTATGCTCAAAGGCCACGCCGACGCGATTAAAATAGGCTTTGCCATCGCGGGATTGGCTGACGTGATACGCAATATGATCGGGTGGTCG
>PBNY01000074.1 GCA_002723385.1 Oceanospirillaceae bacterium | reverse complement strand
GTCAGCAGAATCAGTTTTTCAGCTTTGAGAACTTCCGCGACTTTACCCGCGACCAGGTCGGCATTGATATTGTAAGACTCGCCGTCCGGGCCAACACCAATCGGTGCAATCACCGGAATGAAGTCGCTACTGGTCAGCATGTCGAGCACTTTGGTGTTAATCGATTCAACTTCACCAACGTGACCGATATCGATAATTTCCGGTTTCTCAAGGTCTGGGGATGGTTGTGTCACATGCAGTTTGCGAGCATTCAACAGATGACCATCTTTACCGGTCAGACCGATAGCATTGCCACCGTTCTGGTTGATCAGATTGACGATTTCCTTGTTAACCAGGCCACCGAGCACCATTTCTACCACATCCATGGTTTCGCTGGTGGTCACTCGCATGCCATTGACGAAATGGCTCTCAATGCTGAGTTTGTCCAGCAAATCGCCGATTTGCGGGCCACCGCCGTGTACCACTACCGGATTAATGCCTACCAGTTTCAGCATTACCATGTCGCGGGCAAAGCTGTTCTTGAGGTCTTCATCAATCATGGCGTTGCCGCCGTATTTCACGACAATGGTCTTGCCGACGAAGCGTTGCAGGTAGGGAAGGGCTTCACTGAGGACATTAACGGTGTTGTGGGCGCTGTCGCTGGTCAGCGGCATGGTGGTATTCCTTGTACAGATTTGGATATTCAAACGACAGCAGTATAGCGCGGCTGTTCATACAGCCGCTATGACACAGGCATAACACTAGTGGTTGATCCTGACAGTAATATGTCAGTCAACAGGTTCCAGCGACAAGCTCGCCCCGGCGACCTTGGTAAGCGCCTGCTCCAGCTGTTGCCCCAGTTCCGGGTCCACGCTATTCAGGGCGTTCACCAGCCGCAGGTGCATGGCAGACAGACAGTCTTGATTATCGCCAGCGATTCTGACGGTCAAGCGTGGGGTGGTGTTGGAGGCACGTATCAGCCCCCAGCTTTCGCGGGTTTCGATGCGCAGGCCGTCGACGGTGGTCAATTTGGCGCCCTGAACCAGCAGGCGATCCTTGGCCAGCTGTTTGATGACATCGAACTTGCGATCATCGGCACAGGCGATGGAGATTTCCGGTGTGCTGGTGTCGTGTGGTAACGCACTGATCAGGGATTCCACGTCACCGTCGTGATTCCCCAGACGCTCCAGAATCCGTGCAGCGGCATAGAGACCATCATCAAAGCCGTACCAGCGATCGGCGAAATAATAATGGCCACTGAACTCTGCGCCCAGAATAGCGTGATGTTCCTTGATGCTGGCTTTCATCAATGAGTGTCCGGTGGCCGCGATGATTGGTTTGCCGCCGAGCTTGCGTACGTGACTGCCAAGATGGCGAGTGGACTTGACGTCGTAAATGATACTGCGTCCAAGATGATTTTGCAGCAGTCCGTCGCAGAGCATCATCAACGTGGTATCCGGCCATACGATATGGCCCTTGTTGTCGACCAGTATGACCCGATCGCCGTCACCGTCCAGTGCCAGTCCAAGGTCGGCTCCCATGCTTTGGACAATGGCGATCAGGTCGGCTAGATTCTCCGGTTCTGTCGGATCGGGTGCGTGGTTCGGGAAGTCTCCATCGATGTCGCAGTACAGTGGCGTATAGTCCAGATCCAGCATTTCCATCAGGCGCTCTGCGCAGGGGCCTGCAACTCCGTTCCCGGCATCGATCACGACTTTGAGATCGCGACTGATGTGAACGTCCGATTCGATGCGTGTCAGGTAGTCATCCTGAATGTCCTGGGACTCACTGGAACCACGTCCTGACGGCAGATCGTGATCGACAATGCGCTTGTACAGGCGTTGCAACTGTTTTCCGCTCTGGGCCTGACGATCGAACACCAGTTTGATGCCATTGTATTCGGGTGGATTATGACTGCCCGTGATCATCATGCCGCTGGTGGCCACCGTTTCATGCGTGGCGTAATAAAGTGCTCCCGTCGGCACTTGTCCCAGAATCAGTACCCGGCATCCACCTTCGACCAGTCCTTGCTCCGCCGCTTGTGCCAATAGTGGTGAACTGTGTCGACCGTCCCAGGCCAACGCAATGCGATCGTGGCCCTGACGTGTCAGCTCGGCAGCAACGGCACGGGCAATCCAGTAGACGGCCTGTTCGGTGAGCTGGGTTTCGACAATGCCGCGAATATCGTAGGCGCGAAAAATACTCTGATCGGGGGTGTGACGCTGATAGCGTTTCGGGCCACTGGAAGGAAGCTCTTCCGTGGCGGTGGGCTGAGCCGATACGGCTCCCTTTGGATCAAGACTGATTTGCTGTGGATCACGTTCAATCTGAGCCTCATCCGCTGCCCTCAGAACCGGGGCGCGAGCAATCAGGAGGGCGTTGAGGTCATGAGCCATGTCCTCAAACAGTTTCAACTGGTATTGCCCAGGCATCGGGTGCTGGCGATGCACACTGTGCAAATAGGTCATCAGGTTCTGATGATCCTTGCGTACTCGCAGGACCAGGAAGCCGAGAAGGGTGCTGCAGCCAATCAAGGCGACGACCATGACAAGGGCCGATGGCAGCACAATACTGAGAGAGTCCAGAGCAATGGCGTTGGTATCCACCACGATGCTGGCGTTCCAGCCGTTTTCCAGCGGGAATTCTGTCAGGTCGGCGGGTACGTAGCCCCCTGGCCCCCAGCGGTGGATGTCTGTGTCCGAACCACTGCCATCCAGTGTCGGTTGTTGCAGAATAATGGTTCCGGCAACCTGTTTGGCAGCACCATTCAGGCTGTTGAGCCAGCTTTTCTTGAATTCGATCAGCAGCACGCCTTTTTGCTGATCAAAGCCCGTCACGGGGGCGGCAATGTAAAACCGTTGCTCGCCATTGCGATAGACGGCTTCCAGGCGGGTGTGTGCCTGTTTGAAGGCTCGGCTGGTGATGTCCAGCAAGGCAAAGCCGAGTTCATCCTGAAGGCCGCGTAGTTTGAGGCGGTTGATCAGGTACACACGGCTGGCGTGCGGAATCATCTGGCGCATGGTGTCAGTCAAGGTTGGGTCTGGCGAGACAATGGCGCGCTGTATTGCCGGTTGGGAGGCAATCTGGCGTGCCTGCTCTGCCGTAGAGGCCAGCAGGGCATTGGCAGCTGCAACGAACTGGCCGCCCTGGGCGTTCGTCAATGGTTGCTGGAGTTGTTGCTTGCTGGTGGATTCAATTGCCTGAAACTGCAGCACGAGTGCCAGACCTCCCAGTAACCCCAGGCTGGCCAAGGCCAGTGCGCAGTAGGCAAGGACTGAACGGGGATGAAAGTGTGCGAGGTCTGGCTTCATAGTGGCGGCTTCTTATTGTTGGTGACAGAACAGTGGTGCGGTGAATCGTGCGCTTCCTATTGGCGGCCTGAATGACCAAACCCTCCGGCGCCGCGTTCTGTCGCGGTGAATTCCTCAACCTGTTCAAATTTTGCCTGTACCACGGGCACCAGGATCAGCTGTGCCAGGCGTTCGCCGATTTCAATGGTGAACGGTGTATCGCCACGGTTCCAGCAGCTTACCATCAATTCGCCCTGATAGTCGGAGTCAATCAATCCAACCAGATTGCCCAAAACGATTCCGTGCTTATGACCCAGTCCAGAGCGAGGCAGGATCATGGCAGCCAGTGAAGGATCTTCAATGTAGATGGCCATGCCGGTCGGAATGAGCTGCGTGTCCCCTGGATTGAGCGTAATGGCTTCTTGCAGACAGGCACGTAAATCCAGTCCGGCTGAGCCGTCCGTTGCATACTCTGGCAGTGGAATGGTGTCGCCCAGTCGCTTGTCCAGAACTTTCATTTGCAGGGTGTGCACGGCTATTCTCCTCGTGATTGGTGATAATACTGCCGGATTTTTTCGATCAACAGATCGGCCAGCTGACGTTTGGGCATGGCGTCGAAAGCCTGTTGTTGTGCTCCGTCGCTATGGCGTGAGAACACAGTGACGGCGTTGTCGGCGCTGTTGAATCCGATGTCTGAGCGCGAGACGTCGTTGGCGATCACCATATCCAGATTTTTTCGCTCCAGCTTGCCCAGAGCGTAGCGTTCAAGATCCCGCGTTTCGGCGGCAAAGCCAACGCAGAACGGGCGTTCGGCATGGTTGGCGATGGTTGCGATAATGTCCGGGTTCTTGACCAGCGTCAGAGAGATCTCATCACCGGATTTCTTTATTTTCTCTTCGGCCTGAGTGGCCGGTCGATAGTCCGCCACGGCAGCAGCAGCGATGAAAATATCGGCTTCTGACACCTGTTCGACAGCGGCATCCAGCATGTCTTGTGCACTGGTGACAGAAACAATCTTTACCCCTTCTGGCATCGGGATGGAAACTGGCCCGCATATCAGCGTGACATGGGCACCACAGCGCGAAGCTGCTTCTGCCAGAGCAACGCCCATTTTGCCAGAACTGTGATTACTGATATACCGAACAGGATCAATAGACTCTCGGGTTGGCCCCGCAGTCAGAACAACAGAAAGGCCCGCAAGTGAACTGTTGGTGTCAGATTGTTCAATGGTACTCGAGGCGCCTGAAGCACTGGCTGAAGGGGAGGACATAAAAGCGGTGGCAATGTCCTGGGGCTCGGTCATGCGACCTGGGCCAACATCACCACAGGCCTGTTCACCGCTGGCAGGGCCAATCAATCGCAGGCGATTGCCGAGCAGGTTGTGCAGACTCTTGATGTTGTTTTGGGTGATTTCATTGCGCCACATCTGCTGGTTCATGGCGGGAGCCAGAGTCATTGGGGCGTCAGATGCAAGGCACAGGGTGGTGAGCAAATCGTTCGCCATACCGGCATTCAGGCGCGCGATGAAGTCTGCGGTCGCGGGAGCGATGAGAATCTGATCGGCCCAGCGAGCCAGTTCGATATGACCCATACCGGCCTCCGCAGCGGGGTCAAGCAGGGTGTGATGAACCGGATTACCGGAGACGGCTTGCATGGTCAGCGGAGTAATAAACTCCAGTGCTCCAGCCGTCATGACAACCTGCACCTCCGCGCCGGACTTGACCAGTTGACGACATAACTCAGCCGATTTGTAAGCGGCGATACCACCTGTGATGCCCAACAGGACACGTGTCTTGACTTGGTTTGACATGGTGTTTCAAAAACTCGCTGGCTAGAATCGACGACAGTATATAAGGACTCATTCAACCTACCTATATTCTGCATGGCGCATAGACGGCGATATTGCAAAAAGGTCAGGCTCGGAAAGGAATCAGGGGGGAACGATGGCGATCACGGATTGGCCTGCGCATGAGCGTCCACGCGAGAAATTGTTGGAGCAAGGGGCTGATGCCCTGTCGGATGCCGAGCTTTTGGCAATCTTTCTGCGCACGGGAGTGAAAGGCAAGAGTGCGGTGGATCTGGCGCGAGAACTGCTGGTCGATTTTGGCAGTTTGCGTGCGCTGCTGACGGCTGACCAATCACGGTTCTGCCAGCCCATGGGGCTAGGAAGCGCCAAGTACGCCCAGTTACAGGCGGTTCTTGAAATGGCCCGCCGTCACCTGGCTGAGCAACTTCAAAAAGGTGATGCCCTGACCAGTCCTGAACTCACCCGGCGTTATCTCGCTACACAGTTACGAGATCGTGATCACGAGGTGTTCGCGGCGCTTTTCCTCGATAATCAGAATCGTGTTATCCGCTATGAGGAACTGTTTCGCGGTACCATTGATGCGGCAGCGGTGTATCCGCGTGAGGTTCTGAAACAGGCGCTGGCGCATGGGGCGGCTGCGCTGATTTTTGCTCACAACCATCCCTCTGGTGTTGCTGAGCCCAGCCGTGCGGATCGTCATATAACCGACCGGTTGCAGCAAGCATTGGGGCTGGTGGATATTCGGGTGCTGGATCACCTGGTCATCGGCGATGGAGAGATTGTATCGTTCGCAGAGCGCGGATGGCTGTAACGGGAGCGGTCTGCTGTTTGGCTTGATTTAACGGGGGCGCGTACTCTACCGCCTGTATATGACAGCTAAATTGATCAATTAATGCGCTTTTCCTTGCGATGGTGTGTTTGCTCTGGTATAAAGCGCAACTCTTTTCAGCCAGGGCCGTAGAGACGTCGTCATTTTTGATGACCAAGCCCACGGTTGCTAGCGAATTTCAGTTTGTTCGACAAGTTAAGAATCGGGGCGAGATCCATGTCTAAGGTTTGTCAGGTTACCGGTAAAGGCCCAGTAACCGGGAACAACGTTTCCCACTCCAACATCAAAACCAAGCGCCGTTTTCTGCCTAACCTGCAACACCACCGCTTTTGGGTAGAAAGCGAAAAACGTTTTGTTCGTCTGCGTGTATCTGCTAAAGGTATGCGTATCATCGATAAGAAAGGCATCGATGCGGTGCTGGCCGAGCTACGTGCTCGCGGCGAGAAAGTCTAAGGAGGCTCACTATGCCACGCGATAAGATCCGTCTGGTATCCAGTGCCGGTACCGGTCACTTCTACACCACAGACAAAAACAAGCGCACCATGCCAGAAAAGATGAAGATCAAGAAGTTTGATCCTGTCATCCGCAAGCATGTTGAGTACAAGGAAGCCAAGATCAAATAAGATCTGAGGCTTGCTCGAAAAAACCCGGTTTATCCGGGTTTTTTTATGCCTGTTTGAAAGAGGAGGCTCCATGCCCGAATTGCCCGAAGTGGAAACCACCCGTCGTGGTATTGAGCCATGGCTGGTTGATCAGCAGGTGGAGCGAATTGACATTCGTCAGTCGTCGTTACGCTGGCCTATCCCTGTTGAAGAAATGCTGGCTCTGCAAGGGCTGGTTGTTCGTCAGGTGCGTCGACGGGCGAAATATCTGCTGGTGGATTTTGACCATGGCAGTGCTGTCTGGCATCTGGGGATGTCCGGGTCGTTGCGTTTGGTGGAGAAATCGGAGCCGCCGAAAAAGCACGATCACGTTGACTGGTACCTGGAGAATGGAAAGATACTGCGTTTTCACGACCCAAGACGATTTGGAGCCCTGTTGTGGCAGTCACAGGGAGAGCCACTGACTCAACTGGCCAATTTGGGGCCTGAACCACTGGAAGTGCCAGATATCAGTGGATTGACGGCAGAGTCTCTTTATCAGGCCAGTCGTGGCAAGCGTCAGGCAGTGAAGTTGTTCATTATGGACAGCCGCATCGTTGTCGGTGTCGGCAACATTTATGCAAATGAAAGTCTGTTTTTGGCCGGAATTCGTCCGACCACGCCAGCGGGTAAAATCAGTCTGGCTCGCTACGAGCGTTTGCTTGCGTTCATTCGTTCGGTGCTCAGCAAGGCGGTTGAACAGGGTGGTACAACTCTGAGGGATTTTGTGAACAGCGATGGCTCGCCGGGGTATTTTGCCCAGCAGCTGAACGTCTATGGTCGTGGTGGAGAAGCTTGTCCCGCCTGTCAGTCGACCCTCAAGGAAATCCGATTGGGGCAGCGCAGTACGGTTTATTGTGCGCAGTGTCAAAGATAGCACCTGATCATTCGGTGCCATGGATTCAAGCGTGCTTCAGTGCCGTGACGTGCTTGTTGCATGCTGTTATAGTCGCGACTTGTTCTTATCCGGACTTTTACGAGGAATCAGAATGCAATCCAAGGCGGCTCTGAGCCATTCTGTACGTATCGGGCTGGCAACTTGTTTGTTGGCGACGGCGGGCGTGACACACGCGGAGCAGATCGAAGAAGATCCCAGTGTGGGCGCGATGATCGCGGATGCGGTTCTGGTTCGTCCGGTTTATTTCCTGCTTTCTCAGGCTGGTGCTGTTCTCTACACAGCGACGCTGCCGTTCACCCTGATGAGTGGTGACTCGGATGACGTGGCGGAAAGTCTGGTCGTTACGCCATTGCAGTACGGTTTTGTGCGTTGTCTGGGGTGCGGCAAGGTCGGTAATCGCATTGATGAGCTGGACGAAGGCGATGGCAAGACCACCTCCCATTACGTTCAGCTGAGCGGCGGTTACACCTCGGTGAGCAATGACGTTGGCAGCGGTACCGGTTTCAGCGGTGGCGTACATATTGGTACCCGCTGGAGTCTGACTGATCGCAGTCGTTTTGATCTGATGTTGGGTGCTCGCAGTCTGGGCGAAATCGAAACCAGCGCTTCCAGTCAGACTTTCACGGACACCATGGTGTCCTATCAGCTGATTAGCCGCTTTGGCCGTGAAATTGCGCGAGACACCGATCTGATGTTCAAGATTGGTTTGCACAACTGGGCGCTTGATCGTGAGCAAACTGCGCCATCTGCAGCGACAGGCTCAACCTCCGGTACTGACTTGTTGTTGGGCCTGGGGGCTGATTACCACTTGTCACCCAGCTTCCGCGCGGGTTTGGATTTCACGGCCTACTCACTGTCGGGTGAAGAAGGAACAAACGTTGACAACACGGTGCGCACGTTTGATTTGACCGCAACCTACACCTTCTAGAGTGCAACACTGTTTGCTCACGGCAGAGGTCGTTGACCCAGGTATTAAACTGGCGTGATCCACAAACGCATATAGAAACCAAAACAGGCAGCCCTTGGGCTGCCTGTTTTGGTTTGGGAGAAGGTAACTATTGCGCTGGCTGCTCTTGCTGGCCTATGTCGTAGTGTCGATCCCAGATCCTTTTGACGGTCGCGGTGCCAATACCACGTGGGTCAGATGCGGCAGTTACCTTGTTTTCCTTCTTGTTCCACAAAATCGCCTGCATGTTGCCGTAGCGGCGCCCAACGTCTTTCAGGCCATGTCCCATCGCCTGCAGGCGGGTTTTCTGTTCCTCGGTGAAGGTGTCGGGTTCATGCTGGATGACATCCGGCAAGTACTGGTGATGAAAGCGCGCACGGCTAACCCAGTCTTCAACCGGCTTGCCTTGCAGGTGCTCAAGCATGCCCAGCATCACCATGGTGATGATTCGGCTGCCACCGGGAGTGCCGATAATGGCGTTGTGATTCTGGCTGATAACAAAGCTGGGGCTCATGCTGGATAACGGGCGCTTGCCAGGAGCGATGGCGTTGGCTTCCGCGCCAACCAGGCCGTACGCATTGGGCGCGCCGGGTTTGGCGGAAAAGTCATCCATCTCGTTGTTCAGCAGGACACCGGTGCCCTCCGCCGTGAAAGCTGACCCGAATGGCAGGTTAATGCTCAAGGTGGCAGACACCATGTTGCCCTGTTGATCAATGACCGACAGGTGAGTGGTGTGGAAGCCTTCCTGAACGTTTTTCGGCCCTTGCAGTTCCAGGCTGTTGCTGGCCTGCTCAAGCGACAGGCCCTTGAGCCAGTTCTGGTTGTGTTGTTCCGATATCAGCGTATCGACCGGTACATCGAAGAAATCCGGGTCTCCCAGATACTTGGCGCGGTCATGATAGGCACGACGCATGACTTCGCTGATCAGGTGAGTTTGCTGCACAGTGCCCATCGATTGCCAGTCATACTGAGACAGCATGGACAGCATTTGAGCAATGGCGATGCCACCAGACGATGGTGGTGGAGCGCTGATCAGGGTTTGTGAGCCGTCTTCCCTGAGTTCAATCTGAATCGGTTCTCGCTCTACCACTCGATAGTTTTTCAGGTCGTCCAGAGTCCAGTCGCCGCCATTCTTCTGAACCGAGTTGACCATCTTGCTGGCGACGCTGCCCTGATAAAACCCTTTTCGGCCTTGATCAGCCAACGCTTCCAGCGTGTCGGCCAGATCGGTTTGGCGAATGATGAAGCCTTCCTCAGGGATCCTGTTGTTATCGAGAAACAGCCTTGCGCTTTCCGGGTAACGTTGCACTGCCTTGTGGCGGAAGCCCATCAGCTTGCGGTAATGCGGGTCGACCGGGAAGCCATCTTTTGCTTGCTCTATCGCGGCTTTCAGGCTGGCTGACAGCGGTAATTTGCCAAACTGGCTGGCCAGATAATCAAAAGCGGCCGCCTGACCGGGAATGCCCGCTGCCGTCGGGCCATTGACGGCCTTGTCACGGTCAACGTTGCCATTGTCGTCGAGGTAGTAGTCCCTGTGAGCCGCTGCCGGCGCCATCTCGCGAGCATCGATAAATCGATATTCGTCCTTGTCGGCGAGATACAGCAGCCAGAAGCCACCACCACCAATACCGGCGCTGTAGGGTTCAACAACTCCGAGGCTGGCAGCCACCGCAATGGCCGCATCGAATGCGTTGCCACCTTGATCCAGTACATCCATACCGGCCTGAGTGGACAGCGGATGCGCGCTGGCGATGGCCGCTGCAGAGGGTTGAAGTCGGTGGCTGGAGTCAGCCTGAATGCCGAAAGACAGCAGCAGGCCTGTCCCCAGTGTGGTCAGCAATGTAAGCGGTCGCATAAATTACCCGTCGGCGATGCCGGTTAGTGATGGTGTGGAGAGCGTGAGTCTCGAATGAAGGCTAGTTTGGGAGACACGGCAGCACTCATCAAGTCGTTGGCTCGAATTGAGTGTTCTGATCTGGCGGGCCGGGGATGTGATGATGAAATGACGTATAGAAGGGAAAGGATGGGGAAAAGGAGCAGAGCAAACAAAAACGGGAGGCGAAGCCTCCCGTTTTGAAGCGATCAACGGGGATCAGGCAACCTTGTTGCCAGTCAGGCGCTCGTACTTGGCTTCAAGCTCTTCCTGGGTTTCCATGTTGCTCTCATCTTGTGGGATGCAGTCTACCGGGCATACCAGCTGACACTGTGGCTCGTCGTAGTGACCAACACACTCGGTACACTTGGTTGGTTCGATCTCGTAGATTTCTTCTCCCGCAGAGATGGCTTCATTCGGGCATTCAGGTTCGCAAACATCGCAGTTGATGCACTCGTCAGTGATGATCAGTGCCATGGGGGTCCTCCATCAGGATCTTGTATCAGGGTTAGATGCGCTTGTTCAGTGCGTCAGCGACCACCGGATGGACAAACTTGCTGACGTCACCATGCAAAGCGGCAATCTCTCTCACCAGCGTGGACGATATGTAGGAGTATTTCTCCGCTGGTGTCAGAAACATACTTTCGACGTTCGGAGCCAGTACCCGGTTCATATTGGCCAGCTGAAATTCGTATTCGAAGTCTGATACGGCTCTCAGACCTCTAAGAATGATGTTGACCTCGTGCTCCTGGACGAAGTCAGCAAGCAGGGAGCTGAAACCGGTCACTTCAACATTGTCCAGATGTCCAAGTACCTGTTGTGCCAGACTTACACGATCCTCAAGCTCCAGCAAAGGCTTCTTCTTGGGGTTATCTGCAACCGCCACAATGATGTGGTCGAACATTCTGGCCGCCCGTTCGACAAGATCCATATGTCCGTTGGTGATTGGGTCGAATGTCCCGGGGTAGACAACTTTATTCATTATCCATGCCTCTGAGTCAGGTCGGCGCATAGTAAACAAAAGGCACCTTGGCGACAATCAATCGGCGCAATCGGGGAGTCAGTGGGGGAGATCATGTCATGGTTGGGTTCAAAAAAACGCTGTTCGTCGCAGTCGTGGCTCTGGTTTTGGCAGCATGCAGTGATCCGGCGGAGCAAATCCTGACCGAATATCCCACCCGTCTGGAACGGGTGCTGGAAGTCGATCCGGATCAGGAAAGCAGCCATCCAGCGGCGGTGAAGCATCTGGCCACACGGCCCTCAAGGCGTGATTTGTTGTTCGCTCTGGAACACGCTGATATCAATCTGCTGGACTTTCTCAAGCTGAACCAGTGTCAGTTGAGGCAAGTGGTGGGTGAGAAAAACTCGGTGTTGGGCAAGTTGGCTCAAGGCAGTCAATACATGCATCTGGAGCGGGATTTTCTGATTCATGCCCCTGCCTGTTTGATAACACTGGAAGATCGTTCTCTCGCAGCTGATCTGGAGCGTGTGGTTCAAATGAAGCGGGAGCAGAGAATGAAGGTCTGGTGGAACGCCTGGGTGGCCAGCGAGGAGTTTCAGAATCTCGCCAGCGTCTCTGTCTATCCGTTGGCTCCTGAAACCGAAGCGCACTCACAGCATACCTTGCAGGCTTTTGAATACGCACTCCGTCAAGGTCGGCAATGGCAGGCATCAGATTTTGACTATCGCACTGCAGATGCAGAGCACCACTTGCGTCAGTGGTCGCTGGGAGAATCGCTTGGACGCTGGCAAGTGACCCAGGCGCGTCTGACCGACGTGCTGGAGATGAGCATTCGTATGGTGCAGGCGCGTCAGCGAGATAAACCCCTGTGCCCAACCGGGCAAAAAAACCGCAAGGCCGAGATTGTTCGCAACGTGCTGGAGCGTTTCTATATCGGTGAACTGCAGCCCTACATGAGTGAGTCCGACCGATTTGGAGCGATCTTGCTCGAACATCTGGAGAAGATGAGCGAACAATTGGGAGAGACGCTCCCGGAGGAATGGACGCTGTGGCTGGAGCAGCTACAACAATCCCGAGCGCGTTTTCAGGAAGCCAGCCGAACTCACGTGCAAACCATGAGTCGGCTGTTTGACCGCTGCGGGATGTCGGTTACTGGCCCGCGCTAGCGCTCCCAGCCACTGTCTGTCTGGTAGTAGAGACCGGCTGATCGTGCGCGCTGAATCAGCTTTTCGCCAGCAATTTTCTGGATATTGTCCAGAGCCGTGTTTTGCTTGTTGGCGATGCCCTGATAGTGGTTTTTGCGCTTGCGATTGATGTCGGCAACGAGCGCAGCGGCTTCCACATGGGAGCTGGCAACCAGGCCCAGGTAGCCGTTCATTTGCTCGCCCACCAGTCCTTGTTGCTTGGCGCTGTCCAGGTCCAGTGCCCAGGCTGATACCGATACCAGTAAAGCCGCCAATAACGTCAAAAATTTGGTCATGATATGTCCCTCTTGATTGGCCTAGAACAGACCGTCTTCTTGTTCAAACAGTTGTTCCAGATCTTTTTCAACCTTGACCCGGACTTCGTGTTCGATCTTGACGTTCAGATTGATGGTGATGGGTTTTTCAGGGGCCGCCAATTTGACCGTGCAGCCGGAAATCGCCAGCACGGACAATACAATGGGAAGTGACAAACGATGCATGGTGTTGATCCTCAACGGTGAGCGATAACTCTATCGCCTGGTGCCTAATATGCAATACAGATTCCCTGTCTGCGTTCTTGGCATATTAAACGTTTTCTTTATACTCGCGCGTTTTTTCGAAAGTGTAATCTGCGAGAGTTTCTGATGCCTTACCGTTTCATTAAACAGCTGTTTCTTCTGATGTTTTGTGGCCTGAATCTGAATTTGGTTCAAGCCGATACCGTTCGTGTTGCGGTTGCGAATATGCAGCCGCCCTATTTTCTGGAAACGTCCGGTACCGGACTGGATGTCGACATTGTGATTGAAACGCTGGCCAGGCTCGGACACCAGGCTGAGCTGGTTCCGGTCAAGGCGTCTGCCATGGATGAGGTGCTGGCAAGTGGCGTTGCTGACGTGGTGATCCCGCAAACCGCGACCAGTCATGCAACCGGCGCTCTGCTGAGCCAGCCCTATTCTGCCCGAAACATCGCGGTGTTCACTCTGGCCGAACGCAAATTGCCATTGGCTTCCGCCGCTGACCTGTCAACTTACCGTGTGGTGTCTTTCGATGGAGCCAGCCGCTTTGTCGGTGATGCGTTCAGATCGGTTTCCAGCGGTGAAAGCTATTACAGTGAGACGCCTCGTCATCACAGTCTGGTTGATCGCTTGTTTTCTGAACGGGCGGATGTGGTGGTGATGGATAAATACACCTTTGATTTCTTCAAAAGTAACCCTCGTCGGGTGCCTACCGATCGTGAAACGACGGAATTGAGCTGGTTTGAGCCGGTTCCCGTGATGGCTGGTTTCGCCTCCGACGAATTGCGCATATCCTTCGATAAGGCACTGAAAACCCTGAAGGTTACTGGCCGTGCGAGCATTATCACGGCGGCTTATCAGTAAAACGGCTGCTCTCGGTCATGGTGGGCTGATTTCAAACACCCGGTAAATACCGTTATAATTCGTGCGTTTAAATATTTTTAATAAGCCGTCTTAGCTTAATGAGGACAGTTCTGTGAAACAACTGAAAGCCCTGATCCTGGCTGCTGCTACCGTGATTGCTGCTCAAGCATACGCTGCTGCTGACTCCCAGGAAGACAAAATCCGCGAGCGTATCAAGCCTGTGGGTGAAGTGTGTGTTGGTGCCGAGTGTGGCGGTGCAGTAGTTGCTGCTGCTGGCCCTCGCTCCGGTGAAGAAGTCTACGGCGCCGCTTGTGGTGCTTGTCACACCGCAGGTGTATTGGGTGCGCCTAAAAATGGTGACACCGCTGCCTGGGAAGAACGTCTGGCGAAGGGTATTGATCAGACCTGGCAGAACGCCATCAATGGTATCAACAGCATGCCGCCGAAAGGCAACTGCATGAACTGTTCTGACGATGAAATCCTGGCTGCCATCAAGTACATGTCTGGCCAGGAGTAATGGCGTCACGGATCGATGTCGGGGGTTCCTGATTCCCTGACATCGTGATGAAACGTCAGATACAAAAAAAGCCGCGTTGGAAACGACGCGGCTTTTTTTGTTGGTTCTGGTTTACTCGCTCTGGCTTGTTTGAGCTGGAATCAGTCACCCAGCTCCAGATCGCGACGCATGAATTCTGGCAACGCCAGTCCGGCGGCGTGCATTTCGGCGTTGTAGTATTCTGTGCGGAAGCTCTTGTTGGCCGCATCTTCAATTCGGAAGCTGGTGGCATCACCGCCTTTACTGGCAAGTGTGCAGCTCCACCAACCCGACGGGTAAATGACCTGAGGGAATGGCATGGTGTGGCTGCTGGTGGCACCGGCTTCTGCCATATCAATGTGAATTTTCCGGATGATGCTTTTGCTGTGATAAAGCGGTGATTCCGATTGTTGAACCACGATACCTTCCGGTGCCAGAGCCTTGAAGCAATCCTGGTAGAATTCCACCGCGAACAGGCCTTCGGCTGGACCAACCGGGTCGGTGCTGTCGATGATGATCACGTCCAGCGATTCCGGCTCACAGTCGTTGATCCACTTGATGCCGTCGTCGAACAGGATATTGGCACGCGGGTCGTTGTTGGATTCACACAGTTCCGGGAAGTGTTTCTCGGCCATGCGGGTGACTTGCTCATCAATATCGATTTGCCACGCCTGTTCAACGCCATCGTGTTTGAGGACTTCACGCAGGGTGCCGCAATCACCGCCACCGATGATGGCGACACGTTTGGGAGCCGGATGCGCAAACAGCGCTACATGCGACATCATCTCGTGGTACACGAAGTTCTCACGGGTCGAGACCATGGTACAGCCATCAATGACCATCAGCTTGCCAAAGGTTTCGGTCTGATAGATATCGATGGTCTGGAAGTCACTTTTTACGCTGTCCAGCTTTTCAGTGATTTTGAGCGAAAACGCCGATCCCTGCTGGTCAAACACTTCGGTGAACCAGCCATTCTGTAATGGTTGTGTCATATGGATACTCAAATGATTCGATGTTCTTTAAAATCGGCGCCTCGCCTTAGCCGGCGAACATTACCCTAACCATTGAT
Source organism: Oceanospirillaceae bacterium (assembly GCA_002723385.1). Lineage (GTDB taxonomy): Bacteria > Pseudomonadota > Gammaproteobacteria > Pseudomonadales > Oceanobacteraceae > Oceanobacter. The sequence goes on along the minus strand of PBNY01000074.1, from coordinate 17,941 downwards.
TCTCGCCAAGAGAATCCCTCATCAGGTATCACAATGACATCTGCTTCCTCTGCTTACCGGGATGCCTACAACTTGCCTCGCTGGAGCGAGGGTTATGCACAAATCAATGAGGCAGGGCATTTGTGCATTCACCCTGACCCTTCAGGGCGCCAACACATTGATTTGACTCGTTTGGCCGATGATCTGAAGGCGGCAGGTCTGCGCATGCCGGCGTTGGTGCGTTTCCCCGGCATTTTGCACCATCGGGTTCAGAGCCTGGTGAATGCCTTTCGGGAGGCGATGCAGGAGTTTGATTATCGCGGCTCGTTCACACCGGTGTATCCGATCAAGGTAAATCAGCAACAGCCTGTGGTGGAGCAGATTGTTCGGGGGCAAGAGCTGGCTGGCGTCGACAGTATCGGTCTGGAAGCTGGCAGCAAACCTGAATTGATCGCCATTCTGGCCCAGGTTCGTGAAACCCGCGCCACCATCGTCTGTAACGGCTATAAAGACGCGCATTTCATTCGTCTGGCGCTGATGGCCGAAAAGCTTGGCCACCGTGTTTTTCTGGTGGTGGAGAAGCTGTCTGAGCTACCACTGATTCTGGCTGAAGCAGAACGGCTGGGGGTTCAGCCGCGTCTGGGGGTCCGCGCGCGGCTGGCAACCATCGGCAAAGGCAACTGGCAAAATACCGGCGGAGAGAAATCCAAATTCGGCCTGTCCGCCAGTCAGATATTGACCATGGTTCACAGCCTGTCTGAGCGTGGGCAACTGCCGGTTCTGCAGTTGCTGCATTTCCACCTGGGCTCCCAGCTGGCTAATATCCACGACATACACACCGGGTTAACCGAATGTGGCCGGATTTTTTCAGAGCTGGCAGCGATTGGTGTGGATGTGCGCTGGCTTGATGTGGGCGGTGGCTTGGGGGTCGACTACGAAGGAACCGGCTCGCGCAGCTACTGCTCGATGAATTACAGCATGTCGGAATACGCCCGCAAAGTGGTGGGAGTGATTCATGCCGTGTGCGAAGAAACCGGTGTCCGACAGCCCAATATCATCACCGAATCCGGGCGTGCGATGACGGCTCACCATGCGGTGTTGCTGGCCGAAATCATCGATCACGAACCGGCACTTCAAACGTTGTGCGATGAGCTGTCTGAGCCGATGAGTATCGTGAGCGATCATGCACCTGCCTGTCTCAAGGAGCTGGATTCCGTCGTACGACAACTTCAGCAGCCATGTGCTGCAGGAGCCCTGACCGAGCTGTTTCATCGCGTGCAACAGGGGATTGAAGACTCCTATTCCGCGTTCAGTCTCGGGTTGATGAACTTGCAGCAGCGTGCCGACGCAGAAAGCTTATATTCTCAGGCCAGCCAGTTGTTGATGCGGCAGCTGAATCCCTCCAATCGGACTCATCGCCCGATGCTGGATGAGTTGCATGATCGCTTGGCTGACAAGGTCTTCGTGAATTTCTCTCTCTTCCAGTCGCTGCCGGATGTCTGGGGGATCGATCAGATTTTTCCGATATTGCCTGTCAGTGGTTTGAATCAGCCGATGCGTCATCGCGGTGTGCTGCAAGACATCACTTGCGATTCCGATGGCCGTATTGATGATTACGTTGACAGCGACGGGCTTGGCTCCAGCTTGCCGTTGCCATCGGTGGAGCGCGGTGATCTGCTGGCGTTCTTTATGGTCGGGGCTTATCAGGAAATCCTGGGTGATCTGCACAATTTGTTCGGAGACACCGATTCGGTGGATGTGGTGCTGGATGATGAGTTAAGCGAAGGAAAGGGCGGTTATCGAATTCAGCATCCGATTCAGGGCGATACCATCGCCGGGGTATTGGATTACGTGAACTTTGACCCCGAAGATATTCGCTTGCGGCTGTTGGGGCAGGTGCAAGCCAGCCCGTTGAGTGAGGCCGACAAGGTAATGTTTCAACAGGAGCTGTCTGAATCACTTCAGGCCTACACCTATCTGATGCCCTGATCGTGAGAGATGAACGGTGGCTTATCCTTGAGCCACCGACTTGATATCGGCAATGGCCTCAACCAGTTCATTCAGATGCTGAATGGTGTGGCGTGGTGCATCCAGGCCATCTGGCCATTGTAATTCAAGCGCATTGACCCACAGGGTATGAAAGCCAAGCTGGCGAGCGGCATCAATGTCCTGATGTGGGTGATCGCCAATATGCAGACATTCATGAGGTTCAACCTGCTGATGCTGTAAGGCGGCATGGAACAGATTGGCCTCGGGTTTGGCTGCGCCGACATCTTCTGCACTGAAATGTGCGGTAAACAGATGGTCGATGCCTACGGCTTTGAGGCTCGCATTGCCATTGGTCAGCGCGATCAGAGGCAGTTCTTGTGCCAGGGTTTGCAGGGCATCCAGTGCGCCATCGAATAACGTCAGATTACTGCGTTCTTGCATGAAGGCAGCAAAGGCTTTCTCGGCTACCGCCTCGGCTTCATCGTGTGCAATCCCTGCCTGCAAGGCAGCCCGGCGCAGAGTTTCAAAACGCAGTTTGGATATCTGATGAACCAGTGATGGGTAGCACTCCGCCAGCTGGTTCTTGTATTCACGCAATCCCTCCAGGCTGTACAAGTCGGCGACACCGGGTGCCTGCTCAATCAGGGCGTTGTAGCTGGCCTGTTCAGCCTTGACGATGACCGGATCGGTTTCCCACAGTGTATTGTCGAGATCCAGTGTCAGCAGTTTGATCGCCATTATCGTAGCACCGGAGTCTGCTGCAGGCGCAGTGCCAGCACTTCGGCGAGATAATCCAGGAACAGAGTTTCGGTGGAACTTCGATAGTATTCCGGGTCCTTGCTGGCCAGTACCAGCATGCCGTTGTTGTCCTGGCCGGTAATGCGGGCAGCGGCAATGGATTGTGCCCATGGCATGTATGGATAGGTCAGCAGTTTGACTTCATCCGGTTCGAAGTTTCCGCATATGGCGCGTTTGCCGCCAAATAGCTCCATAATGCGTCGATAGCGGTCGGACTGGGGAACGGCAATTAACGGTGCGTCCAGTTGGCGTTCGGTGAAATGCACCATGCACCAACCATCGACTTTAAAGTCAGTACGCATTGCATCGTCCAGCGCAACGTGAACATTGACCCAGCAATTGGCTTCAATCAACGCCAGCACCAGTCGACGCATGCGCATGAAAATCAGGTCGTTGCGTCGAGCATTTTCCAATAGCGCATAAAGTCGTTCACCGAGATCCTGGTTGCGCTGACGATGAACCGTCAGCTGTCGCTCGATCAGACTGGTTGCGCCACCGGCTTCATGAGGAATGCGAAGCTCCAGCAACAAGTCATCCCGACCGGAAAAAAAGTCGGGATGTTCGGTCAGGTAACGAATTACATCATCAGCGGAAACCTGCTGTGACTGAGTCATGGAGTCATTCCTGTCTGTCATCAGAATTACAGATTCACCCGTCCTTCAAAGACGGTTTCTGCCGGGCCGGTCATATTTACATGGGATTGGCTATCCCACTGGATGTGCAGGTCGCCGCCAGGCAAACCTACCTTGACTCCCGGTTGCAGCCAGCCACGCAATTGTCCGGAGACAACGGCGGCACAGGCCCCTGTGCCACAGGCCAGAGTTTCTCCTGAGCCACGCTCGAACACTCTCAGGCGGATTTCATGTTCTGACACAACCTGCATGAAGCCGACATTAACCCGGTTGGGGAAGTATTCACAACGCTCAATGACTGGCCCCCATTCATTTACGGGCGCTGTGTCGACATTTTCGACACGAATCACCGCATGGGGGTTGCCCATGGAGACGGCACCAAAGCGGACTTCACCAATCCCAGGAATATCGCGCTGATACTCTGGCATATATTGCTCGGCGGCCAACGGGATTTTGGCGGGTTCCAGAATCGGTGCACCCATATCCACAATGACTTGCTTGTCATCGGTCAGGTGCAGTTCCATCACGCCGGTGGCGGTTTCGACACGAATGTCCCGTTTGCCCGTGAGATGCTGGTCATAAACGAAACGGGCAAAGCAGCGTGCGCCATTGCCACAATTCTCAACTTCGCTGCCATCGGCATTAAAGATGCGGTAGCGGAAATCGGTATTCGATTGTGTCGGGCGTTCAACCACAAGCAGTTGATCGAACCCGATACCAAAATTTCGATCCGATAGCTCACGAACGCGTTCAGGGCGGATACGACCTGTTTGAGTGATCATGTCGACAACGACGAAGTCATTACCAATGCCATGCATTTTGCTGAATTTAACTCGCATGGGATTATTCCGATAACAGGGCTTCGTTGGCGAACAGGGAGGCCAGAGTCTCGCGTTCGCGAACTACGGTTGCCGTATCGCCATCCACCATGATCTCGGCCGGACGACCACGGGTGTTGTAGTTCGACGCCATGACGAAACCGTACGCACCGGCTGACATTACAGCCAGTACATCACCTTCCTGAATAGCCAATGTGCGGTCTTTGCCCAGGAAGTCTCCGGTTTCACAGATTGGTCCAACCAGGTCATAGGTGCGCTTCGGCTGGTCTGAACCTTCTACGACCGGCTTGATGTCTTGCCAGGCTGAGTACAGGGATGGTCGGATCAGGTCATTCATGGCGCCATCAATGATGGCGAAATTCTTGTGATCGTTCAGCTTCAGGTATTCAACCCGGGTCAGGAAAACACCGGCGTTTGCCGCAATGGAACGACCTGGCTCGAAGATCAGCTTGAACTTGCGATCACCCAGGCGGGTCTTGACCGCGGCAATGTACTCTTCTGGCGTTGCAGGCGTTTCGTCCTGATAAACGACACCGAGGCCACCACCGAGATCAAGGTGCTCAACCTCAATTCCTTGCGCAGACAGATCATCAACCAGTGCCAATACCCGGTCGAGAGCATCCAGAAAAGGTGAAATATCCGTCAGCTGGCTGCCAATGTGGCAGTCGACACCCACAACCTGAATACCCGGAAGGCTGGCGGCCAGTTTGTAAACTGCAGGGGCCTGATTGATGTCGATACCAAACTTGTTGTCTTTCAGTCCGGTTGAAATGTACGGATGTGTCTGTGCATCGACATCCGGATTCACACGTACTGACACCGGGGCAACCTTGCCTTGTTGAGTGGCGACCTCACTCAAACGACGCAGTTCTGCTTCTGACTCAACATTGAAGCAACCCACGCCAACATCCAGTGCACGGATCATTTCCGCAGGCTGTTTGCCAACGCCAGAGAAGACGACTTTGGCGGGATCGCCGCCAGCTGCTAACACGCGTTCCAATTCGCCCTGACTGACGATGTCGAAGCCTGCTCCCTGACGGGCAAGGACGTTCAGTACGGCAAGGTTTGAATTGGCTTTTACGGCGTAGCACACCAGATGAGGCCAGTCGCCCAGCGCCTGACTGTAAGACTGGAAGTGCTGTTCGAACGCCGCGCGCGAGTATACGTACAGGGGCGTACCATGGCGTTCAGCCAGCTCGGTAAGCGGCATGTTCTCGGCGTTTAACACGCCATTTTGATATTGGAATACGGACATTTATCGAGATTCTTTTTCTGGCGGTTGCTCTGGCAGATACAGCGGGCCTTTCTGGCCGCAGGCAAGGCCACCCAGCAAGCTGAGGCAAACAATAACCAGGGATAGCAAGTGGCGCAGGTGCATGACTGTGTCTCCGAAATTTGCACGCATTATACGGAGAAGTTGTCGAGCTGTCTGCGAGGTGTCGATATGCAGAAGGGCGAACGGGAGGAGAGGGAAGTATCATTCAGCCTTGCGCCGACGGCTGAATGATGTGTTCGGGTCTCACTGACCCTGTGTAAGCCTCAGTGCCACTTGACCAATTGGCCATCAACAAAGGTTTCAGACGCTGTCCCCGGCAGTGGTTCACTGAGCGGGCTGGAAAGATCTTCTTCAGAGCAGGACTGCGATGCCCCTGTCTGATTGATCAGTGTAGCGTTGAATATCGCGCCTTCTCTGAACACTCTGTCGAGTCCCAGTGTTTGGGCTGGCAAGGTGGATAGCGCCTTGATCGCCGCATTTCGATCCAGTTCATCGTCTTTGATCAGCTTGAGCAGCAATGGCAAGAAGCAGTTGTACAACGACATCCCCGGCTCCGAGGCTGCAAAAGGAGCTTTCTTGGCTGCGATTTCATGAGGGCGATGATTTGAACAGATGATCAATTCCCCGCGGTTAACCGCTGCCAGCAATGCTTGTCGGTCGGCTTCGCCACGCAGTGGTGGCTCGACGTGAAAACGACTGTTGTAGCCATTGACTTGCCGGGCTGTAAAACACAGATTGGCCAGAGAGACATCCGCCGAGACTTTCAGTCCACGGGCTTTCGCATCGGACACCATGTCAGCACTTCTTGCACTACTGATCTGGCTGATGTGAACCCGTGCACCGGTTTGTTCTGCCAGTAAAAGAATCTGAGCCAGTGCGACGGTTTCTGCGGTTTCAGGAATGCCGGCAAGACCAAGGCGGGTTGAAGTTGGCCCTTCGTGCATGACGCCATCAGCCGCCAGCGCGGTATCCAGCGGGGTAATGAACAGGCGAATGTCGTAGGTTGCTGCGTATTCCATCAAGCGACGCAAAACATAGCTGTCCTTGATTGGAGCACGCGCATTACTGAGCGCGATGCAACCGGCGTTTCTCAAACTCACCATATTGGAAAGCTGTTCGCCTTGCAGGCCCTTGGTCAGGGCACCCAGGGGAAGTACGCGAGCTGCGTTGGCTTGAGCAGAACGCTCAACAATTTGCTGGATGACTGCGCTGCTGTCAGCGACCGGGCGCGTCCGGGGCTGCGCACAAATGTGGGTAAAACCGGCTTTGGCTGCGGCATGAGTGTCGCGGGCAATTGATCCTTTTTGAGAATAGCCCGGTTCATTCAGATAGCAGCTGAGATCCACAAAACCGGGCACCAGCCACTGGCCCTGAGCATCGATGGTACGGTCAATCGTGCCTTCCGAGGGTTTGTGGCCAATGGCTGCGATTCGGCCATCTGTTATGTACAGGTCTGAGGTTTCGTCCAGTTCTTGTGCCGGGTCGATCAGATGGGCATTGCGGATATGAAGGTATTTCATTGTGGCGCCTCCGGGCCTGCCTGGTTGGTTCGCTGTCCACTCATGGCCATGGCCATGACGGCCATGCGGACGGCAATGCCGTAACCGACCTGTTTCAGAATCACCGATTGAGGGCCGTCAGCAACCGCACTTTCAATTTCAACACCCCGGTTGATCGGGCCGGGATGCATCACGATGGCGTCGGGTTTGGCCAGGGCGAGCTTTTCTGATGTCAGGCCATACAGGCGGAAAAATTCGCTTTCACTGGGCAGCAAGGCGTTTTGCATTCTCTCTTTCTGAAGGCGAAGCATGATCACGACATCGCAGTCACGCAGCGCCAGGCTGAAATCGTAATAAGCCTTGGCGCCGAGGTCTTCGATATCTTTGGGCAGCAGGGTCGCTGGGCCCACCACGCGCACTTCGGCAGCGCCCAGTGTTTTCAGTGCATGAATCTGCGAACGGGCCACGCGTGAATGCAGGATATCGCCCACAATGGCGACAACCTTGCCTTCAATGCCTTGTTTGTGGCGCTGGATGGTCAGCATGTCGAGCATTGCCTGAGTGGGATGAGCGTGGCGTCCATCGCCGGCATTAATGATGGCGACGTTGGGGGTGACATGCTCGGCAATGAAGTGGGCTGCGCCGGAATCGGCATGGCGGACGACAAACATGTCGGCGTGCATGGCTTCCAGATTCCACAGGGTGTCCATCAGGGTTTCGCCCTTGGAAGTGGCCGAACGCTGGATGTCCAGGTTGAGGATATCTGCACTCAGTCGAGTTGCGGCCAGTTCAAAGGTGGAGCGGGTACGGGTGCTGTTTTCGAAAAACAGATTGACGACACTTTTGCCTCGCAGCAGAGGTACCTTGGCGATCAGGTCTCCTTTGCTATCAAGGAAGCCACTGGCTTTGGTCAGGATGCTCTCAAGCAACTCCTTGCTCAGTCCTTCAGTGGTCAGGAAGTGGCGTAGTTCGCCGTTGGGTGCAAGTTGTAGCTGGCTGGGATCACTCATCATATCGGGTATCCGGTATTAGACAGTCAGGACTCGGTGTCGCTGTTTTTCAGGTACAGGGATAGTGGCGATGGCCCCTTGACCTTGATTCTCTGGTTGGCTTCCAGTGCCAGTCGGGCGCCACACGCATCGGGCTGAAACGGCAGCTGGCGCTGACCAACGTCCAGCAAGCAAGCCAGAGTGATGCTGGATGGTCGACCGTAATCGAACAGCTCATTGATCGCAGCACGAACCGTCCTGCCACTCATGATGACGTCGTCGATCAGGATCAGGTCTCTGCCTTCAATGGTGTCCGGCAGGCTGGAGCCTTGAACCTTGGGGTTAAGACCCTTTTGATTAAAGTCGTCGCGATAAAAGCTGATATCAACGCTGTACAACGGCCCGGGTAGTTCAAATTCATCAATCAGGTGTTGGGCCACCCAAACGCCGCCCGTGTGAATGCCAACCACAATTGGATTATCAATCTGGTTGTCGCATATGTGTTGCTTCAGCTGCTGCGCCAACGTGGTGCAGGTGGCCTTAATATCAGGAAGGGTCATAGCGCTCTCCTTACTGGCTGGTGCTGGAGCGAGGATGCTTCTCCATCCAGCTCTCAAGAATCAGTTGGGCTGCCAGTCCATCCACTGAGAAGCGTCCGAAGTCGCGTTCTCCGGCCTGAGACATGGCTATGCCCTTGGCTTCGAAACTGGTCAGTCGTTCATCACAGGTGTAGGAAGGGCGATGAAAACGCCCTTCAAGACGGTGTGCGAATTTGTTGGCTCTGCGGCTCATTTCGCTGGGAGTACCGTCCATATTGAGTGGCAGTCCGGTGACAAAAGCGTCCGGGTTCCATTCGTCGATAATACTTTGCAGGGTGTCCCAGTCGGGAATACCGTCACGAGCCTTGATGGGATCCAGTTGTTGAGTATTGCCAGTGAGCCGCTGCCCGGTGGCGATACCAATGCGCTTGGTGCCAAAGTCGAATCCCATCACGGTGATTATCCGCTCTGGAGGAGTGGGGCTGTTCATTGTCAGGCGTGTCCGGCGTCGTGACTGAAAAAGTTGATATCGATACCCAGTGTTTCCAGCGCGCGCTGATACACCTGGTCAGGCGGAGTGTTAAATAGAAGATTGGTGTCGCCAGGCAGAGTTAGCCAGGCATTGTCGAGAATCTCCTGATCCAGTTGGGCTGGGCTCCAGCCACTGTAGCCAAGATACAGTCCCATATGGTCGGGATGGTCGCCGGAAGCGATGGCCTTGAGCTGATCGCTTGATGTGCTGATATGCAGGTCGGTTGTAATCGTCATGCTTTGATCAAAGGCTGTCTCTGACTGGTAGAGCAGGTACCCGTGATTGACGGATACGGGGCCGCCGACAAACACGTCAGGAGTGCGTGTTCCCGAGGTTTGGAGTCCGAGTTGAGAACAGATTTCTGGCCAGCTAATTGAGTGTGGCTTGTTGATCATGACGCCCATCGCGCCGTCAGGATCGTGAGCGAACAGGTAGATTACTGCGTTTTCAAACAGGCTGCCTTTTAATTCGGGAGTGGCGATCAGAAAGTGGTTTTTGAGTGATTCGATTGTGTCCATCAAAAACCGTCCGACAGGTAACGATTACCCTTGAATTGCCAGGTACGGATGATTTCCAGGATGTCCGTGGTTTCGCGCATTTCTTCCGTGAAGGGGGCGAATGGTGCTGCAAGGCGGACAATGCGCATGGCGGCCTCATCCAGAACCTTGCGGCCTGAGGATTCGAGAATCTGAACGTCGTAAATAGTGCCATTCGGGTTGATGGCTACCAGAAGCCTCAGGCGGCAATCATTAATACAGTTCTCGGCTTCTTGCGGGTAATTCAATGCCCCCATCTTCTCAATTTTGCGGCGCCAGTTGTTGACGTAGTAGGCGTCACTGGCCTTCATGGTTGAGGCCGCAGTCAGGCGCTGGATACGAGGGCGCTTGGCGTACATCTGGCGCATCGTATCAATTTTGGCTTCCAGGCTGGCCATTTCAAGGCTGCGTTTCAGCAGTTGTTGTTGCGGGCCATCCGGTATATCGAGTTCAGGTTGCGGATCCGGACTAACCTTGCTTTCAATTTTGTTGGTTTGTTCTGTAACAGTTGTTACATGTGTCCGGGAGCCTTCCAGAACCTTGGGGGTAGAGGCCAGCTGTTCCTGGAGTGAGGCTTTGTTGATGCGGTTATCCTGAAAAGGGGCTTCGACATCCGTGGTCAGCATTCGTGCTTCGTCTTCGGTTCCGCTGCCTTCCTGATTCTCCTGAGCAAGGAAGTCCGCCTGTTTGGGGGCTTCAGCACTCTTATAGCTGGCCAGCGTGACTTCCAGTGTTTTGGCGAGATTTTGGCGTTCAAATGGTGAGAAGCTGACCCCAAGAATGATCAAGGCGTGTACAAGCAACGCCAGAAACAGGGCGAACGTCAGTCGATCTGTGCTGGTTGCAGCTGCTGTTGCGACGGTCATGCGGCTTTGAATCCGTATCAGGTTTATCCAGAAGTTCGCCCGCTTCAAAGACTCAGGCTTGGCAAGTCTGGCGCGAAGCGGGGCTTTTGTCCACCGATGCGGTTACTTCTTGAAGAGCAACTCAGTGACGACGGATTTCGAGCAGACAATCGATCAGTTGACCCGCGACATCGATGCCGGAGTCTCGACTGATTTCGCGAACACAAGTTGGACTAGTGACATTGATTTCCGTTAACTGGGAGCCAATGACATCGAGCCCAACAAAATAGAGTCCTTTCTCTTTTAATATCGGGCCAATTTCCTCGGCAATACGACGATCTGCATCCGATAATGGACGGGTTTCTCCTCGTCCACCGGCAGCCAGGTTGCCACGTGTTTCTCCCTTCGCCGGAATACGGGCCAGGCAATAGGGCACGGGTTCGCCGTTAATCATCAGAATGCGCTTGTCGCCCTCTGTAATGTCCGGGATGAACTTCTGAGCCATGATCTGCTGTTGTCCCTGCAGGGTCAGGGTTTCGATGATAACGCTCAGGTTGGGGTCTTGGGGTTTGATTCGGAAGATGGACGATCCACCCATGCCATCCAGTGGTTTGAAAATGACGTCCTGGTGTTCGGTGTGGAAGTCTTTCAGCAGATCCGCTCGACGAGTCACCAGGGTTGGCGTCATCAGATGAGGAAAATGGGTCGCAAAGACTTTCTCGTTGCAGTCGCGAAGACTGGCCGGTTTGTTGGCGATCAGAACGCCAGCCTGCTCGGCTAGTTCAAGAATATAGGTGCTGTAAATAAATTCACTGTCAAAAGGCGGATCTTTGCGCATCAGGATGATGTCGAGTTCAGATAGGGGTAATCGTTTTGATTCACCTTTCTCAAACCAGTTTTTTTCATTCATGCTCACTGATAAGGAACACATGGAGCCCATTGCAACTCCGTTATCAATGTAGAGATCCTGTTGCTCCATGTAATACAGATCGCAGCCTTTTCCCTGGGCTGAATTGAGCAGCGCCAAGGTGGTGTCCTTGTACACATGGATTGTCTCAATGGGATCCATTACAACGCCAATTTTAAACTTCATGATGTGTGTCCGTTACCCTAGATATATTCTGCTGCATTCTAACCGATTCAGAGTGTGGGCACGTGAAACAGTATTGAAATGGTTCCGTTCTAGCTTGGTGCACTAATGTGTGATACAAAAGTGAACCGGCTCGAATCAACGTACGTTCTCGGTCCGTTGCGGTTAATTCAGAGTGGATGGTTAAGGCCTTTCTATGGACGACAATTTTCAAAACATAAAAGTGATGGTCATCGACGACAGCAAAACCATTCGTCGCACGGCCGAAACCTTGCTGAAGAAGGTAGGCTGCGAAGTGATCACTGCAACGGATGGCTTTGATGCTCTTGCAAAAATTGCCGACTCCAGCCCGAATATCATCTTCGTGGACATCATGATGCCCCGGTTGGATGGATATCAAACCTGCGCGTTGATCAAGAACAATTCAAGGTTCAAGTCTACGCCTGTCATTATGCTCTCCAGTAAGGACGGCCTTTTTGATAAAGCGAAGGGTCGCATTGTTGGTTCAGATGAATATCTGACCAAGCCTTTCAGTAAGGATGAGCTTCTCGGTTCTATCCGACAGTATGTAAAACAGTAAGCAAGCTAGCGAATATTAAGGGGTAAAGCATGGCTCGCATTCTAGTGGTAGATGACTCTCCTACCGAAACAGAAGTATTCCGCTCGATGTTGGAAAAGAACGGTCACGAAGTTCTGGCTGCCGAAAATGGTGCCGACGGTGTTGCTCTTGCGAAGCAAGAAAAACCAGATGTGGTACTGATGGACATCGTTATGCCAGGTCTGAACGGATTTCAGGCAACTCGTCAGCTGACCAATGACCCGGAAACTGAACACATTCCGGTGATTATTGTTACCACCAAAGATCAGGAAACTGACCGCGTTTGGGGTAAACGCCAAGGTGCGAGTGGTTATCTGGTCAAGCCAGTTGCTGAAGCAATCCTGTTGTCTGAAATTGATTCGGTGATGAAATAAGCATGCATCCTTTTGCGCTCCTGAAAGATATTGCTGATCGCAGCCTAAACAACGCTTCTGATTTGCCTCAGCAGATTGAGGCTGTTGCTTATTGGCGTGGTGTTGGCTTTCTGATGGGAGGGCAGGAGTTTGTAGCTGATATGGGGCAAGTCAGTGAAATCCTGCAACCGCCTCGTGTGACAACCGTTCCCGGTGTGAAAAGCTGGGTTCTGGGTGTGGCTAATGTTCGGGGACGATTGGTCCCTGTCATGGATATGGCTGGCATGTTGGGTATGACGTCCAAGGCAAACTGGCGTTCGCGTCGGGTTTTGGTCGTTGAAGAAGGTGATTTCCCCACCGGATTGTTGGTGGATGCAGTATTGGGAATGCAGCAGTTCCAGTTGGACAGCATGGATGCCATTCCCAAAAGACAGGACGCGTTAAGCAAGTTCGTCGATCACGGTTTCGTCAGGGACGCCAAACAGTGGTCTATATTCCGTTTCGATGAACTGGTGAATTCTCCGGAGTTTCTGCAGATTGCTGTTTAAGGCAAGAAGCAAATCTCTTTGGAAATAAAAATGCTGCCTAGAGAGCAGTGAGTGTGGAGAGAAGGGCATGAGTGGTAAATCGGGCAATGCCGCATCAGCGGTTCTGAAAAATGGCGCGAGTGGAGTGCTGGCGGCTTTGGTGCTGCTGTCTCTGGTTGTGTTTATTGGTATTACGGTGTGGGTTAACAGCCTGCAGAGCCGAGACGAACAGTACATCAAGCACGCTGGTGAGCTGCGGGTACTGTCTCAGGAACTGGCAACCAACGCGGTGGAAGCGGCATCGGGAAACCGGGAGGCTTTTGGCCAGTTAAAGGTTGCACGTGATCGATTTGACGAACGCTGGGGCTATCTGACCAAAGGGGACGAGGCGACTGGCCTTGAACCTGCTCAGGTTTCCAATATGTCCAACGTGCAGCAGGTTTGGGAAGGTGTGAATAAAAACGCCGACCAGATTATCCGTTCTCAGGACATTATTCTCTCTCTACACGAAGTAGCCGAGACACTGGCTGAAACGATTCCACAGCTTCAGGTGGAATACGACGAAATTGTAGAAATTCTTCTGGATAACGGCGCTCCTGCTGACCAGGTGGCGGTAGCCCAGCGTCAGTCATGGCTAGCAGAACGTATTGTACGATCGGTTAACAAAGTACTGGCTGGTGGTGACGACGCTGTAATGGCGGCAGATGCGTTCGGGCGAGATGCCTCCCTGTTCGGTCGGGTACTGAATGGTATGGTGCAGGGAAATATTGCGATGAATATTTCCCAGGTAACAGACGAAGAAGCTGTGACAGCATTGGCTGAAGTTTCGGAGCTGTTTGAGTTCGTATCCGGTTCGGTGGATGAAATTCTTGAAACCTCTCCTGAACTGTTCCAGGTGCGTGAAGCATCGGACAGTATCTTTGTAAACTCGCGGGTGCTCCTGACCCAAACCTCTGATTTGACCGAAACCATTTTGACTGATGCTGAATCCCGTACTGGCTATCAGGCGCTTGGTTATGGCTCTGCCGTATTGTCTGTGGTTTTCCTGATGGCCTTGGGTTACACCTCTTACCAAGGTACCCGTCGTGACTTGACCGTTACAGAAAACCAGAATCAACAGAACCAGATGGCTATTCTTCGACTGCTGGATGAAATTGCTGACCTGGCAGATGGTGACTTGACTGCATCGGCGACAGTAACCGAAGACTTTACCGGTGCGATTGCTGACTCGATTAACTACGCAATTGACCAGATGCGCTCTCTGGTATCTGCGATTAACGAAACGGCTGTACAGGTTTCCTCGGCTGCTCAGGAAACCCAGGCGACAGCGATGCACCTTGCGGAAGCATCGGAACACCAGGCCCAGGAAATTGCCGGAGCTTCAGCCGCGATTAACGAAATGGCGGTGTCGATTGACCAGGTATCTGCGAACGCATCGGAATCCTCGGCGGTAGCCGAGCGATCGGTGGCGATCGCAAACAAAGGTGCTGAGGTTGTACAGGCGACGATTAACGGCATGGATAACATCCGTGAGCAGATTCAAGAAACTTCCAAGCGTATTAAGCGTCTCGGTGAATCTTCTCAGGAGATTGGTGACATCATCTCCCTGATTACGGACATTGCTGACCAAACCAACATTCTTTCCCTGAACGCTGCGATTCAGGCCTCGATGGCGGGTGACGCCGGTCGAGGCTTCGCGGTTGTTGCGGATGAAGTACAGCGCCTGGCGGAACGTTCCGCTGCTGCAACCAAGCAGATTGAGGCGCTGGTTAAAACGATTCAGAACGATACTAACGAGGCTGTAATCTCAATGGAACAGACCACCACTGAGGTGGTACGTGGTGCTCGCCTGGCACAAGATGCGGGTGTTGCACTGGAAGAGATTGAGACGGTATCGAAGAGTTTGGCTGAACTGATTCAGAACATTTCCAACGCGGCACGTCAACAGGCATCTTCTGCTGGTCATATTTCCAATACGATGAACGTAATTCAGGAAATTACCTCGCAGACGTCTGCCGGTACCACGGCTACTGCGAAGTCGATTGGTAACCTGGCGGAAATGGCGAACAAGCTGCGTGAATCTGTTGCGGGCTTCAAACTGCCTGAGGCGGATATGGAGATGGAGCAACAGCAAGTTCTTTAAGGACGGCTGTGACGTCCCGGTATGAGTCAGCAGATTCGCTCTGTAGTCAGCACACTGCCTGAACTTGATGACGAACAGTTTGTTCGCTGGCAGACACTTCTGGAAGATAGAACCGGAATGTGTATGCCTGAACAACGTCGGTCATTCCTTCAGACCAGCTTGGGTTTACGGATGAAAGAAATAGGGTGTGAGAGTTATTCATCCTATTTCGATAAAGTCGTATCCGGCCCTGCTGGAGCCATCGAATGGAATACCCTGGTTGATCGTTTGACCGTTCAGGAAACCCGATTCTTTCGAGATCGGGATGCTTATGAATTTGCTGAATCTCATTGTCGCGAAGTATCAAGGAATTTGCCTGATGGCCAGGCTCTGGAAATCTGGAGTCTGGGATGTTCTACCGGCGAAGAAACGTACAGTTTGGCGATGATCGCTGATCAGGCTGTAAAAAAGGGACAAACATACGCTGTAACCGGAACGGATATCTCTACGTTTGTTTTACGTAAAGCGCGCAGTGCTGAGTACTCGCGTAGTGCTCTTGACTGGATCCCTGAACCTTATCGAAAGGCTGGAATAGAGCCGGGCGGTTCTGGTGGCATTCGGATCAGAGATAATATTAAACAGCGTTGCTGCTTCACTCAGGTCAATATTTTGAATCTAGGTGCGTTTCCTTTGCGCTCACAACATCTGATTTATTGTCAGAATGTTCTGATCTACTTTCGCAGATGGCGACGCCGGGAAATTCTGAACATGCTTGTCGAACGGCTGGCTCCCGGAGGTGTTCTTTTGATCGGCTCCGGCGAGATCGTTGACTGGCGGAATCAGAACGTGGAAACCTGCAAAAATGGCAAGGTAACCGCTTTTGTCCGGAAGCAACTCGATACAACACGGGAGACCGAATGGCGATGAGTCAGGACTACATCGCCCTGGAATGGGTAAAAGGCGAAATTCACGAAACTCTTCAACAGGCGCAACAATCGTTGGAGATTTTCAGTGAAAGCCCTGAGGACAGAAGCAGACTGAAATTCTGCTTCAATTACCTTCACCAGGTTCACGGCACACTTCAGATGGTCGAGTTCTTTGGCGCAGCATTGCTGGCCGAAGAGATGGAGGCTGTAGCGGCTGCTTTGTACGAGGGCAAGCTGCCTGATGAGCGCGCAGGCCTAGAAATACTCATGCAGGCCATCATTCAGCTGCCACATTATCTCGATCACGTTAAGGTCGGACAACGGGACTTGCCGATTGTTCTGCTCCCAATTCTAAATGAATTGCGTTCAGCGCGCGGGGAAAACCTGCTCTCTGAAACCGCTTTGTTCAAGCCTGCTATCGGGCGTAATCCGCAATTGAGCCAAGCAAAACTGGCTCGCTACCACACTGATGAATTCCAGCAGTGGATTAGAAAAGTTCGCCAGATGCTTCAGGCAGCTGTTGCACAGCTGCTTCAGGACAAGAAGCCAGATGTTGCAAAACAGTATCTGCTCAAGGTGTTTACTCGACTGGAAAACGCTTTGGGCCACACCCCAATGGGAGTGGTGTGGCTGCCTGCAATGGCCTTTTGTGAATGGCTCCAGTATCAGCAGCACTTACCCGCGAGTGCCAAGGTTGTTTTAAAAGACCTGGATGGTCTGGTTCGTTTAATCATCAAAAATGGTGCGCCGGCACTCAATCAGCCTGCTTCTGATGAACTGGTTAAAAACCTGTTGTTTTATGTTGCTCGCACTCAGTTTGAAGGCGAGGCCATCAAAGCCGTTTTTGACAAGTTTTCTTTGGGAAGTGCATTACCAAGTGAAGCTGAGATTCAGCAAGAACGTGACGCACTCGCTGGGCCAGACAGAGATACCGTTAGCCATGTACTAACGGCCCTAGTCGAAGAGCTGACTTTGATCAAGGAAAAACTTGATCTGGCAGTTCGCGGTGATACGGATTGTCTTGATGCCTTGAGAGACCTGGCGCCAGCCACCAAACAAGTCTGTGACACGATGGCTGTAGTCGGGTTGGGCATGCCGTTGCAGGTGATGCAGGCCCAGCACGCTGATATGAACTCACTGGTTGATATCGGTAAAGTCTCTCAGCAAGACCTGTTTGATATTGCTGGTGCGTTCCTTTATGTGGAAGCAACCCTGACCGGGATGATTCACGAAGGCAAATTAATTGAACAGGTTAATCAGAGCTCGCTGACTGAAGCTCACAAAGCGGTGTTACGAGAGGCTCGTAACGTCCTGGAACAGGTCAAGGATTCCATCGTAGCCTACGTTTCCAAGCAGTGGGACGTTCAGGAACTGCATGATGTACCTGCTTTGCTCCATACCATAGCCGGGTCATTCGGGATGATCCCGCTAAACCGTGTTGCTGCCGCGCTTCACGGTGCTGGCCAGTATGTTGATCACGTTATTCAAACGAATACAAAGACAGACTGGGCAACGCTGGACAGCTTTGCCGATGTAATTTCCGGTATTGAATATTTTGTCGAAAGATATTCTGAAAATCCAGCCAATGCTGGCGAAGATATTCTCGATCGTGTTTTTGATTCCTTGAAAGAGCTTGGTTATGAAACTGACGTTGAAGAGGTGGCCGAAACACTTCTGAAACAGCCAGCGGAACCGGTTGTCGAAAATCCAGACGAAGTTATCGATCAGGTATTGTCTGGTGGAGAGCCAGTTCACAATCACCCTGTTAAGGATTCCCACGAAGCCCTAACGACGATTATTGAAAATCGCGTTACCGAGACCGCCGAGACCGCCGAGACCGCCGAGACCGCCGAGACCGCCGAGACCGCCGAG
>PBNY01000073.1 GCA_002723385.1 Oceanospirillaceae bacterium | reverse complement strand
TTCTGATTATGAATTATTGTCGGCGAATCCAGCGCACGACAGTGTAACCGGTGTTGAGTGTTTTGTGGCCAGAAAATTCCATTTCGCCAGTTTGATGGATGTATCTATCGATATTGGTTCACCAATGCAAGCTGTAATGGTTCTCGATAGTGCCATAGCGCAAGGAATATCTATATTGGTTGTTGCTAATGCAGGCATTTGATACAAGTCAACAAGGGCTAACTGACTTTTTACTAAAACTGTCATCAGTGCGGTTCGAGACACTCGGGCCCGGTTGATCTGGTTTGATTTAGTGGAAGGTGATTGTCATGGGATTACTCAGTTTTTTCGGCTTTGGAGCGGACTCTGCTCATAACGCACATATAGCGGCGGAAGCTGCCAAGCGTGCTCGTAATTCTCTGGATATTGATGTCTGTATCGCGGCGCACGAGAACTGGCTGACGCGTTTGGAAACCTATCTGGTCGGACGCGGAAGCGCCAGGCTGGATCCAGAGAAAGTCGCCAGCGACAGTAACTGTGATCTGGGGCGCTGGATCCATGGTGACGGGGAAAAGTATCTCGGTGAGTACGCGGCGTTTCAGGATCTGAAGGCGATCCATCAGATGTTCCACTACAAGGCGTCCAGTGTGGTGAGCCTGTACAACGCGGAAAAAGTGATGGAGGCACAGCAAGAGCTGTCTGGTGACGTCACCAGGCTGAGTCACAAGATCATTACCCGTCTGGAAGATCTCAAAAACATCGAATGATGCCCCCTGGTCTGAGCAGGACAAAATTGTCCAGATTTCTGACTTTCGAACCCGAACGGTATTTTTGTCTCGCGAATCCCTGATAGTGACAGTCCCACGACTGTGACTATCAGGAGATTGTGATGAGTTCTTCCATTAGCCCGATCCCGTCAGGTGTCAGCAACCTGATTCCCTATCTGACCTGTGCCGATGCTCCGGCCGCCATTGAGTTTTATCAGCGTGCGTTTGGTGCGGTGGAATTAATGCGGATTGCCGCTGCCGATGGAAAGATCATGCATGCCAGTCTGCAAATCGGTGACTCCATGATGATGCTGTCTGAAGAAGTCCCCGAGTGGGGTTCCATGGGGCCAAATGCCCTTGGTGGCAGTCCGGTTGGCATTCACGTTTATGTTGAAGATGTTGAAGTGGCCTGGGAGCAAGCGGTCGAAGCCGGTTGCGAAGTGGTGATGCCACTGGAAGACGCTTTCTGGGGCGAGCGCTTTGGCGCGCTGCGCGATCCATTTGGTCACAAGTGGAGCCTGTCCATGCGCATTCGTGACATGACAGCTGAGGAGATTCAGGCTGCAGCGGCTGAGTTGCAACCTGGCTGTGGTGACTGAGTCCTCGTTTGCGCCGTTTCTGGCCCAACGTCCCAGTGCCCGATTCAGATACCTGAATCGGGCACGCTGCTGACACGCTGATGCCTGTTTAGGTAATCAATCCTGCATGAATTCCAGTACCGGGCCGACGGGCACAATCCGGGTTGGATTGATGGTGTCGTGACTGTAGTAGTAGTGGCGCTTGATGTGAGCCATGTCGACGGTCTCGGCAACGCCCGGATGCTGGTACAGCGACTTCAGATAGCGCGACAGCGCAGGATAGTCAGTAATGCGGCGAATATTGCATTTGAAGTGACCGACGTAAACGGCGTCGAAGCGTACCAGTGTAGTGAACAGACGCCAGTCGGCTTCTGTCAGTACGGCGTTCCCCTGTCGGTCAGTAACAAGATACGGGTGCTGTTGCAGTCGGTGTTCCAGTTCGTCCAGCGCTTCAAACAGTTCACCGACGGCTGTTTCATAGGCTTCTGGCGTGGTGGCAAATCCGGCTTTGTACACACCGTTGTTGATCTTGTGGTACACCAGCTCGTTGACTCGGTCGATATCAGATCGCAGTGATTCCGGGTAGTAGTCCAGCGTGTTGCCAGTCAGGTCGTTGAAGGCCGTATTGAACATCCGGATGATTTCAGATGATTCGTTGCTGACGATGCTGTGGGTGCGTTTATCCCACAATACAGGGACGGTGACGCGACCGGTGTAATCGCTCTTGTTACGGGTGTAGACCTCGTGCATGTAGCGACTGCCAAACAGCGTATCACCGCTGCTGCGCAAAGTCGGATCCGCATGTTCGGTATCGAAATCCCAGCCATGACTGAGCATATCCGGGCCAACCACCGAGACGCTGATGTGAAGCTCCAGATCTTTCAGCTGGCGAAAGATCAGTGTGCGGTGAGCCCATGGGCAAGCCAGTGAGACGTACAGATGATAGCGACCGGATTCTGCTTTGAAGCCGCCTTCACCGCTAGGGCCAGCGCTGCCGTCGGCGGTGACCCAATTGCGCAGCTGGGCATCTTCACGTTTGAAGGTGCCGCCGGATGATTTGGTGTCGTACCATTGATCATGCCACTCGCCGTTGATCAAAAGGCCCATTGTATTTCCCCTGCTTCCGAATGAACTTGCCACCAGTGTAATGACAATCGAATTCGTAAAAAGCGAGAAAATCAGATGGTTTCTTTCGATTTAATCGAATGAGCGTTGATCGAGATGTTTGTGGGCTCAGCTGTCGTCACTGATCAGCAAGCGACCAAGAAAGTAGCCGGACAGAAAAAACACGGAAGCAATGGCAGAAAAGGAAATCAGGAAGGAGATCCATTCATCGGGTGTGTGAGGAACAGGAAACATAAATGAAGGCTGCTAAGTCAAAAAGCTGGAGTATGCCGGGTTTGTGTCTCATTGGCTAACGAGTGTCAGCATTGACCAGACTTTTTGGTCAATGATCTCTATCAGTCTATGAGTAAAAAATCCGCTTCCGGAAACGGTCGCGGAGTGGTGACCAGGCACCAGGTAAGGCCTTCACGAGAACAAAACGCAGGAGTTTTGGTTCAGCATCGATGCCATAACGCAATCCGTTAGCCGGAGTCACATCGTGCTGATAAAACAGTCAGGCCCGTTGAGGTAGACCTGACTGTCGGGAGTTACGCAGTGCCTGTCTGATCAAAGGCACAAACACTGCGAACACCGTCGGGCTATCAGAAGAAGCCCAGTGGATCAGTGCTGTAGCTAACCAGCATGTTCTTGGTCTGCTGGTAGTGATCCAGCATCATCTTGTGAGTTTCACGGCCTACACCAGACTTCTTGTAACCACCGAAGGCAGCGTGAGCCGGGTAAGCGTGGTAGCAGTTGGTCCATACACGGCCAGCTTCAATGCCACGACCCATGCGGTAAGCGATGTTCATGTCGCGAGACCATACACCTGCGCCCAGACCGAACTCGGTGTCGTTGGCGATTGCCAGAGCTTCTTCTTCAGTCTTGAAGGTCGTTACAGAGATAACAGGGCCGAAGATTTCTTCCTGGAATACACGCATGTCGTTGGTGCCTTTCAGGATGGTAGGCTGGATGTAGTAGCCGTTATCCAGACCAGCGATGGCTTCTTTGTCACCACCCACCAGTACTTCAGCGCCTTCGTCACGACCGATCTGCAGGTAACCCAGAATCTTTTCGAACTGCTCTTGAGAAGCCTGTGCACCCACCATGGTTTCAGTATCCAGCGGGTTGCCACGCTTGATCTGACCGATACGCTCGATCACCATGCCCATGAACTTCTCGTAGATGTCTTCCTGAACCAGCAGACGGGAAGGACAAGTACAGACTTCGCCCTGGTTGAAGAAGGCCAGAACCGTACCTTCAACCGCTTTGCTCAGGAAGCTGTCTTCGTGGTCCATAACGTCAGCGAAGTAAACGTTTGGCGACTTGCCGCCCAGCTCAACAGTAGAAGGAATGATGTTCTCGGCAGCACACTTCATGATGTGTGAGCCAACTGGCGTAGAACCAGTGAAAGCGATCTTGGCGATGCGAGTAGACGTTGCCAGAGCTTGGCCCGCTTCTGCACCCACACCGTTAACGATGTTCAGAACACCGGCTGGCAGCAGATCAGCGATGCATTCCATCAGCACCAGAATAGACGTTGGCGTCTGCTCTGCAGGCTTCAGAACGATACAGTTACCAGCAGCCAGAGCAGGGGCCAGTTTCCACGCTGCCATCAGCAGTGGGAAGTTCCATGGAATGATCTGACCAACAACACCCAGAGGCTCGTGGAAATGGTAAGCAACGGTGTTTTCGTCGATTTCACCGATGGTGCCTTCCTGAGCGCGGATACAACCGGCGAAGTAACGGAAGTGGTCAGCAGACAGTGGTACGTCAGCAGCCAGAGTTTCACGAACGGCTTTACCGTTGTCCCAGGTCTCGGCTACTGCCAGAGTTTCCAGATTGGCTTCGATGCGATCGGCAATCTTCAACAGGATGTTGGAGCGCTCGGCAACAGACGTCTTGCCCCAGGCAGACTTGGCTGCGTGAGCGGCGTCCAGAGCCAGGTTGATATCGGCTTCGTCAGAACGTGGAACCTGACAGAACACCTGGCCGTCAACCGGGCTGATGTTGTCCATGTACTGCCCATTTACCGGAGCAACCCACTGGCCACCGATAAAGTTGTCATAGCGTTCTTTGAAAGTTACTACTGAGCCTACTTGGCCAGGATTCGCGTAGATCATTTTGGTTCTCCGGTATTTATTGTTATCCCATAGCTGATTGCCGGGTAAAGCCCTGTCAGCCACAACCACTTCAGTGTGCTGCAGGGTAGGAACACGGTCATTTGGCATCCGTGTTTAAAAAGCCAGTACCTTGGTAGCAATCCCTTTGATGTAATCACTGCAAATCGATCAGAGCTGTGAGTCATCACTCATTTGCCGCGCATCCCCAAATGCCCGACAATAGCGGCCCGTATTGCCTTATCGGATCAGAAGTGAACCGATTCTTGTACCCGGAGTCCCGGTATGTCAGACCCCAAAACCCGGATTGCCATCAACGGCTTTGGCCGTATTGGTCGTTCTGTCCTTCGCGCCTTGTATGAATACGACTACCACAAGGATTTGCAGGTGGTGGCCATCAATGAGCTGGCCGATATCGACAGCGTCAGCTACATGCTGCGCTATGACAGCACACACGGTCGTTTTCCCGGTGAGGTCAAGGTCGTCAGCCACGATCGGCTGGATGTGAATGGCGACGATATTCGGGTTTATTGCCATCGTGAACCGGAGCATCTGGACTGGGCCGATCTCGGTGTTGATATGGTGCTGGAGTGCAGTGGCCAGATTCGCCGCCGCAGTGATGCCGAGAAACACCTGCAACAGGGTGCGGCAAAGGTGTTGATTTCCAATCCCGCAGACAAGGCCGTGGACAACACCATTATTTACGGCATTAACCAGCACACGCTGACGGCGCAGCAGCGAATCGTTTCCAATGGCTCCTGCTCGACTAACTGCCTGGTGCCGATCCTGACGCTGATTCACGAAGCCTTTGGCATTCAGGCTGGCGTCACAACGACGATTCACTCGGCGATGAACGACCAGCCGGTTATCGACGCGTATTCGTCCGATTTGCGTCGCACCCGCTCGGCGGTACAGAGCATTATTCCGGTTGATACCGGGTTGCCGAAAGGCATCGCACGCCTGATGCCGGAGCTGGATGGCAAGATAGAAAGCCTGCACATGCGCGTGCCGACCATAAATGTGTCCGCACTTGATGTCAGTTTGCAACTGGCGCAACCGACTACGTCACAAGCTGTTAACGAGCTGATACAATCCGCCACCAACAATCTGTACCGCGGACTGGTAGGCATCACCTACGAGCCTCATGCATCGATCGACTTCAACCATGACCCGCGCTCAGCCATTGTCGACGCAACCCAGACCCGGGTCAGCGGCGGCACTCTGCTGAAGCTGATGTTGTGGTTCGATAACGAGTGGGGCTTTGCCAATCGGATGCTGGACACCGCGCTCTGCATGAAGTGATTTTCAACCGGCGGAATCCTTGATCCGCCAGCACTGCTACTGCTTATGAGGAAAACACAATGTCTGTGATCAAGATGGTTGACCTGGATCTGAAGGGCAAGCGCGTTCTGATTCGTGAAGACCTGAACGTGCCGGTAAAGGAAGGCAAGGTAACGTCTGATGCCCGTATTCGCGCGTCTCTGCCAACCATTCAGCACGCGCTGGAAGCGGGCGCCAAAGTCATCGTGATGTCTCACCTGGGTCGTCCAACCGAAGGCGAGTACGCAGAAGAGTTTTCCATGAAACCGGTTGCCGAGCACCTGGGTGGTCTGCTGGGCCGCACCGTTGAGGTTGTTAAAGACTTCGAAAGCGGCGTTGAGGTTGCCGAAGGCGAAATGGTTTTGCTGGAAAACGTGCGTTTCAACAAAGGCGAAAAGAAAGACGTTGAAGAGCTGGCCAAGGCATACGCTGAGCTGTGTGACGTGTTCGTGATGGACGCATTCGGCACTGCTCACCGTGCACAGGCGTCGACTCACGGAGTGGCCAAATTTGCTCCGGTTGCCTGTGCTGGCCCACTGCTGGCGGCTGAGCTGGACGCACTGGGCAAGGCGCTGGATGAGCCTGCTCGTCCACTGGTTGCCATCGTAGGTGGTTCCAAGGTGTCTACCAAGCTGGAAGTATTGAACAGCCTGTCGGATCTGTGTGACCAAATCATTGTGGGTGGTGGCATCGCCAACACCTTCCTGGCGGCGGCTGGCAAGCCTGTGGGCAAGTCTTTGTATGAAGAAGACCTGATTCCAAACGCCAAGGCGTTGATGGAAAAGGTATCCATTCCGGTACCGACTGACGTGGTCTGCGGCAAGGAATTCTCCGAATCGGCTGAAGCGACTCTGAAGAGCGCTGATGAAGTGACTGAAGACGACATGATCTTCGACATCGGCCCAGACTCTGCAGCCGCTCTGGCCGCTCAGCTGAAAGAAGCCAAGACCATCATCTGGAACGGCCCGGTTGGCGTATTCGAATTCGATCAGTTTGGCGAAGGCACCAAAGCATTGTCTTTGGCCATTGCAGAATCCGAAGCTTTCTCGATTGCCGGTGGAGGTGACACGCTGGCAGCCGTAGACAAGTACAGCATCACTGAACAGGTGTCCTACATCTCAACCGGTGGTGGTGCGTTCCTGGAGTTCGTTGAAGGCAAGACTCTGCCTGCGGTTGCGGTTCTGGAAGAACGCGCTGCCCAGTAAGCTGATCTGATCCGCAGTGATCTGACAGTTCGCTCTTGCTGATTGGGTAAAGAGCGAGAACTCAGGTGTCATTTGACAGTCATAAGCCCCGCATAACCTGCGGGGTTTATTTTTGGCACTTAAATCAAGGACGACAGCAGTATGTTCCAGCAGAAATCTGTTCGCTATTCCGGCTTGTTTCAGTCGGGTTTGATTCTCACCGTTGCGGCCCTCTTGCTAAGTGGTTGCGTCTCTTCTCGTCACAGTGCTCAATCATTGAATGATGTTCGACAAACCAGAGCCGAACTCAGCCGTGATCCGGGTCAGATCACCCGAGTGGATAAACGTGGACGCAACCTGATTCATCTGGCGGTGCTGCACGACCCGTCGGAAATCGGGAAATTGGCTGAGGTCGGAGTGGACATCAATGGACTCGACAAATCCGGCATGACGCCCTTGCATCTGGCCATCACCCGGAACCCGAATGCCATCATGCCGTTACTGGTCGCCGGAGCCAGAAGAGATATTCCCTCTTCACGTCGGGTTCGCTGTTCCCGGACGGTGCAATACGAAAATATCACCGCCAATAGAATGGCTGAGTTGTGCTCAAAACGAGCGAGGAAAGTATTCGAGTACTTTGATCGGATATCGCCCCACTGGCAACAAGCCGAAGCGGCGAATACCGAAGCAGGCTATCAGTCGTTCAGGCTGCGGTTTCCAAAGACGCTGTACACATCCACTGCAATCCAGCGAGAAAGTGCTTTCAGACAGGAGCGGCTCTTGCTGGCACAAGGGGAGTGTCGCATGGCTCTGGGCGACTGGTTCTTTACCGAGGGGGAATGTCCCGGCCCCGATAAGCTGGCGCAGGGAAAAGGTGTCGCGGAATCTTCTGATGGCACTCGCCTGGAAGGCCAGTTCTCCGATGGGCGTATGACACAGGGGAAGCTCTTCGCTGCTGGCCAGATGGTGTATGACGGTGTTTTTGAGAACGGCATTCCGCATGGTGAAGGCATTTGCTTGTATGAAGGGTCGCTGGAAGAGTGTCGCTACTACGAAGGCCAACGTGTGGACACCCTGTTCAGGCAGCGTCAGGAAATGGCCAGCCAACTGGCGAATATGGAACGCCGCATGGTCATGATCAATCGTTCAGACGATGCTTCCTCCAGCCGCTTGGGTTACCTTGCAGACCTCAACAGCAAGTACAAGGGCAAGAAAACAGCGGCTCAGATTCAGGCTGTTCTGGATCTGTTCAATGTGATGGCCCGTCTGGCAAGGAAGGATCGGGACTGACTGTTCCAGCCTTGGTTTCTATTGCAACACTTCCCGGCTAGAATACCGCGCAGTGATCCACACACATTGAGGTGAATTTTAATGGCCCTTATCAGCATGCGTCAGCTGCTGGACCACGCCGCCGAGCATGGCTACGGTGTACCAGCGTTTAACGTCAACAACCTGGAACAAATGCGCGCCATCATGCAGGCCGCCGACCAAACCAATTCTCCAGTGATCGTGCAGGCTTCTGCCGGTGCACGCAAATACGCTGGTGCTCCTTTCCTGCGTCACCTGATTCTGGCAGCAATTGAAGAGTTCCCACACATCCCTGTGTGTATGCACCAGGACCACGGCACGTCCCCTGACGTGTGTCAGCGTTCCATTCAGCTGGGCTTCAGCTCTGTCATGATGGACGGCTCTCTGGGCGAAGACGGCAAGACGCCAACCAGCTACGAGTACAACGTCGACGTGACCCGTCGTACCGTTCAGTTCTCTCACGCGTGTGGTGTGTCAGTAGAAGGTGAGCTGGGTTGTCTGGGTTCTCTGGAAACCGGTGAAGCCGGTGAAGAAGACGGCATTGGCGCAGCGGGCAAGCTGACTCACGACCAGATGCTGACTGACCCGGAAGAAGCGGCTGACTTCGTCAAGCAGACTGGCGTTGATGCATTGGCCATCGCGTGTGGTACTTCTCACGGTGCGTACAAGTTCACTCGTCCACCGACTGGTGACATCCTGGCCATTGATCGCATCAAGGCGATCCATGAGCGCATCCCGAACACCCACCTGGTGATGCACGGTTCGTCTTCTGTACCTCAGGAATGGCTGGCCGTGATCAACGAATTCGGCGGTGAAATCCCGGAAACCTACGGTGTTCCGGTTGAACAGATCGTTGAAGGCATCAAGTACGGCGTTCGCAAGGTGAACATCGATACTGACCTGCGTCTGGCCTCTACCGGTACCATCCGTCGTTTCATGGCGGAAAACCCAAGCGAATTCGACCCTCGCAAGTACCTGAAAGAAACCGTCAAGTCCATGGCAGACATCTGTGTGGATCGCTATGAAGCCTTCGGTACGGCGGGTCAGGCTGACAAGATCAAGGTCAAGTCTCTGGAAACCATGTACCAGGCTTACCTGGACGGTTCCCTGGCTCCGAAGATCGCTTGATGAACTGATACGTTCGCTGAACCAGCGGGGTTCAATCGACGTAACAAGTTCCAATAAAAAAGCCTGAGGAAGGAAACTTCCTCGGGCTTTTTTATTGGCTTAATTATGATCCTTAAGGCTGCATTATGAGTATTTTGGTTTATTTATGGTCTTTTGGTGGGCTTGATGTGGCTCGTTTTTGCGCATAAGCATTTTTTATTTCAGCTATCAGATATGGCGATAATCGAACCGGAAACTGACGTATATCATTTTCTGTCATAAGCACCAGACAGTCAGGTTACCGCCTGACTGCATGACACCGACCCAAGCAATGGCCCATAAGGCCAGGAGGTAACCATGAAAACGCTCTATGACCTTAATGTGAAAACCATCGATGGTGATAACGCTCGCCTGGCTCGCTTTCGCGGCAAGGTAATGCTGGTGGTGAATGTCGCTTCCCAGTGTGGACTGACGCCTCAGTACGAACAGCTTCAGGCTCTCTATCGCCAATATCATTCACAGGGCTTGGAAGTGCTTGGCTTCCCTTGTGATCAGTTTGCCGGTCAGGAGCCGGGTTCAAATGAGGAAATCCGTGAGTTCTGCTCGCTGAATTACGACGTGACCTTCCCACTGTTTGCCAAAATCGATGTGAATGGGGAAGGTCGCCATCCACTGTATCGCTATCTGGTTGAGCACCAGCCAGTTCGCGAGACCCTGCCAGATGGTCAGCTGAAGCCAAACCTGTTGAAAGCCGGTCTGCTACCTGAAGAAGAAACCGAGGTGCTGTGGAACTTCGAGAAGTTCCTGGTGGATCGTCAAGGGCTGGCTATCGCCCGTTTCTCGCCAGACATCACGGTGGAACACCCTTCCGTGCTCAAGGCCATTGAGAAGGCGCTGCATCAGGAAACCCAAATGGCTTCCTGATTCGATAGGCCGCAGCACCGGTGCAGCCGGCTGAACAACACGATAATCACCAGCCCGCGAAGGATGCCTTCTGCGGGCTTTCGTTTTTCCAAAGGCTGACAAAACTGAATTTTGGACAATTTATCGACCTGAGCATGAAACTTGTCACTGTTTTGAGGTACAACAAAAGGGCAATTTGATGATTGCTTTTGAGAGATCACAAAACAGGAAATCAATATGAAACTTCAGTTGAAGCAATTGGCAGCGACTTTCGGTCTGATCGGTTGTTTGGGAATGGCTGCTCCTGCCGCTGTGGCGGGTACTGATGCCCACTTCAAGGACGCTGACGAAGCGATTGAATATCGTCAGGCTGTGTTCACTCTGGTGAAAGCACACGTTGGCGTTATGGGTGCCATGGTAAAGGGCAAAATGGATTACGACGCGGCTGAATTTGCCTACCGCGCCGAGAGTCTGAAAGCACTGTCAAATATGCCGCTGGAAGGTTTCACCTATCCTGGCTCTGACAAGGGTGACACCAAGGCCAAGGCTGCGGTATGGAAAGATATGGATGGCTTCAAGGCCAAGATGGAAAAGTTCCAGTCTGATAGCGAAGCACTGGCAGAAGCGGCCAAGGCCGGTTCTCTGGATGCAGCCAAACCGGCTTTCATCACCACGGTTAAGAACTGCAAGGCTTGCCACAAAGACTACAAGAACAAGTAAGCCTGCCGTCAGAATGAAAAACGGATCGGTTACCCGATCCGTTTTTTTATCCCGTGATCCAGCTGTAGGATGCTGCAGCCAGAATCAGGAACAACACGATGGCGGGCCAGACCGGTTTGAGTCCGGGAGCCTGCTCTGAAGTCGCCAAATCCCCCCGTTTGCCGGTAATCATGGCCGGAACCAGTTTTTCGCCCTTGATCGAATACACCACGACTGCCAGCACATGCACGGCGGCCAGTGCCATCAGCAGGTTGAAATTCAGTTCGTGGATTTGCGTCATGAACTCCACGGTCTCGCTGGAGGCATAGGCAACCAGAGGCCCGTCGGTAAAGATTTCATCCGAACTGAACAGGCCGGTGATGCCCTGAACACCAATCACAACCAGCAACGCCACAATCATCCAGGCTCCCAGGGGATTATGCCCCACCGAGGGCTTGGCCTGTCCTGTCAGCATGGCTCTGGCGAAGGCGATGGTCTGCCCCGGACCTTTGACGAAACGACAGAAACGAGCCGTGTCTGACCCGGTAAAGCCCCAAAACAACCGACTGACCCAGAGTGCGATCAGTACCGATGCAATGGTGATGTGAAGCTCCATTTCACTGTTTTCAGCCGTCCACCAGCAACCGCCGATCAGGCCGAGCTGAAGCCAATGGTAAAGACGCACGTAACTGTCCCAGATTCGCATAAATCCCCCTGTTGTTCATGCTTGAGGCTACGACCGTTGAAGCCTAACAAAGTTGTTGGCAGGAGTTCAGATGAAAGAGTACGAGGAGGGCTGCCAGACAGCGGTCTGCCTGGCAGAAAAGCAAAATCAGTCTTCGGTAACGGGCAACAAGGTGATCTCAACACGACGGTTCATCTGACGACCCGATGCGGTGCTGTTGTCAGCGATTGGCTGCTCTTCACCAAATCCGACCGGCTCCAGTCGAATTTTGTTGATGCCTTTGGACTTGAGGTAAGCCGATACGGAATCCGCACGTTCCTGTGACAGCTTCTTGTTGAACGTGTCTGAGCCTGAGCTGTCGGTGTGTCCTGCAACCACTACCAGCGTCTGATCGTATTCAGCAAGTACGATGGCGACGGAATCCAGTACGTCGTAGAAGCTGGACGCAATCTGGGCCTGTCCGGTCGGGAAGGTGATATTGCCTGGCATCACCAGGTTGATGTTGTTGCCAACGCGCTCGACACTGACACCGCTGGAACGCAGTTGCTTGCGCAATTTGGCTTCCTGCGCATCCATGTAGTAGCCGACGCCGCCACCGATGGCACCGCCACCGGCTGCTGCCGCGATGATGCGACGATTACGGGTTCCGCTTTTCTCGTCCTTGTTGGCGACGTAGGCGACGACGGCACCAACACTGGCGCCAATGCCCGCGCCAATCGCGGTCTTCGATACTTTCTCTTCGCCTGTGTAGGCATCGAAGGTGGTGCAGCCGCTGCCTGCGATCATCACGGCTGATACGACGGCTACTGAAAGGATCCTTTTCATGTTATCTCCGGTCTGGGATGGAAAAAATCAAAGCATAGACGGTTTGTGCGACAACCGTATTCCTGCACGAATCGCCTGAAGCGCCATGATGCCATTCTGAGACCGGTTTCACAGCCAGACATAAAAAAGGGCACTTCCCACCTTCGAAGGAAGCGCCCAGTGATGGCCTTCTGAGAGGGGGTCAGAAGGTCATTTCCGGAACCTCTGCAGGAACAACCAGCTCGCCAGCGGTTTTCTCGATGATTTCTTCAACGGACACACCCGGAGCACGCTCTTTCAGGTGGAACTTGCCGTCTTCGATTTCGAGGTAAGCCAGGTCGGTCAGAACCTTTTTGATGCAGCCAGCGCCTGTCAGCGGCAGGGTACACTTGGTCAGCAGCTTGGATTCGCCATGCTTGGAAGCGTGGGTCATCAATACAAAGATGTTGTCTGCGCCAGCAACCAGATCCATTGCGCCGCCCATTCCTTTCACCAGCTTGCCTGGAATCATGTAGGAAGCGATGTTGCCTTCAACGTCGACTTCAAACGCACCCAGTACGGTCAGGTCAACGTGGCCGCCACGGATCATGGCGAATGATTCAGCGGACGAGAAGATGGAAGCGCCGGTAATGGCGGTCACTGTCTGCTTGCCAGCGTTGATCATGTCAGCGTCGATTTCGTCTTCGGTCGGGAACTGGCCCATGCCCAGCAGACCGTTTTCGGACTGCAGCATGACTTCCATGCCGTCAGGGATGTAGTTCGCAACCAGTGTCGGGATGCCGATGCCCAGGTTCACGTAGTAACCGTCTTGCAGCTCACGAGCTACGCGCATAGCCATTTGTTCGCGGGAAAGTGCCATGGTAATAATCTCCCTTAAGCGTCGCGCACAGTGCGCTGTTCGATGCGTTTTTCGAAAGTGCCCTGAATCAGGCGGTCGACATAGATACCCGGCGTGTGGATCTGGGTTGGGTCCAGTTCGCCTGGTTCCACAATCTCTTCCACCTCGACCACGGTGATCTTGCCAGCAGTGGCGGCCATCGGGTTGAAGTTCTGTGCCGTGTGACGGTAGATCACATTGCCGTAACGGTCGGCTTTCCAGCCTTTCACGATCGCGAAGTCGCCCTTGATGGACTCTTCCAGAATGTATTTGCGACCGTCGAATTCACGTACGTCCTTGCCTTCACCGACCAGCGTGCCGTAACCGGTGGCGGTGTAGAACGCCGGGATACCTGCGCCAGCAGCACGCATTTTTTCGGCCAGAGTGCCTTGTGGGGTCAGTTCCACTTCCAGCTCGCCATCCAGCAGCTGCTGCATGAACAGGGCGTTTTCGCCCACGTAGGAGGAGATCATCTTCTTGACCTGCTTGTCTTCCAGCAGGATGCCCAGTCCGAAGCCGTCAACACCACAGTTGTTGGAAACGATGGTGAGACCCTTGGTCCCCATTTTCTTGATTTGTGCGATGCAGCCTTCGGGAATACCACACAGGCCAAAGCCGCCTGCGATGATGGTCATATCGTCTTCGAGGCCCTGCATGGCCTCTTCGTAACTGTTAACTACCTTATCAAAACCGGGCATTGTTATTGTCCTCGTTGAGCTAACCAGATAGATGGTCGACAGTGGGGTCCGATACTGAAAAAGGGATTCCTGCGAGATGTCCCCGGTTCAGAGTTGAGTCCGCTACCGACGTACCCTGAGCAATGATCTGCTTATTGTTTGATCTGCCCAGAATCATGCCTTAAGGTTTTATTTAAATTAAATTTAAATAATCAAATAATTGTTTTGGAATTCTTATTAATGACTCTACGACAATTGAAAGCCTTCCTGGTGGTTGCGCAAACCCTCAACTTCGCGGAAGCCAGCAAGAAAATGTTCATGTCACAACCGGCCATGAGCCTGGCCATCAAGTCGCTGGAAGAGAGTGTCGGCGGGCAATTGCTGGTACGAACGACGCGGGCGGTGTCACTCACCCCGGAAGGCAAGGCGTTGTACGAACGTGGCCGACGGCTGGTGGCAGAATGGGATGCGATGGAAGAGGAAATGCGGCAACGCTTTGCACTGGAGCGTGGACTGGTGTCGATTGCGGCCATGCCCTCGTTTGCCGCCAATCAGCTGCCCGACATCATCGCGCGTTTTCGCCAGCGTCATCCTGGTATCAACGTGCAGGTCAATGACGTGGTGGCTGAGGAAACCGTCGAACTGGTACGCGATGGCAAGGTTGAGCTGGGTGTGACGTTCCGCCCGGAAGGGTTGCTGGAGCAAGACCAGTTTACGCCCTTGTGTGTCGACCAGTTTGTCGCGGTTCTGCCACCGCAACATCCGGCCAGTGAATACGATTCCGTGAGCTGGCAGCAATTGTCGGGGGATGA
The DNA here is from genome assembly GCA_002723385.1 of Oceanospirillaceae bacterium. Lineage (GTDB taxonomy): Bacteria > Pseudomonadota > Gammaproteobacteria > Pseudomonadales > Oceanobacteraceae > Oceanobacter. Next base: position 31,364 of record PBNY01000073.1, on the reverse strand, counting down.
ATTCATCGCCTTGCAGCGACCTTCGATGGTGCGCGTCAAAATCGAAGAAACCCTGTCGGCAGCCGGTATTCCCCTGGACGTTGCCTTCGACAGTCATCAGCTCGCGACGGTGGGCCGTATGGTGGGCGCCGGGTTGGGCGTCAGTGTTGCTCCGTCCCTGTGTCGGCAGCAAATGCTCGATGCCGGAGCCAGAATCGTGCCTTTGAATAATCCGGTGATCGAGAGCGAACTGGGGGTGCTGACCAAGCGCAGCCACGAGTTGTCGGCAGCGGGGCAGGCGATGTTCGATGTGATTCTGCATTGCTTTTCGGCCCGGAGTTGAGGGCGCCAGCACAATTCATCAGCCATCGATTCGACTAAATTCTGAGTCGACAATCTTTACGTTCACGTCAAACTGCGTTAAAAGATTAGGGTAAACCCTTAAGTGGATGCCCTTATGAATTTCTCCCTGACCGAAGAACAACAACTTATCCAGGATACTGCCAAGCGTTTTGCCGAATCTGAGCTGGCACCGGTGGCAGAGAAACTCGACCAAACCAAAGACAAATCCATTCTGCTCGGCAACTGCAAAAAGATGGCTGAGCTGGGTTTCATGGGATTGAACATTGACGCTGATTACGGCGGCACCCAGGCGGGTGTGGTGTCGTTCAGTCTGGCTATTACTGAAATCGCCAAGGCCTGTGCCTCAACGGCTGTGACCATGTCGGTCACCAACATGGTGGCGGAAGTGATTCAGGCCATGGGTACTGAAGAGCAGAAAAACCGGTACCTGCCGAAAATCTGCAGTGGCGAATTTGCCGCTGGCAGCTTCTGTCTGACCGAAGCGGGCGCAGGCTCTGACCCGGCTTCCATGCGTGCCAAAGCGGTGAAAACCGACAACGGCTACGCCATTTCCGGCACCAAGCAGTGGATCACCAGTGCTGAATTTGCCGGTGTCTTCGTGGTGTGGGCTGTGACCGATCCTGACGCTCGCAAGGGCAAAGGCATCACCTGCTTCCTGGTGGATGCCGATGCTGCCGGTATCACCGTTGGGCCATCCGAACACAAGATGGGCCAGCACGGTTCTGCCACCAACGAAGTGCACTTCGACAACGTGGAAGTATCGGAATCTGCCATTCTGGGCAAGCTGAACGATGGCTTCCGCCTGGCCGTGGCTGAGCTGGCCGGTGGCCGTATCGGCATTGGTTCCCTGGCGCTGGGCGTGGGTCTGGCGGCGATGGAGTACGCCATTGCCTACACCAAGGAACGTCAGCAGTTTGGTCAGCCTCTGGCCAACTTCCAGGGCCTGCAGTGGATGATTGCCGATCGCAGCACCGAACTGGAAGCCGCGCGCCTGTTGCTGATGAGCGCCGCGGATCTGAAGGAGCGCGGTTTGCCATTTGCCAAGCAGGCGTCGATGGCGAAAGTCTTTGCCTCTGAAAAAGCCAATGATGCCTGTTACACCGCACTGCAACTGCTGGGCGGCTACGGCTATATGCAGGAATACCCACTGGAACGCCTGACTCGTGACGTGCGCATCACGTCGATTTACGAAGGCACCAGCGAGATCCAGCGTGTCATCATTGCGCGTGAAATCATGCGCGAGTTTGACTGAGTCGGGGGACGCCTATGAAACCGCTGGCAGGACTCAAGGTACTGGATTTCACCACGCTGTTGCCCGGCCCCTACGCCACCATGTTGATGGCCGACCTGGGCGCCGAAGTGGTACGTGTGGAATCTCCGAGTCGTGACGATCTGGTGCGTAACATGGCACCGCGTCTGGGCGGTCAGTCAGCGGCATTTCGTTATCTCAATCGTGGCAAGCGATCCATCACCCTGGATTTGAAGCACCCGGATGCCAAAGCGCTGGTACTGAAACTGGTGCAGGAATACGACGTGGTGGTCGAGCAATTCCGTACCGGTGTGATGCAACGGCTGGGGTTGGGCTATGAAGATCTGAGTGCGGTCAAGCCGGATCTGATTTTCTGCTCCATCACTGGTTACGGCCAAACCGGTGAATACGCCTGGAAAGCCGGTCACGACATCAACTTTCTGGCTTTGTCCGGTGTCGCCAGTCACCTTGGGCGAGTCGAGCAAGGCCCGTGTCCGATTGGCGTTCAGGTCGCCGATCAGGCGGCGGGTTCACACCCGGCGGTGATTGGCATTCTGTCTGCTGTCATTCGCCGTGACCGCACCGGCAAAGGTGCGTGTCTGGATATTTCCATGGCCGACAACAGCTTTGCCTTGCAGGCTTTGCTGGCTCCGGGGGCCTTGAATGGCTCTGAACCGGACAGCCATGAGACGCACTTCCTCAATGGTGGTGGTTTTTACGACTATTACCGCACCCGCGATCATCGCTATGTATCGGTGGGCAGCCTTGAACCCCAATTCAAACAGAAACTGTTGCAAACACTGAACGCAGAGCATCTGGCCGAACTGGATGACGCAGCGCTCAAGGTTGAACTCAAACAGCGTTTCGCGGAGCAGGATCTGTCCACCTGGCAGCAGCGTTTTGCGGACGTTGATGCCTGTGTGGAGCCGGTGTTGAACATGGCCGAAGCGGCCCGGCATCCGGCGTTTACTTCTCGTGATCTGATCCAGCAACACGAAGATGGCGAAGTCCAGATTGCCTCGGCCATTCGCTTCCAGCACGAACCTGAAAATAACCCTGAACACCATCCAACCACTGCGCCGCTGCGAGGAGCCGATACCGATTCGGTGTTGTCTGCAGCGGGCTTTACCGACGATGACATACAGCACCTTCGCAGCGAGGGGGTGTTTGGCTGACACGGAGTCAGCATCTGATCTGTCCTGACGTAATAAAAATAACTACCGGAGACAAACGATGACAATCGATAACTATCAGGAATTTTATGACCGCTTCACACCTGCGGTGATTGAAGAACATATGATCGGCAGCCTTGCCGACGGCTTCAACGTGTGTGAAGAGATCTGTGACAAGTGGGCGGGTGATGCCGACCGCGTTGCACTGAAATTCGAAGGCGACGGACGCCCGTCTGAAGAGCTGACCTTCGCTGAACTCAAGGCGCGTTCTGCGCAGTTCGCCAATTTCCTGACCTCTCAGGGCATTGGCAAGGGTGACCGTGTTGCGGCCTTGTTGCCACGTACGCCAGAGCTGCTGGTGGTGATTCTGGGTACCTTGCGTGCCGGTGCGGTGTATCAGCCACTGTTCACCGCATTTGGCCCGGGCGCGATTGAATACCGCGTTCAGCAAGCGGGAACCAAGCTGGTGCTGACGGACCCGGCCAACCGCTTCAAGCTGGACGATGTCGAAGAATGCCCACCCATTCTGACCGTCAACCGCGATCAGGCGGATGAAAAGTACGCCTCCGACAAGGACTTCGCCACCGAAGTGGCTGGCTGGTCGACCGACTTCGAGCCAGTGCGTGTCGGTGCTGATGATCCGTTCCTGCAGATGTTCACCTCCGGTACCGTGGGCAAGTCCAAGGGCGTGGCGGTGCCTGCTCGCGCGATCCTGTCGTTCTACGTTTACATGCGTTACGCCATTGGCCTGCGTCCGGAAGACACCTACTGGAACGTGGCCGATCCAGGCTGGGCATACGGTTTGTACTACGCCGTGGTTGGGCCGCTGTTGCTGGGCAACACCACTCACTTCTGTGAAGCCGGTTTCACACCTGAAACCACCTACAACATGCTGCGCAAGTACAAGATCACCAACCTGGCCGCAGCACCGACAGCCTACCGTCTGCTGATGGCCAATGACGATGTCCTGAGTGCCGACGACACCTTCGATCTACGTGTTGCCAGCAGTGCCGGTGAGCCGCTGAACCCGGAAGTGATTGGCTGGGTCGACAAGCGTCTGGGCTGTCCGGTGATGGATCACTACGGTCAGACCGAAACCGGCATGACCGCTTGTAACCATCATGATCTGGTTCAGGAAGTAGTACGCGTGGGTTCCATGGGCTTCTCCATGCCGGGTCACCGCGTGGTTGCTCTGGATGCGGAATACAACGAGATTCCTGAAGGGGAAACCGGTCAGTTGGCTGTTGACGTTGAAAACTCGCCACTGTTCTTCTTCCAGGGCTACACCTGGCAGGAAAAGAACCCGTTCCATGGCAAGTATTACCTGACCGGCGACGTGGTCATGAGTCACGGCGATGGCAGCTATTCCTTCACCGGTCGTGATGACGACATCATCACGACGGCGGGTTACCGCGTTGGACCTGCGGATGTGGAAAGCAGCCTGCTGGAACACGAAGCGGTGGCGGAATCCGGTGTGGTTGGCAAGCCGGATCCGAAGCGCGGTTCCATCATCAAGGCGTTCGTGGTGATCAAGCGTGAATTCCGCGCTGACGATGAGCTGGCTGAAGAACTGAAACAGCACGTTCGTAACCGTCTGTCGACGCATGCCTTCCCACGAGAAATCGACTTCGTTGATGAACTGCCAAAAACGCCGAGCGGCAAGATTCAGCGCTTTATCCTGCGCAACCAGGCTCGCGACGAGAGCGATGCGGCTGAATAAGTCGCTTGCCGACGAATCGGAGTCATGCCATGAAATTGAATAACCCGGATTACGAGATTGAAACTCGCCGGGTGTTCGATCAGGCACCCTTCATTCAGTGGCTCGGAGCGGAACTCATGGAGTTCAGTCCGGGCCATTGCCTCACTCGTATTCCTCTCAAACCTGAACACCGTCAACAGGATGGCTTTGTTCACGCTGGCGTGCAGTCGACTCTGGCGGATCACTCTTGCGGCACCGCTGCCGCTACGCTGATCGCAGCCAACGAACGGGTACTGACGGCGGATTTCACCGTTAATCTGTTACGTCCCGCCAGTGGCGAGCTGCTGGAGTGCCAGGCTCGTGTGATCAAACAGGGCAAGACACTGACGGTGGCTGAAGGCGAGGTGTATACGTTGAGTCGAACACCGGATTCGGAACAGGAATATCAGCGCAAACTGGTGGCCAAGGCCACGGTAACGCTGGCGATTGTTCAGCTCGGATAATGGATGATGGGGTGTTTGTGAGCACCCGTTTCAAGGGCGTTACGCGTGTGTGCGTCCTCAAGGCTATTCTGCAGGAGAAACAGCCGTGAAAATGACCTTTGAAGACATGCAGCAGTTTTTGCAGGAGCACTTTCCCCAGGGGGCGCAATACGGAGAATTGTTGGAATTGGCTGATGCTCAGGCCACCATGCGGTTGCCAGTGGGGGATCAGCATTTGCGTCCCGGCGGCACCGTGTCTGGCCCGGCCATGATGGGGTTGGCCGACGTCACCGTGTACGCCGCGTTGCTGAGTCGTATTGGCCCCGTGGCACTGGCGGTGACCACCAATCTGAATATCAATTTTCTGCGCAAGCCGCGCTCAGGGGCGGACATCATCGCCAGGGCAACCATGTTGAAAGTGGGCAAAAGCCTGGGCGTCGGAGAGGTTTCGATTTTTTCTGACGGTGATCCCGAGCCGGTGGCACATGCCACCATGACCTATGCCATCCCGCCAGCGAAACAAGGAGAGCACAAATGACCAGCCTGAATTGGCAAGACCACATCCTGACCTTGCCCGATGGCCAGCAGATTCATGCAGTGATGGGCTGCCATACCCGAAAGAACGGCAACCAGCCAGTGCTGGTGTTTCTGCACGAAGCGCTGGGTCATATTCGCATGTGGAAGGATTTTCCCGAACGTCTGGCACTGGCGACCGGATTAAACGTGTTGGTCTACGAGCGTCTGGGGTACGGCGGTTCATCGCCGATTACCTTGCCACGTGAGGACGATTATCTGGTGCCGGAAGGAGAACGGCGACTGGCCGAGGTGCTGGATGCCGCAGGCATATCAAAGGCGATTCTGGTCGGGCACAGCGATGGCGGTACCATCACCCTGATCGGTGCAGCATCGATACCGGATCGCGTGGTGGCCATCATTACCGAAGCGGCGCACATCTATGCCGATGACCTGACCCTCAAGGGCATTCGTGAAGCGGCGGACGTGTATAAAACCACCAATTTGCCGGAGCGTCTGGCGCGGTATCACGGTGATCGGACGGATCTGCTGTTTCGGGCCTGGACTGAAACCTGGCTACGGGAAAGCTGCCACAGGAACATGGACTTCAGGCCATGGCTGAAGGAAATCCGTTGTCCGGCGCTGATCATGCAAGGCGAGCAGGATCAATATGGCGTGCCGGAGCAAGTGACGGATATCTGTGCGGGAATCGGTGAACTGGCGGAGCCTTGTTACGTGCCGGACTGCGCCCACATGCCCCATCTGGAAGCGACAGAGCACGTACTGGAACTGATGACCGAATTTGTCAGCCGGGTTACTGCAACTGTTTGATCTTGGCGGCTTGCTGAACCAGCACGGCCAGGCTGCCAGCGCGCATCTTGCTCATCACCCGGGAGCGGTGAACTTCCACCGTTTTCGGGCTGATGCCGAGCTCTTCGGCAATTTCACGGTTGGCGTGTCCGTCGACCACCAGTCCCATCACCTCACGTTCGCGACGGCTGAGACTGTCATAACAGTCCGCAACTTCCTGAATCTCACTGCGCTGCTGATGCGCCTTGCGAGCGCGCGTCAGAGCCTTGTCGACCAGATGCAGCACGGCATCGCCGCTGAATGGCTTCTCCAGAAAATCCATCGCACCCTGTTTCATGGCGCTGACCGCCATCTGAATATCGCCGTGACCGGAAATCACGATGATCGGCATATGAATGCCGCGTTCCTGCATGATCTGCTGCAGCGCCAGTCCGTTGACGTCCGGCATACGCACGTCGAGCAGCATGCAACCCACGCCGCCCTTGAAGTTGGTGAGGAAGTCGCGTGCTGATTCAAAGGTCACTACCTTGTGATTGGCGGACTCCAGCAGCCATTGCATGGAAGTGCGGAAGTCTTCATCGTCATCAACGATGTATATGGTGGCGTCGACCTGGTCGTGCATTTATCAGTCTCTCAGCGGAAGTTTCAGATAGAACTGGGTGCCGGCAGAGCCGTCACTTTCTGCCCACAGCTGACCGCCATGGGTTTCAATAATGGTTCTGGATATGGACAGGCCCATACCGAGTCCGGTGGACTTGGAGGTGTAAAACGGTTCGAACAGCTTTTCCAGCTGGTCCGGCGTAATGCCCTTGGCCAGGTCCTGCACTGATATATAGATATAGCTATCAGTGGTTCGGGTGGAGATCATAACGGGACGATAGTCACGCTTACAATCGCTATAGGCCTCAATGGCATTTCGCATCAGGTTCAGCAGCACCTGTTCGATCTGAACCTTGTCGGCCTCGATCATGGGATTCTGGCGGGCAAAGTCAAATTCGAAGGTAATGTTGTGATCCCCGGCTTCCTGATGCAAAAACCCGGCGACTTCCTTACAGCTGTCGTTGATCGGGAATTTGATGCACTGGTATTCGGTCTTGTGCACAAACGAACGCATGCGTTTGATGATCTCGGAAGCGCGTTTGGCTTGCTGCATGATCAGGCTCATTGCCCGGCTGACGGTATCGACTGAGTTGTCCGGATCAGTCTGCAGGCGGCGCTGGGCGCCGTGGCAATAATTCAGAATGGCCGCCAACGGCTGATTCACCTCGTGGGCCAGCCCTGTGGCCATTTCCCCAACGGACAGCAGCCGCGACATGTGGGCCAGTTCCAGCTGGTGACGCTTGGCTTCTTCTTCCGCCTTGCGGCGCAGGGTGATGTCGCGACCGATGATGGAGTAGTAATCGACCTGATTGTCTTCGCGGCGGTTGCGGTGGGCGATGACTTCCCGAACCTCGGCAGTGCGCTTGAGATGCTTGGGCAGGTGCATGGGAATACTGCCGTACCAGATGCCATGAATCGCAGCATGTTCCAGTGCGTCCCGTACCAGGGTTTCAAGAATGTCAGGCGTAAACAGTTCCTGCAGATAGAAATACACTGGGGTGTCCTTGGACATTCCTAACGTGTGATAGGCAGACTCGTTCAGATAGGTCAGTTTGCGGGTCTGGTGGTTGCAGAACATGATCATGTCGGAAGAAGCTTCGACCACCCGTGCCAGCCGTTTCATGGCCCGCTGGGCTTCCTCGCGTTCGGTCACATCCCGCGATACGCCGATGATCTCAATCGGCTTGCCCTTCTTGTCACGAATGGTACGGCTGGTGGTTTCGAGCCAGATGTAGTGGCCCTTCTTGTGCCGGTAGCGATACACATTGGTGTACATGCCTTCGCGGTAACGCACACTGGCGTCACGTTTGGACAGGTTATCCGCATCTTCCGGGTGAAACTGGGAATAGCCTGACATGCCGATGATTTCTTCCGGCGTGTATCCGAGTACACGCTCCACCGCGGGGCTGGCATCGATATATATCCAGCGCTGATCGGGGGTGTGACGGGAAATCATATCGGTGGACTGTTCCGCCAATAGGCGATAACGATCAGCATCCTCGCGACACTGTTCCAGTTCGCTGGAGGTTTTCTGATTCATGGCAACCTGCCTGACATATCTGACTTGTTCTTATTATCGTCATGATACGGGGGAAGTGGGGGATTAGGTAGCCGCATGACAGAGTACGCCATGCCCGATACAGATCAAAAACGGACAAGATTGATGTTGTGGCAGGCGCGGGCCTGATTAATTGTGCACTATAACTCTATCACTACTTGAATTTGCCCCCCTGGGTGCGTCACCGCGAGGCTTGTATGGAATCATTTCACTGGGATGATTGTTTTATCACTGGCTTGAAAGATGTTGATGATCAGCATCACCATCTGGTCGATATCATCAACCGGTTTGGCACCCTGATGGCCGACAATCAGGTCGATATGCAAGACGTGGATGGTCTCTATCAGCAGCTGGCGGATTATGCGGTCTACCACTTTCAGGAAGAGGAAAAACTGATGGCCGCTTCTGCTGTTGATCCTCGCCATCTGAACCACCACATCGATTCCCACAATCGTTTCCTTGAGGACGTGACGTCGATCTACTCCAGCATATCCATTGATAATCTGGATCAGTCGACAGCATTCCTGAAATACCTGATGCATTGGCTGGCGTATCACATCCTCGGGGAAGATCAGGATATGGCCAGCCAGATCAAGGCCATCGAGTCCGGCATGGCTCCGGATGAAGCCTACGTCAAGCTGGAGCAGGAGCGGGATCAGGCCACAGCCCCTTTGCTGGCAGCGCTGAACGGCCTGTTCGAGCAGGTATCACTGCGCAACAAGGAACTGAAGCAGCTGAACGACTCGCTGGAGGAAAAAGTCGCACGGCGAACCCAGGAACTGTCGGATCTGAATCTGCACCTTGAAGAGTTGTCACTCACCGATGCGCTCACCGGACTTCCCAATCGGCGCCACGCGATGCAAAGTCTGGCGCGTTACTGGGAAGAGGCCAAAGCCAGCGGCAAGCCGCTGGTGTGCATGATGATCGATGCCGATCACTTCAAGGAAGTGAATGATCTGTACGGACACGACGCTGGTGACCGCGTCCTGAAAGAGCTGGCGCTGACCTTGCGTCATGCCTTCCGCAATGACGATATGGTCTGTCGTTTGGGCGGGGATGAGTTTTTGGTCATTTGTCCCAAAACCGCGCTGGATGGCGGCCTGCATATTGCCGAGCAGACCCGTCAGACGGTTGCTGATCTCAGCGTCGAGACCGGTGGAGAGCCATGGCATGGCTCGATTTCCATCGGTGTTGCTGCCTCGGCCCCGGCTCTGGATGCCGGTTCCAGTGGTGCGGATTCAAGCGCTGAAAGAATGGTCATGACCAGCCACGAAGCTCTGATCAAGCAGGCTGACCGCAGCGTCTACGCGGCCAAGGCTGCGGGCAAGAACTGTGTGCGGTCGTGATTCATGTCGTTGCTCACAATAAAGAGGAAACCCAGGTGAAACCCGTCGTTCAGGAAGAAAAAACCGGCTGCGGTATCGCATCCGCTGCCAACATTGTTGGAAAAACCTACGGTGAAATGAAGCAGATCGCCAATGGCATGGGGATTTATGCCGAGGATGAATCGCTCTGGTCTGACACCCGTTATGTACGCACCTTGCTGTCACGGTTTGGTGTCACAACCTCAGATGGTGAAATTCCGTTTACCACCTGGCAGGCCTTGCCCGATCTGGCGCTGCTATCAATCAAGCACCACCGGGAGAATGGCACGGACTTCTGGCACTGGGTCGTCTTCTCGCGAGAAGAGGGCGTCGAGTGTGTGCTGGATTCAGCCAGCTATCTGGAATCCAATCGTCGGACAGACTTCGATGCCATGACCCCAAAGTGGTTTATTGAGGTACGAAAATCCGCATCATGATGCTTGTCGTCGTTTCGTCGACGCTTGGCCCCCTGACGACCGGGGGCTGAACGCTGCGAACAGCTGCGATTAAATACGATCAAATGGTATGAACGTCTGCTTCCCTTCGTTGAACCAATATTCCTCAATTTTTGTATTTGCTACACTCCGGCGTCACAAACAAGGTGTCAGACTGGCCAGGTCTGACTTAAATGGGAATCCGGTGTAATTCCGGGACTGTACCCGCAACTGTAACTGCGGCTGCCGATTGGGCAGTGCAGAAGTCAGATACCAGCCTGTTACCCATGTAGGTGGGTTCGTTTGGTTTTATTCGTGCGGGAATACACGGATAGCATCCCGTCGTCTTTCCTTCGGCTGCCGAAGGTGCCTCTGGTTGTTTCCCGCCTGTTTTTGATCTGTTTCAGGATGTCTTGATGACTGACCCCGTTGTTGGTCAGACCGCTGTGGGTTCCGGTCTGGTGGTGGATGATGTGACGCTGGTGATCAACCGGCAGACCATTCTGTCGTCTGTATGCCTGGAGCTGGGAACCGGACGGGTGTCCGGTTTGCTGGGCCCGAACGGTGCCGGTAAAACCAGCCTGCTGAGGATGATCTCTGCCCAGCATCACGATGACGAAGCCTACAGAGGCGAAGTGCGTTGGCAAGATGATGTTCTGGCCCAGATGACTGTGGCCGAGCGCGCTCGTCGGGTGGCGGTGGTGAATCAGCTCAATGAAGGTGTGTTTGCATTGTCACTGCGGCAAATTGTTGCCATGGGGCTGTTGCCGCATCAATCGCTGATGGCCCGAGAAACCGCAGCTGATACCGCACGTGTGGAGCAGGCACTGGAGCGAGTCGGTCTGGCGGACAAGCAGCAGCGACGATTCTCTTCCTTGTCGGGTGGTGAGCAGCAGCGCGGTTTGATTGCCAGAGCTCTGGTTCAGCGTGCGGAGCTGGTGGTGCTGGATGAGCCGGTCAATCATCTCGATGTCTATTATCAACACGATATTCTGGCGCTGCTGGCCGAGCTGGCGCACGAAAAGGGTATGACGGTGGTGATGAGCCTGCATGATCTGAATCTGGCGGCTACCTACTGTGATCAGCTGGCGTTGCTGCATCAGGGACGACTGGAGGCATCGGGTGCACCAGAAGACGTACTGCAGGCGCAACTGCTGGAAGCGGTTTTTCGTTTGCCCTGTGACGTGCGTCAGCAGCATTCCAGTACCGCCACTGCGGCTGGTGGTAAAAGCACCATGCGGGTCGACTTCCATCCCCATGCCAGAACTGCGTTGGCAGGGGCGCATCCACTTCAGGACAAAACGCGATGAAGCCAGTCGTGCGTATCTCCGTGTGGTGGTGGCTGCTTCCGGTTGCCCTGTGTTCGCCATTGCTGGCACTGCTCTTTGGCGCTGCAGACCTCAGCCCGAACAGCCTGATCCACTGCGCACTGGGGGATTGCGCCAGCCCACTGGATTCCCTGATTTTTCACGATATTCGCTTGCCTCGGGTGTTGGCCGGTTTTCTGGTGGGGGCCGGTCTGGCCATTGCGGGTGCGGCGCTGCAGAACGTGACGCGCAACGGGTTGGCAGATCCGTATTTGTTCGGCGTAGTTGCCGGAGCCGGTCTGGGCGCCAGTGTGGTTACTATCCTGTTTGAACCGGACACCGCCCGCTCATTGGGGATTACCGGTCTGATTGAAGCACTGGGTCAGTGGTTGCCCGAAGTCATGATTTTGCCCGTCGCGGCTTTCTTTGGAGCCTTGCTGGCGGTTTCTCTGGTACAAGGTCTGGCTGTGAGCCAATTTGCCCGCAGCAGTGAGCAATTGCTGCTGGCAGGAGTCGCGATTTCGTTGATGCTCGGCGCTTTGACCCATTTCATTTTGTATCTGGGCGAACCCTTTGCGGCCAATAAGGTCATGTTCTGGTTAATGGGTAGCCTGACTCGAGTGGAATCTGACCACTTGTGGCTGTTGTTATTGGTTGTGATGGCCAGTTCGAGTCTGTTGTGGCTGTTGGGGCCGCGCTTCGACGCCATGCTGCTGGGTGATGACAATGCGCGCACTCTGGGGGTGGAAGCCGGACACATGCGCAAGCTGGCGATGGTGTTGTGTGCTGCCGTGACAGCCGTGATCGTCGCCCATTGCGGCGGTATCGGTTTCGTGGGGCTGATGATTCCCCATATGGTGCGCAAGCTGGTCGGCGTCACAACACGCGCGGTGGTGGCGGGGTGTTTATTGGTGGGTGGAAGCTTCCTGGTTTGGGTCGATGTGCTGGCACGAGTCACCGTCAGCGACCAGGAGATCCCCATTGGCATCATTACCTCGGCAATTGGCAGTGTGTTTTTCCTGCTGATGATGCGCCAGCGTGGCTAGCGACCAAAGAATTCTGTTCTGTAAGAGGCATAAACCATGTTCTCCATTCCTGCGTTGAATAGCGGCTGTCTGGCCGACATACATCAACGTATCGACAACAAGACCAAGCCGCCTGGCTCACTGGGGCAACTGGAAGCACTGGCGAGTCAGATCGCACAAATTCAGTGGCAAGGAGAAATCACCGAGCTGGAGTTGAATCAGCCCACCATGCTGGTGTTTGCAGCTGACCATGGCATCGCTGCACATGACATCAGCATTGCGCCGCAGGCAGTGACGCAGCAAATGGTGCTGAACTTCATTCATGGAGGCGCTGCGATCAACAGCTTCTGCCGCAGTAGCGATATGGAATTGCGGGTGGTCGATGCGGGCATGATTGCTCCGATTGAAACCGACAGCCCGGTGTTGATGAAACGCCGGGTTGGCAATGGCACTCGGGATTTTTCCAAAGAACCGGCCATGACCCAGAAGGAGTATCAGCAAGCACTGATTTCCGGTGCGGCACTGGCCCAGCAACTGACGCTCTCCGGTTGTAACCTGCTGGGGTTCGGCGAAATGGGGATCGGTAACACCAGCTCGGCGTCAGCCTTGCTGGCTCTGGTGAAAGGCAATGAAGCCATTCACGTGGTTGGTCGCGGTACGGGTATCAGTGATGAACAACTGGTGCTGAAGCAACAGCTCATCGCACAAGCGCTGGAACGAGTCCGCGGCAGTGGCCAGAACCTCAACGATGCAGCGGTCTTGCTGCAGGAAGTGGGCGGCTTCGAAATTGTGCAAATGGTGGGGGCCATGCTGGCAGCTGCGGAGCACCGCTCCGTGCTGCTGATCGACGGCTTTATTGTGTCGGTTGCCGCTCTGGTGGCAAGCCTCATCAATCCTCGCGTTGTCGACTATATGGTCTTTGCCCACCGTTCTGCTGAAGGTGCGCACTGGGACGTGTTGCAACTGCTGGAAGCGGAACCCTTGCTGGATCTTGGCTTGCGCCTGGGAGAAGGCACGGGCGCGGCACTGGCCTTGCCTTTGTTGCGGGTTGCTTGTGACTTTTACAACAACATGGCCAGCTTCGAAAGCGCCAGTGTGGATGTTGTTATTGACGATGAAGATTGCGGCAGTGATCGCGGTCTTGCAGGAGAACCAGTACGTGATTGAACACCAGGGCTGGCCATGGAAAGTGGCGCATCAAATCAACCAGTTGTTGCTGGCAGTCAGCTTCTTGACCCGGTTGCCGGTACCTTCCGATCTCTACTACCGCGCCGATGTGATGCACAGCGCCTTGAGGTATTTCCCCATCGTTGGCTGGTTGCTGGCCGGGATTCTGGCGTTGTTCTGGCTGGCGCTATCGCCTCTGTTGGGCTCTCTGCCGACCCTGTGCCTGATGTTGGGCGTGAGTCTGTTGTTGACCGGTGCTCTGCATGAAGATGGCTTGGCCGACTGTTTTGACGGTTTTTACGGTGGCTTCGACGTCGAGCGCAAACTCACCATCATGAAAGACAGCCGGCTTGGTACCTACGGCTCGTCGGCTCTGTTTGTGGCGCTGATGACAAAGTTGTCGTTGTGGTGGTCCCTCTCTTACCAGTCCGAGCTGTTGATCGGTGCCCTGTTAGTGGCCTATCCGCTCTCACGTACGTTAGCCGTGTCGCACGCACAGGATCTGATTTACGTTTCCGCTCCCGGCAAAAGCAAAAGTGACCCGTTGGCCAAACCCTTGTCGATGCCCATGCTGAGCCAGATTCTGACGTTGGGGGCTGCGGGGCTGATCCTGTTGCCGTGGACGGCATGGCTGGTGGTCATTCCCACCGCACTGGTGCTGCGTTGGCTGTTGAAGCACTGGATGCACAAGCACATCCGTGGCTTTACCGGTGACAGTCTCGGCGCGGCTCAGCAGATTCAGGAACTGGGGATTTATGCCTCATTGCTGCTGGCGGCGAATCAGGGCTGGCTGGATACCGTATCCATCGCGGGAGTCTTGTTGTGATTCACCTGATCCTGGGCGGAGCACGTTCGGGCAAATCCCGTTTTGCGCTGGAATGGGCCAATCAACGAGCCAAGCAGAGAGCGGTGGTGAAGCAGTTTATTGCCACCGCCGAGGCCTTCGATGACGAAATGTCAGAACGCATTCAGCGTCATCAGCAGGAGCGGGGGAGTGATTGGCTGCTGTCTGAAGTACCGCTCACACTGGCTGATCATCTGGGTGCTATAGCTGCACAAGAAATAGCTGCACAGGAAATAGCAGCGCAGAAACACGCCCAAATCGTGCTGGTCGACTGCCTGACACTATGGCTCAACAACCAGCTCTATCACCGGCCTGATCAGGATGTTGAGCAGATGCGTTCAACTCTGGTTGAGGCCGTTGGCGAGTTCGGTGGTCGCTCCCAATCAGATTTGGTGCTGGTCGCCAACGAAGTGGGGCTTGGCATCGTCCCCATGGGCGAAGTCAGTCGCGTGTTTGTGGATCAGGCCGGTTGGTTGAATCAGGCGTTGGCTCAGGTGGCGGATCAGGTGACGTTTGTGGCCGCCGGGTTGCCTATGACGTTAAAAATTCATGAGCCGTTAAAAAATCATGAGTCGTTAACGCTTCAGGAGCAGGGGTCATGACCACCCGCATTGATTTGCTACGCCACGGCAAGGTGGCAGGCCCGGCGGCGTTGAATGGCCACACCGATGTTGCGCTTTCTGAAGAGGGTGAGCAGCAGCTCTGGCGTGCGGTTCGAAACCTGTCGCCAGAGCAGGTTGTCACTTCGCCCCGGCAACGTTGCCGACGGTTTGCCCAGGCTTATGCCGAACGACACCAACTGCCTTGCCAAATCGACGACGACCTGCAGGAAGTCAGCTTTGGTGATTGGGACGGCGTACCGTTCGATGAGCTGTACCGGCGAGAGGGTGTTTGGCCACAGGTTGAAGCCTATTGGAACAGCCCGGTGAATCATACTCCGGCCAATGGAGAACCGCTTGACCAGGCGTTCGAGCGAGTGGGCCGATGCTGGCAGCGGCTGTTGCCACAACTGATGGGCAAACACTCTCTGATCGTCTGCCATGGCGCGGTGATCCGACTGCTTATTGCCCAACTGATACCCGGCGACTGGCGCGATGGCCGCTGGTATTCCTCTCTGGACATCAGCTACGCCAGCCTGACCCGTATTGAAATTGCCGACCACGATGCAGCCGTTCCTGTTGTGCGTTTTATTGGGTTGCCAGCCAGTGAACGTCCTGAGCTGAATTAAGGATGTCTAAGCATGATTCACCGTACGCGGTTATGGGCCAGGGGGCTCGCATGATTCAGGGCACGATTATGGTTCAGGGCACGATGTCCGACGCGGGCAAGAGTTTACTGGTGGCCGGGCTGTGCCGCTGTTTCGCCGATAGGGGCCTGAACGTGGCTCCGTTCAAACCCCAGAATATGGCCCTCAACAGCGCTGTGACTGCCGATGGCAAAGAAATTGGGCGCGCCCAGGCCTTGCAAGCCAAAGCAGCGCGTCAGGCACCGACGGTGGATATGAATCCGGTGCTGCTCAAACCCAACACCGATACCGGCGCTCAGGTGATTATTCACGGCAAACCGGTTGCGGATATGGAAGCCGTGGCCTACCACAACTACAAAACCACGGCGATGAAAGCGGTATTGGAGTCGCATCAACGACTGCAGCAAGACTATCAACTCATTGTGGTCGAAGGCGCAGGCAGCCCGGCAGAAATCAATCTGCGTGATCGGGACATCGCCAACATGGGCTTCGCTGAAGAAGTGGATTGCCCGGTGATTCTGGTCGCCGATATCGACCGTGGCGGTGTGTTCGCCCAGTTGGTCGGCACGCTGGACCTGCTCTCTCCAAGCGAGCAAAACCGAATCAAGGGTTTTGTGATCAACAAGTTTCGTGGTGATGTCGCTCTGCTGAAATCCGGTCTCGATTGGCTTGAGGAGCGTACTGGCAAACCGGTGCTGGGCGTACTGCCCTGGATTCCCAATCTGGATGCCGCCGCCGAGGACGCCATTGCGGTTGAGCAGCGCCTCCAACGTGACGATATTCGGCTGCGTATCAAGGTGCCGGTGTTCTCCCGCATCAGCAACCACACCGACTTCGATATGCTGCGCCAGCATCCGCAGGTCGATCTCACGTATGTTGGTCGAGATGACAGTCTGATGGGAGCGGATCTGATCATTCTGCCCGGCAGCAAACACACCCGCGCCGATCTGGCGTTACTCAAGGAATGCGGTTGGGCTGACGATATTGCCCGACACCTGCGTTATGGCGGCAAGGTACTGGGTATCTGTGGCGGCTATCAGATGTTAGGTGAGCAGATTGAAGATCCAGACGGCATCGAAGGTCAGGCCGGAACCAGCGCAGGCCTTGGCTATCTGCCCATCACCACCCGGCTTGATGCCGAGAAAGCCCTGACCAACGATTCAGGTGAATTGCTGCTTGGCGATTCTGACGACAGAGTTCCAGTGAGTGGCTATCAAATCCACGCGGGCCGCAGCCAGTACGTAGGCCCGGATCACTCCGAACCTCGTGCTTTTGCTTACCTGAACTCCCATGCCCAAACTCAACCGGATGGCTGTATCAGCGACGATAACCAGATAGCAGGCACTTACCTGCATGGCGTATTTGATGCTCCGGAAGCGCTGCAACAGATTCTGGCATGGGCGGGGGCCAACACGGATATTCAGGCCAATTACGACAGCCGTCAGGAACAGGCATTGGATCGTCTGGCCAAAGCCTGTAGCAGGCATCTGGATTTGCCGCAGATTCTGTCTTACTGCCAGCGTCCAGCCGGTTCTTGAGCGCCACCTGTCCCACGACGACAAACGAATAATTCCTGGCTCCGGTTTGATGTCTCGAACCAGAACCAGCAGCGAGGTATCAGCATGACCAAAGAAACGGATCAGCAGTACGAACAACGGATGAAAAAAACCAAGGCCGCGGTGGATGAACGTGTTGCCAGGGCTCAGCAAGAGCGCGGTACCCTGATCGTTCTGACGGGGAATGGTAAAGGTAAATCGACCTCCGGATTCGGCACCATCTTTCGTGCAGCGGGCTACGGCATCAAAGCTGCCGTGGTGCAGTACATCAAGGGCACCTGGCCGTGTGGAGAACGTGATCTGGCACTGACACTGGGCATTCCGGTGGAAATCATGGGCACCGGTTTTACCTGGGAAACCCAGAATCGGGACAAGGATATCGCCGCTGCTGAAAAAGCCTGGGCAGCCAGCAAGGCGTTTCTGGAGGATGACAGCATTGAAGTACTGCTGCTGGACGAGATCACCTACATGCTGACGTACGAGTATCTGGATGTGAAAGAGGTGGTGGCGGCACTGGCCGCACGGCCACACAACCAGACCGTGATAATTACCGGGCGTAATTGTCATCCGGACGTCATCGCATTGGCGGACACCGTCAGCGAAATCAATCCGGTCAAGCATGCCTTTGAAGAAGGTATCAAGGCACGCAAAGGAGTCGATTGGTGATCCGGTTTTGGTTTGATCAACGCATCACGGCGGCACTGCTGGGGCTGGTCATCAGCCTGATGACAGCAAGCGCCGTGGCCGAAACAGACAAGCAGTCGCTCAAAATCATCGCCTTGGCGCCGCATATTGTTGAGCAACTGTACGCCATTGGCGCGGGTGATCAGGTCATTGGCACCACGGCTTATTCGGACTACCCGGAAGCCGCCAAATCGATTCCAGTGGTGGGTTCCTACGCCGGTCTTCAGGTGGAGAAAATCCTGCAAATGCAGCCGGATCTGGTCATCGCCTGGAAAACCGGCAATCCGGTATCTGATCTTGAGCGTTTGAAAAAATATCAGTTGCCGGTGGTGTACTCGGATATCCGCTCCCTGGACGATGTGGCCGCAGAACTGCGCCAGTTCGGAGAACTGACTGGCAGACAAACAGCGGCTGAACATCAGGCCAGCGCCTATGAACAAGCACTTTCAACACTGCGCAATCGCTATGCTGGCAAGCGACCGGTTAAGGTATTTTACGAGCTGTGGTCACGGCCCTTAACCACGGTTGCAGGCAACGCGTGGCCTCAGCAGCAACTGGAATTATGCGGAGCTGAAAACCCCTTCGCCGATAGCATCGACGACTATCCTCACGTGGGATTGGAACAGGTGTTGGTCAGCCAGCCCCAGGCGATCATCCAACCGTCCAAACACAGCCAGAACAGCCCGGATGCCATCAACTGGCAGCAGTGGCCGTCGATACCTGCGGTAAAAAACAACGCCATCTTTCATCCGGACGCCGACAAGGTGCATCGCATGACCGCACGAACCCTGCCGGAAATTGAAAAGCTGTGTCAGCAAATTGACGGCATCAGGCACTAACCGGGCCGGATCTATATATCTGTGTGGGCATGAACCTTTTATGAAAGCCAAGCGGCATCTGACCTGAATCAGTGAAACTGACTTAATACTCAATAGTATGGCCCCGATGTTCACATGTGTTTTTATTCGGGAGCTGGCTTATGAAAAGGCTGATGCTGATTTTGCCCTGTCTTTGGCTTGTCGCGTGCGGTGGCTGTGGTTCGTCCAGTTCTTCGTCTCAACCAGACGATCAAACACCGATTGATCAAAACCCGGATGACGAAACACCGGTCACTTTTGCTTCCGTCGAGGATCTGGGGGAAGCGCTGTTTCACGATCCCAATCTGTCACTGAATCGCACCCAGTCCTGCGCTGTGTGCCACAACCCGGATCATGCATTCATTGATGATCGGCTGGATGCCAACAACCAGATTAGTGCGGTATCGCTGGGGGATGATGGGCAATCGCTTGGTGATCGTAACGCGCCGACAGCGGCATACGCGTCTTTTGTTCCTGACTTTGAAGCCAGCGCAACGCGTCAGCGTCACAACCCTCACGGAGAGTTCACCGATTACCAGGGAGCGATTGGCGGGCAGTTTCATGATGGCCGTGAAGTCGATCTGAAAGGTCAGGCGGGTGGCCCGCCACTGAATCCGCTTGAGATGGCCATGCCGGACAAGGCGACGGTGGTCGAGCGCTTGCTGGAAAACGACAAGTACGTTGCGTCGTTTCAGTTGCTGTTCGATGAAAACGTTTTTGATAGTGTCGATGACGCCTATCTGGCGATGACGACCAGCATTGGCCGCTTCGAGAAGACCGATCTGTTTGCGCCGTTTGACTCAAAATACGACCGCTTTCTGGCAGGGGAGTACGAGCTGAGCGAAAAAGAAGCAGCAGGCCGAACCCTGTTCTTCTCCAGTCTGACCAACTGCTCCATCTGCCATCAGCTTCACGATGAAGCTGACCCGGTTCTGAACCGTCGGGAGACCTTCAGCGGCTATGAGTATCACAACATTGGTGTGCCGGAGAACACAGCGATTCGGGTGCTCAATGGCGTAACGGAGAAAGACGCCGGGCTGTACCTGAATCCACAGATTGATCAGGAGTCTGATAAGGGCAAGTTCAAAACCCCCACCTTGCGCAACGTGGCCGTAACCGAACCTTACATGCACAACGGCGTACACCGTGACCTGAAAACCGTGATCGAGTTTTACGACCAGTTTGTCAATCCACAGCGGGTCAATAACCCGGAAACCGGGTTGCCGTGGGAAACTGCTGAATTCCCTGAAACCGTCAGCCAGGAACTGCTGGAAATCGGCAAGGCGCTGGACGATCAGGAAGTTGAATCCATGGTGTGCTTCCTTCGAACCCTGACTGACAAGCGGTATGAGAACCTGATCCAGACCAAAGGCATTCATTGTGATGCGGCGCTGGTTGATCCTGCCCCAACCGAACCTGATGACGACCGCTACCCGGAAATTCCGGCGGAAATGACCGATCCGGTTGCGCGGGGAGAATTCCTGTTCAAGCAGAAATATGGCTGCTCTGATTGCCATGGAAGTGATCTGGAGCCGATTCCAGGGCCAAATGATCTGGATCTGAACGGCAACTTTATTGATCGCGGGAATGGTTTGATGGACTTCCTGGTGGGGCGAATTACGGAACAGGAAATCAGCGAGCTGCAACGCTATCTCTCAACGCTTGAGTAAGCTGAGACTTGGATTTCCGGGCAATAAAAAACCCCAAGTGAATGAATCACCTGGGGTTTGATATTTGGTGGAACGAGCAGGAGAAGCATCGAACTATTTTTACGCTGATTCTCCCGATTTTGAAGCCCCA
The DNA here is from genome assembly GCA_002723385.1 of Oceanospirillaceae bacterium. Classification (GTDB taxonomy): domain Bacteria; phylum Pseudomonadota; class Gammaproteobacteria; order Pseudomonadales; family Oceanobacteraceae; genus Oceanobacter. The sequence goes on along the minus strand of PBNY01000073.1, from coordinate 10,655 downwards.
AATGCGGCGTCCTGTTCCGACCAATTCAACCAGCAACAGCAGGACATCAACCCCGGTGATGTGATCGAAACGCTGGATGGTTGGCTTAATTATTATGAGTTTCACGATGGGGAAGAACGGAAGATCGTTCCCAAACATCAACCCTTTTAAGTCGATCTGACAATAGACTAAGAATGGGGGAGTGGAGCGCATCCATTCCCCCTTCTCTTTCCCGATTCCCCGATTTCAACCCGTTAGGCTGTTTCCAAACCTTGGAGACCGCTGCCTTGCCTACTGCCAACCGCAAAGACAAATCCCTGTCGATCCGCTTTACCCCAGAAGAGCGAGCTTTGCTTGTGCGCTTGGCAGCAGGCTCCAGTTTGGCGAGTTACATTCGCCGCCGCGTTTTGGAGGAACAGGTCTCACCCCGCAGGCGCAGCAAGAGCGTACAGCTTTACGTTAGGGAGGTCAGTTAGCACTAACGGTAGCCAGGAACTGCTGCAAATCGTCAACGGCTTGGGTGATTTCATCAAACTCTGGTAAACCACCATTGACCAGCATGGCAAACTCTCGTGTATAAACGGTATTAAGCTGTTCCTGCCATTCTGAAAAATGAGAGAACAAGGGCGCACTCAATAAGGGATGATCCAAACATCCTGAATTAGAAAAATTACCGATTTTATCGTCCTCAATGCAGCGCTGGCACATTGGAAGAAACTCTTCGCCTTCCATAAACATCCTCAGATCAGGATCGCGCAAAATCATCGTAATGTCGTAAAGGTGGCGTATGTATGTTGACAGCTCCGAGACAGGATCATCGGCATAACTGGCCTTGATAACTCGTAATAATTTTTCAGTCAGTGTGCGCCTGACTGAAAGAACATTGATTGTGAAAGATTCAAGTCCATAGCGTGAAACCAAATCAAGGCGCTCTTTCTTTTCCAGAGCCTCAGCGATCAGGCTGTTTAATTCGCGGGTTTCATGGGGCTCTGGGTTTGTAAATGCGTTGATCTCCAAGAGTAAATGTGGAGAAGCTTGACCAAAGTCGTTACTTGCTTGAGTTCGAGGATATTCATACACCGTGCGCCGAAATTTACCACCTTTGCTATTGTTCGGGCTGTCCACAGACGACAGCCCTTTATTAACGATGTTCTCCACATCCTTAATATGCTTTTTCAACGCATTGCCACTGCGTTCCCCTGCAAAAACAGCAAGGTCAACATCCTCAGAGAAACGCTCGATTAAACGATAGGCTTTTGAAAGGGATGTACCGCCTTTGAAAATGACGTCATCAACCAGATCGGATTCTGCCAGGCATTTCAGTGCCCGAGTAACCCAGTAGTCTTTTTCAATGTAGATTTCTGGCAAGCCGGTCTCATCCGCTGTGAACGTGATCAGTTCCAGAAATTCATCAGTGCGTGTATGCAAATCCATTTAGCGAATATTCCAATCTTTCATATTTGGCCAATCGGCTGCTTCGATCCGTAATTTGTAAACCGTTGTTGGATTCAAGGAAAGCTTTAATTGCTGCGCATCAGGTAGATCAGTTTTATCACTCATAACGCCTAGTAACGCCCTGACTTGCGGCGGGTAAACCTCTAACGCCAACGCAACAAGACGCCGTTTCTCTTGAGGCGTCAACCGTTTGATCAGCAGAACCATACGGCTCATAGACTGAGAGACTGTTGTATCGGGTATCGTTTTAATGTCCTTTAAAACATCCAGATACCCCAAGAGCGTCACATTAGCTTCAGATACAATTGCGCGAGCGGGTACGGTTTGGATGGATAAACGTCCAAAATCCTTGATTTGACGCCCCCCATTGACCGCAACAACGATCGTTTTGGGAACTTGTGTTGTTAACCCCAAACGATTAAACAGCGCATACCCGCTCACATAGCCGCGAAGCGATCCGTTTTTATACAAAACACTGCGTATCAGCTCGCCGTCAGAGGGTTTTCGGTTACCCATCAGCCCTTTTTGAGGCACGAAAAATTTGCCCTTCGCAAAACGCGACAGCTTTTCATCTTTGACCATGCGACTAACCGCCTTGATGACAGCCGACGGAGACCGACCGTAATCAGGCAAAGCGTCATAGCCAAAAATTTGACCGGCTGGCATTACTGCTACCGCATTTTGTATGGATTGAGCAACGTTCATACGCACCTCCTTATTATTCAAGCTAGCACTTTTTGCCAGTTATTTACAAGTTTTTAACGTTAAAAACATGACACAATGAAGGCTCGTCAGACTATCTTTTCTAAAAATACTGATTGTGTTCACTGTAAAGCGAAAGAAACTCATTGGTGTGAGCCAATGGCTCACTTGAAATTATTGTGTTTTGAATACGCCGAACAGCATCCATACGTTCATGCTAAGCGTCATGCAATCCCGTTTTCGCTTGAGCAATCAGCTCTTCATGGCTGAGCTGATTTTCTCTGCTCTATTCACCCTCTTTCAGAGCGTGACTCAACGCCTCAAGCTTGGCCTGATAGTCCGCTTCTTGTTCTTCCAATAAGCGCAGCCCCGCCCTAACCGCTTCACTGGCATTGCGATAGCGACCGCTGGACTTAAGATCATTGATAAAGCCTGTGAAATGATCACCCAGATCAATGCTGATTGTTGGCATGATAAAGACCTCCTTTTCTTTAAAACTGCCAATTATTACTATTTTTGTCAAAATTTGATAAAAAATAGCCAGCTTAACGCATGAATCAGTAAAACAGCCATAAAAAAATCCCGCCATAAGGCGGGAGTTATAGTTTAACAGGTGAACATAAAAGTTCGCGTAAGCATGGAGTGCTTACAAAAACCAATCTATCAGTAAACTCTTAACAAATAGTTAACGTCAGACATTATTTTTCAGCCAGACACTATCAACATAAAAAATACGATCTTTTTTGCTGCGTTAACGAGCTGTTAATCATTTCTCTTCACAATAAAAGAAAAACAAAAAATTTGGGATGGGGATTTCAATTGAGTAACTTAAGTGCATGTTTCAACGCGTGTAATAACGACATATCGAAAGAGTACACTCCGCCCGCACCAGCGGGAGGCATACGCACGGCTACGCCATCATCTAACAGTAATAATACCGCACCAATACAAGGAGCAGCAGAAGATCATGTTGCTCGCATCCACAAAACCGCAGCAGAAGAAACCGCTAGAGACGCAAATAATACTGTTCGCGTAACTATGGAAGCCGCCGAAGCAACAGGTAATAGCTTGAATGGTCGTCGTCTTGAAGGTGCAGGCGTTACAATCGCCCAGCAAGTCGCTCACTATAAAGAAAGCGACGAAAAAGATAAAAAGAAAAGGGAGCTACGCCGCCAGCTTCAGGCACTAGACGATTTCATCAAACGGCTTGATGAGCTCATGAACGATCTGAAGGCTAGAATTGCAGAAAATGAAAAAACCATGCAGGCTATTGAGGCGATGATAGGGCGTATTGATAAGGGTGAATTTGACGGCCTCACAACAAAGCAACTGCAAAAACATTTTGAACCATTAGAAGAAGAACATAATATTAAGCTTGACGCACAAGATTATGTCGATGAAAACGGCATTGTCACAGAAGAAAGCCGCACACGCATAAAAGACGATTTACAGGCAGAATATGACCGATTAGCTCAAGAGGTTGAGCGCGACACAGCGAGGCTTGCGGAATTTGAAAAGCAAAAAGAAATTTTTTCTGAGCTCGAAAGTCAACATATGGCGCTTGATTTCGGAGAGATTTCTCCAGAGCAAATGCTAAATGAACTTCGAAAGCATGCCGACATAACCGGCGTTGATCTTGCTCAGCTTTCAACTAAACAAGATATTAAGGAATATTTGAACCTAATCACTGAACGTGCCGGGCAACTAGATAGTGATCAAAGCGCACTTACAGAAGACTTAAGCGTTAAGCAATTTAAGCTCCAAGCGCTTGAATATCAAAAAGAAGGTAAGTCTGGCGCCGAAATTGCTGAGTTGATGCAGGTTTACCTTGATAAAATCAATCAAGATTCTGATTATCCCAGTAAAATTGAATCTGATCCACAATGTACTGCGATACTTAATAATCAAACACTTGCTCATTCAGGAGCAAGTGCTCAGCTTTCAATTTAGGTTAATTGTGATTAAGCGCCAACGTGTTTTGTGAAGCGCAGGCACCAACTAAAGAATAGCCTGGCTTCATCTTATTTTCTATACTCCTAGCATGGGAATCTTGACTAAGGTAGCGACTTCCACCAGATTTATAATAACTATAAGATACTTCCAAACTATCTCCTGCACGAGCTACATCAAGTGTCTCTCCTCGCTTGAACTTTTTGTGATGAACACCACCGAGAAATGCGATTAATATAGTCTTATGATCACCTTTGCCCGTTACAATTTGATCAGGGTTAAGTCGGCTTTGTACTAATGGGTGACCTGCTAACTTTTCACTCATCCAATAAACTGGCTGATCTACTGTGCATGAATGTTCTTTTAATTTTTCTATAGTCGCTGCCTCTGGGTATGCCCCATCTGCTTGCGCTTGAAATGCAGGGGCTAATGTCAGCGGCAAGGCAATAGCTGCTACTTTTACTTTATCCAAAAAGTTGGTTTTAAGGTCATTTAACTGCAAAGACATCGTAACCTCTTTGCACCCTCTAGCTCTGTTCAAATATTTTTTTATATTTATTGTTAATTTACAGTTACCATATCTTTGAAATAAAACGCAAGAAAAAAGTGGATCTTTGGTTATAAAGCTGCGGACGCTTTGTCGGGGCGAGGTAGCGGAGCTTGATGCCCAAAAACACGCCTGATAGATCAAAAAGTTCTTTAAAAAATATCTGAAAGTTGGTAAAGCTATAATGACTGCGTTCCAGCAAGGGCTTGAGTGTTTCCTAAAGCACACGACAACGCACTCAAGTTCTTGCTATCCCTTTGATTAACATGAGATTTTTCAATCATGCCAAGTTTCAGATAAAAGTCAGTCTTCGGGAACGTGGCATTTTTGGCGGCTTGCTTGCCTTCTGATTCTTGATCACAGGTGCTGCGTATGATGCCGAAAGGTCGCAATGACAATCATCCTAAGAAGGGTTCGTCGATTAAAGTTCATCCGATTCGCTGCGTTGAGGCTATTCGCCAAATCAAGCTTTTGTTGCGAGATCAGCCGCGCAATCTGTGTTTGTTTACGCTAGGGATTAATACGGCTTACCGGGCGAATGAGCTGCTGTCTCTTACGGTTGGGCAAGTGCGCGGCCTTAAGGTTGGGGATGTGCTGGAGGTGAAGCAATCCAAGACCAGCGAGTATCGCTCTATCGTGCTGAATCGCGTGAGCGTTACCGCGCTTAATAATTGGCTAGCGTGTCATCCCAAGGGCTGCGAGGCCAAAGCCCCCTTGTTTTTATCACGGCGTGGACGCAGAGCTTTGAGCGTCTCTGCGGTCAATCGTTTGGTTAAAAACTGGTGCAAGCATGTTGAGCTAGCTGGAAATTTTGGGTCACATTCCTTGCGTAAAACGTGGGGTTATCATCAACGTGTGACATGCCGCGCTTCGGTGGCGCTGCTGATGAAAGCCTTTGGTCATGCCAGTGAAGCGCAAACGCTGGAGTATCTGTGTGTATTACCCGATGAAATCAAGGCGCTTTATCTTGGGCTAGAGCTGTGACGTGTTCGGTTTATGTCGCATACCTTCGCTCGGCATGAGCTGCCGTAATACGCAAAAGCAGGTCACCAGGGTCACGCTGAACCGCCATCAAAACTCGCAGCGATTAAGCCGCTTAACAGTGGATGCAAGCTGTGTTTGGCATTGCCACTTTTGACGATTTCTTCTCGGTGGCTACGCACCCGGAGAAGGTCAAAAGCGGCTCTGCCAAACGCTTGCAAAGGGGGATAGCTGCGCCCCCCGTTTGATCCCCCATGCTGTGGCAACCTCAGGCATTGAGCCTTGTCGTTGCCAATCAGCGTATCGCCGCTGAAGCACTCGTCAGACTTGGAGACGTGACCTCTCCACCGACACCGAACCATGCATCAACGTCTGGACGTTGAATCCCCAGTCAGGGAGCGTTCCTGCTCCCCAACACCCCATGAGCAAAGGGCAGTTCCTAGCCCCTTGCAACCCTCGACCAAGCAACGCTGCTTGGAGGGCAGTTTGTCTTTTTGGAGAGGCAATTCGTGCTAAACCCAGGGATGAGTCAATTATTTCCGTTGCACGTAACAATGCGCTTAGTTATCTTGAATGTCGTAATGGGAGTCTTGGCTGTTGTTAACCCAAAGCGGACGTTGAAGCCTTAACTCTGAGTTCGAACAAGGAAAAAAGAGATAGGATGAGCATCAAAGAGGTTATCTTCGTTCTAGAAAGCTCCACTTCAATATAACAAGGGTACGCTTTAACGCGTTTAATTATATGGAAATTTCTTCTTTTAAATTAAAAAACTATCGACGACTGGCTGATGTAACATTAGTGCTTGATGATAAAAAAACTATTCTTGTCGGCGCTAACAATAGTGGAAAAACATCCTGTATTGGAGCACTACACACATTCTTAAAAAGTCCAGATAACCTAAAATTTAGAGACATATCGAAACGGAACTGGAAAGAAATCCAAAAGCTGGGCGAACAGGTCGAACACAAATTTCCTGATAGCGAAGAAATAGAGAATCTATCGAGCACCCTAACTATTTTATTGCCTAGTTTAGACATCGAGATTACAGCGGAAGCAAGTGAGGCATACAAGGTTCGCGACATCCTGCCAGACTTGGAATGGTGCGGCGGCGCGCTCTCAGTTCGTATAACTTACGAAGTGATCGATATTATCAAATTATGTCGAGAGTTTGCTGATATGAGAGGTGTAGTGTCAAAACATGGAGGCACTGTAAGCTTGTGGCCTAAAGATCTATGTGATTTCTTGGAAAAAGGTCGAAATTTCAGTAAATACATTAAACAAAAGCACTACATTTTAAGCAAAGAGGCACAACCAGCTACGGAAACAGAGCCTGCTACTAAGGAAATCTTGCAGGCTCTCACAACTGAAACTTTAAAAAAGTTAATACGGGTAGACGTGATATCCGAGCAACGAGGATTAGGGGCTGAAGATAACACAGATCAAAAAGGGCCATATTCAGAAAAGCAGCGGCTCAACAAATTACTCCGTGAATATTACGAACGTATTTTAAATCCAGATGATTTCCCAGAAGCTGATGACCTCAAAGTATTAGGACAACAACAAAAGCTAGAAACAGATTTCACCGATAGATTAAACACTCAGTTTAAAGAGCCTTTAAAAGAGCTGGAGGACATGGGGAATCCAGGTATTGGTGGCAACCCAACTGTTGAAATTTCTGCGAAGATTAGTGGCACAGATGCATTGCAGAAATCCTCGTCAGTTCGATATCGTTTTGACAATAAGGGTGAAGATTTTATTCCTGAAAGTTATTTGGGTCTTGGTTATCAGAACCTTATATATCTCACATTTAGGCTTTTAGAGTTTCGTGATAAATGGATGCGAAAGGGAAAATCAGCATCTGCAGAAAGCAACACCCATGAAACAATAGAGCCAATTCACCTAGTTCTACTTGAAGAACCAGAAGTAAACCTTCATGCACAAGTCCAGCGCGTATTTGTTTCGAAAGCATACGATACATTACGAAATCACCCGGATTTGCGTGATCCAGAAACTAAAGTAGATAAACCTGAATATCGAACACAGCTAGTTATCAGCACACATTCTAGCCACATTATTGATAACATAGACTTCAAAGATTTACGGTATTTCCGACGAAATAGTGCGGATGAGTTCATTGCGATGGATCACACATCAATCGCCAATATGTCAGAGTTGTTTGCGAAACCTAAAGAAGAACTCCAGTTTGTAAGAAAACATTTGAAACTTACCCATTGTGATATCTTTTTTGCTGACGGAGTGATTTTTGTTGAAGGGCAAGCAGAGCGACTTCTGGTTCCAGAATTCATAGCTAAAAATTTCCCTGAACTTTCGAAGCGATATATATCTATGCTCGAAGTGAATGGGGCGCACACGCATAAATACAGAGGTTTAGTCGAGAAGCTAGGAGTAGTAACCTTAGTCTTAACAGACCTTGATTCAGTTGATAACGCAGGAAAGTCTTGTTTCCCGCAAAAGAATGCAAGCCAAAAGACCAATAACGATACCTTGAAAAAATGGCACCCTAAGAAAGAAACAGTGGATGACTTGGTAGTCTTGCCCAAAGAAAAACATGCGACAATAAGCCAAACTGCACCGCTTTATGTTGCATACCAGAAACCAATACAAATTACTGATAAGGAAGTTTTATCCCGGACTTTTGAAGATGCACTAATTTTGGCGAATTTTGAGAATAAATATTTCCAGAACAAACCTAAATTACAAACAGCAAAAACGGCTCATCAAGATGATAGTAAGCTGTTGTCTGATTCACTCTATGAATATGTTAAGGGCTTAGAAAAAGGTGACTTCGCTTTCGATTGTCTCTTCCATCTTGCTGATAAGGAGACGAACAGCTTCAATCCTCCCGAGTATATAAGTGATGGCCTCACATGGCTGAAAAAGCAACTTTTGCCACCAATTTAGGGGGAAGCTATGTCCGAAGAATTCTATTTTGCAGAGACCAAACCTATAGATCATGATAGTAGTATTGACGCAAGTATCCATGAGTGTTTGTATACAGGCTCAGGAAAAAGCTTTATAACTTTTGCGGGTGCAGGTTCTGGTAAAACGTACTCATTAAAGAAAGCTCTTGATTTTCTAAAAGAAAAATATTCTGGTGATTTTGTTCGTCAAGGAAAACAAATTGCAGTTGTGACCTTCACTAACAACGCAGCGGACGAAATCAAGGATCGAATCGAGCAAAATGCAATCTTTGCCGTTTCAACGATTCACAGCTTTTGTTGGTCGGCTATTGCAGGCTTTAATGAGGACATTCGAAAGTGGTACTTGGAAACGATTCCCTCTGATCTTGCGCAGGTTGAAGACGAAGAAAGGCGTGGGCGTGCTGGCAAGGCTTCAGATGCTCGAAAAAGAACAATTATCCGTTTAAATGAAAAAATTAAATGGTTAGCAGAACCTCGTACATTTGTTTACGACCCAAACGGCGTAAACTCATCCCAAAACTCACTATCGCACGCGGACGTATTAAAAATCTTCTCAAACTTTCTCACTACAAAACCAATGATGGCCGAGGTAATAGTGAATAAGTTTCCTTTTATATTCATTGACGAAAGCCAAGATACAAACAAAGAGGTAGTGAGCGCATTTTTTGAACTACAAAAGGTTAAATCTGGAAAAATCGTTATCGGTTTGTTCGGAGATTCAATGCAGCGTATCTTTGGCGGAGGCGAAGTTGAGCTGGGTAAGACTGAGCCAAACGGTTGGAAAACGTTTAACAAAGAAATGAATCATCGATCAGCGCGGCGTATCGTTGGTTTAGGCAATCAAATTCGAAGTGAAGATGATGGCCGTAATCAATATGCGAAAGATGGATCTGCAGAAGGTTATGTAAGATATTTCTTACTTCCACATCACGATCTAGTCAAACAAGACATTGAAGAAAAAATTCGCAAGGTTATGGCAGAGATGACGGGTGACTTGGATTGGACAGATACTAAATCTGAAGAAACAGCTATTTTATTATTGGAACATAAAATGGCTAGTCGTCGGCTCGGGTTTGATGAGCTCTGGGAGAGGCTGTCAGAATCACCGAAAATTAAAGACCGAATTTCTGAAGGTGATAATGCCGAGCTGAACTTTTTCTCTGACATTGTTTTTCCTCTGGCTGACGCGAGCCGCGAAAAGCGACGTGCCGACCTTATGTCCATCTTGAGAAACAATAAGTCGCCACTTTTGGAGTCCAGCATACTTAACGATAACAAGGATGATCCACTCTCGCCTGCTAGAGCTGCGGAACACGCGTTTAGAAGTGTGATTTCAAATGATGATGTTAGTTTTCGTGAAGTTCTAGAAGTGCTTTCTGAGCAAAAGCTGCTTAGGATCCCAGAGAAGTTACAGTCGTTTGTATCGGGTTCCGAATATAATGAGGTTGAAGAAGAATCAGATGAGAAAGACGACAGCGAAATTGCTGCTTGGGCTGGGGCATTAGAGACCGATTTCTTTCAAATCCGAAACTACAAAGACTATGCCGATGGGAACTCAATTTTTCGAACCCATCAAGGCGTAAAGGGTAACGAATTTGAGCGTGTTATGGTTGTTATGGATGATGATGAAGCGGGAGGATTTTTGTTTTCTTATGAGCAATATTTTGGCGCGAAGGAAATTTCTAAAGCAAGCCAGAAAAAACAGGATGCTGGAGAAGAGATCGGTTTGGATCGTACGCGAAGATTGTTCTACGTTACATCCACACGAGCGAAGAGTAGTCTTGCTCATGTGATTTATACATCTGATGTAGCCAAGGTAAAGAAAAACCTCTTAGCCAAAAAATTTGCGCGGGAAGATGAAGTTATTGAGCTTGATAGTTTGCTTTGAATGCCCGCTTCTGGCCGAAGTCTGACATAGTTTTAGCCAGAATCAGTTCTTCAATTGTCATAATCGTAAATACGCACAGTATGCTGGTTGATCAGTATTCAATTGCTGTATCCAGCTTCCTGGAGGGTGTTCAAAGTTCTGTGTCAGCTTAATTTCACAGATCCAGATACCCATCAATCCGGCCTTCAAAATGGATACTCAGCTGCGATAG